>NZ_CP013141.1:5426016-5449751 GCF_001442535.1 Lysobacter antibioticus | reverse complement strand
CGCCGATCATCATCGGCGGCGGACGCGGCCCGGGCGGCGGTGGCGGCGGCAACAACAACCGCGGCAACCGCAGCGGCGGGGCCGTCTCCGGCGTGGCGCGCCAGCGCATGCAGGAACGTTTCAACCAGCAGTTCGGCTCGTTCCGCTCCCTGCTCAACGACGCCCAGCGCAAGCAATGGGATGCCGAGATCGCTAACCTCGTCACCGCGCGCCGCGTGCCGTTGTACAAGCTGGTCAAGGGCGAGCCGGAACAGATCGTGGTCCGCGTCGGCGCCAGCGACGGCAGCTGGACCGAGGTTTCGGGCAACATCCAGGAAGGCGACGAGATCGTGGTCGGCAGCGGGCGCGGCACGAAATGAGCGATGCCGCTGACGCCACCGCGGTCATCGAGACCCGCGCGCTCGGCAAGGTCTATTCACCGGGCACCGAAGCTGAGGTGATCGCCCTGCACGGCGTCGAAATGTCGATCGCGCGCGGCGAGTTCGTCGCGATCATGGGGCCCTCGGGTTCGGGCAAGTCGACGTTGATGAATCTGATCGGTTGCCTCGACACGCCGACCAGCGGCGTGTATCTGTGCGACGGCATCGACGTGGCCAGTCTCGACGCCGAAGAGCGCGCGATCCTGCGCCGCGACAAGATCGGCTTCGTGTTCCAGGGCTTCAACCTGCTGTCGCGCATGAGCGCGCTGGAGAACGTGGCGATGCCGATGGGCTATGCCAACGTGCCGCGCGACGAGCGCCTGCGCCGCGCCCAGGAGGCGCTGGATGCGGTCGGCCTCAGTGGCCGCGCCGGCCATCGGCCGAGCGAATTGTCCGGCGGCCAGCAGCAGCGCGTGGCGATCGCGCGCGCCTTGATCAACCGGCCGCCGATCCTGCTCGCCGACGAACCCACCGGCGCGCTCGACACCCGCACCGGCGAGGAGATCCTCGCCCTGTTCAAGCGTCTGCAGGCCGAGGACCATACCGTCGTGCTGATCACCCACGACCCCGACGTGGCCGCGCACGCCGACCGCACCTTCGTCATGCGCGACGGCGAGCTGCACGTGCAGGAGGCCGGCGCATGAATTTCATGGAAGTCTTGCGCACCGCCATCTTCGCCCTGCGAGGTAATTGGTTGCGCAGTGCGCTGACCTCGCTCGGCGTGATCATCGGCATCGCCGCAGTGATCGTGATGGTTTCGGTCGGCCAGGGCACGCAATCGGAAATCGACAAACTGGTTTCGGGGCTGGGTTCGAACCGGCTCGACATCAGCTCGGGCGGCGGCGGGCGCGGCACCGGCGGCGTGCGTCTGAGCGCATCGAGTTTCTTCACCCTGACCGAGGCCGACGGCGAGGCGATCCGCAACGAAATTTCCGAAGTGCAGTACGTCGCCGCTTCGTTGCGCGGCGGTACTCAGGCGGTCTATGCCGAAAACAACTGGTCGACGCAGTGGCAGGGCGTGCAGGCGGATTTCTTCGATATCAATGGCTGGACCATCGCTTCCGGCGCCAGCTTCGAGGCGCGCGACTACGGCAGCGGCGCCAAGTCGGTGATTCTCGGCGAGACGGTGCGGCGTGAACTGTTCGGCGACGAGGACGCGATCGGCCAGACCGTGCGCCTCGGGCGGGTGCCGTTCACTGTGGTCGGCACGCTGAAGCCGAAGGGGCAGGGCGGTTTCGGCCAGGACCAGGACGACGTGGTGCTGGTGCCGCTGGAAACCGGGCGTCGCCGCCTGCTCGGCGCGATGGGCCTGCCGACCGGCGCGGTGATGCAGATCGCGGTCGGCGTCGGCCGCGCCGAGGACGTGGCCTATGCGCAGGAGGAAATCGAAGGCCTGCTGCGCCAGCGCCATAAGATCCAGCCCGGCGGCGACGACGACTTCAGCGTGCGCAACATCGCCGAGGTGGTCGCCACCCGCACCCAGACCACGCGATTGATGTCCCTGCTGCTCGGCGCGGTGGCGACGATTTCGTTGATCGTCGGCGGCATCGGCATCATGAACATCATGCTGGTGTCGGTGACCGAGCGTATCCGCGAGATCGGCCTGCGCATGGCGGTCGGCGCCGGCCCGAGCGACATCCAGCGCCAGTTCCTGGCCGAGGCGATGCTGATCTCGCTGATCGGCGGCGCGCTGGGCATCGCGATCGGCGTGGTCGGGACGATCCTGGTCGGCAAATTCGGCGCCCTGCCGATCGCCTTGAACGGGCAGATCATCGCCCTGGCGGCGGGCTTCTCGATCGCGACCGGCCTGTTCTTCGGCTATTACCCCGCGCGCAAGGCCTCGCAGCTCGATCCGATCGAGGCCTTGCGCCAGCAGTAGCGCGACCGACCGCGACCAACGGCACGGGCGCGCGCCGCCGTGCCGTGACAGCGTGGCCGGGTCGTCGGATCTGAGCGGAGCGGACATGAGCAAGTGGTGGCTGGCGGTGCTGTTGCTGTTGCCGTCGCAGGCATTCGCTGCGCAGACGGCGCAGGCCGGGGCGACGCCGGCGACGGTGATCGTCCTGGGCGTCGACCACGCGGCGCAATTGGTGTCCGAGCGCGACCAGCCGGCACTGCTGGACGCGTTCCTCGCTCGCGCCAAGCCCGATGCGATCTGCATCGAGCGTGCGCCGGAAGCATTCGCGCGCGGCGATTTCTACGAGTTCACCTACGAGGCGCAGGACGTGGCGGTGCCGTTCGCGCGCCGGCACGGGATCGAGGTGTGTCCGATCGACTGGGAACCGCCGGCGGAGGACCAGCGGCTGGGCTTCGGCATCAGCCTGGATGCGCCGCCGGAACTGCGTCCGGTCAAGGGCTTCATGGGCTTTCTCGCCTTCGGCCAGGAAGCGTCGACGCGCGACTTCTTCCATGCCGACGACCCGGCCAAGCTGCACAAGGTGGCGAACTGGGCGACCACGCCGGCCGCCCGCGCCAAGAACGATCTGCCGCGTCGACTCTATCTCTACCGCACCTATCTGCAGGCGCAGCGCATCGCCGCCGCGGCGCGTGCGCATCCCGGCGGCACCGTGGTGGTGGTCGTGGGTGAATTCCACAAGCACGACATCGAGGCCATCCTCAAGGACGATCCCGGCGTACGCCTGGTACAGCCGTCGTCGCTGGGCCGCCCCGATGCGAAGGACATTGCGGCGCACGACCGCAGCGAGTACCGCACGGCGATCGCGAGTTTCAATTTGCTCGGCCTGCAATCGCAGACCGGGCCGGTCGACTACGGCTACGTCGGCCGCGCGGTGGCGGCGCTGGAAGCCGACGGCGCGACGCCGCAGGCGCGGCTGTTCCGGGTTCGCTTGGATCTGCTGCAAGGCCGGATCGAGCGCGGCGACGCCATCGCCCGCTACCGCGCCATCGCCGCCGACGCGGGCGATGCGCGTTTCGCCTGGACAGGGGTTAAGGACACCGCGCGCGTGGATTCCTGGTTCGACCCGTTCGGCAACCTCGACGTACGCCGGCGTGCCTTGCTGGAAGCCGCGCGCGAATCCCAGGCGGCCGGCGATGCGGCCGTTGCGAACGAGTTGCTGGAGGCCTGCACCGACGGTCTGAGCCCGCGGCAACGCGAGCAGTTGCGCGGCTATTGGCAGCGCGATGTGGCGGTGGCGAACTCCCCGCGATAGGAGTGGTGGAGTTCTTGGCGGTGAGCTCTCGTCTGGATGTTGGCTGGCGTCCTTTGTAGGAGCGGCGTGAGCCGCGACTCGTAGCTTCAAGTTGGCGTCCATCTCTTTGAAGGCTGCCGGTTTTGGCTCGGCTGCGGCTGCGGCTGTCGCTGTGCACACTCTCGTACTAGCGAAGGCAATCGAAGACCCGGAGGGCGGCGCGCAGGGATGCGCGCCGTTTTTCATCGGGACAGGGATGTCCCGTATGTAGATCCCTGCGTCGGCAACGAACGTGCGGGCCTGTGACTCAAAGAAGAGCATTTTTCTTTGGTTACCTTTCTTTTGTTGCTTATGACAAAAGAAAGTAACCCGCCGCTTTAGTGGCGGAAGCTTTTGGCGTTTGATCCTGATCTTGCTTGAGCGATACGTCGCGAAACTGAAAAGACGCGGTCGCGGCTCGCGCCGCTCCTACCCCCGCGAGAGATCATCGCTTCGATAAAGAGCCTCGGCGCTGTTGTCTCTGTATCCCGCGGTCGCGACTCACCTCGCTCCTACAGGGGAGGGGGCGCCGCCTTCCTCCTCACGGTCGAAGCCCAAACCCCGGCACGCGCGATCTCGCGGCCGCTCACCCGAATCTCATCGGACCCCACGAACCCCACGAACCCCACGAACCCCACGAACCCCACGAACCCCACGAACCCCACGCCTCCTCGACCGACGCCCCTTCAGCCCACCCAAGCACAGCCACCCCAAGCCCCTTCCGGCCTCCAAAACCGAGATCCGGCCGCCTGCCGTCAGGGCGCCCCTGCCGGGCTTGTGGCAAAATCCCCGCCCTGTAGCGGCCGTCGGCCGCGCCCGGCCTGTCCCGGCCCCGCACGATCGAGACCCGCGTCCATGCCGACCTTCGAGCCGTCTCCGCCCGAGTGCCTCCGTCGCAGTGCCGCGATCCTCTCGGCGCAGGGAGTCCGCCTCCATGGCTGACGAATACGGGCATCTGCCGCGCGGTCCCGGACGCATCCTGAAAGCGGCGACCTGGTCGTTCCAGGGCCTGCGCGCGGCCTGGCTGCACGAGTCCTCGTTCAGGCTCGAGGTCTACCTGTTCCTGGCCCTTGCGCCGGTGGGTTGGTGGTTCGGCGAAAGCGGGGTCGAGCGGGTGCTGCTGATCGGTTCGATCCTGCTGGTGCTGAGCGTGGAATTGCTCAACTCCGCGGTCGAGGCGGTCATCGAACGTTACGGCCCGGAGTTCCACGAACTGGCCGGACGCGCCAAGGACATGGGCTCGGCGGCGGTGTTCGTGCTGCTGATGAACGTGCTGCTGACCTGGGCGGCGATTCTCGGCCCCCGGCTGTGGACCCATTTGATGGGCTGAGCGCGCCTGCGGGCCGCCCACGCCATCCGGCCGGCTTCATTGCCTGGCTTACACCGGGCCGCCACGGCGGCCCACCGGCACGCCCCGCGGCGCGCCGTCTGCGGATCCGGTCCGCGGGTTTCTTCGTTATCGACATCTTGAGGTATGCCGCACGTGATTGAACTGCTGACCGATCCGCAAGTCTGGATCACCCTGATCACCCTGAGCGCGATCGAAATCGTGCTGGGCATCGACAACCTCGTCTTCATCTCGATCGCGGTGAGCAAGCTGCCTTACGAGAGCCGCGAGAAGGCGCGCAAGTTCGGCATCGCGGTGGCCTGCATCTCGCGTATCGCGCTGCTGCTGACCCTGGCCTGGCTGGCCGGCCTGACGAGCGATTTGTTCACCGTATTCGGCCAGGGCATTTCGGTGCGCGACCTGGTGCTGATCCTCGGCGGCGCCTTCTTGTTGGTGAAGGGCTCGATGGAGGTCAAGGACCTGATCGTCGGCGAGGACGAATCCGAAGACGTGCACACCAAGCCGGCGGCCTCGTTCATGGCGGTCATCGCCCAGATCGCGGTCATCGACATCGTGTTCTCGCTGGACTCGGTGATCGCGGCGGTCGGCATGGCCAACCACACCCCGGTCATGGTCGCCGCGATCCTGCTCGCCGTGGCGGTGATGCTGCTGGCGTCCAAGCCGCTGGGCTACTTCATCGACCACAACCCGACCATCAAGATGCTGGCGCTGGCCTTCATCGTCCTGGTCGGCGTATATCTGATCGCCGACGGCCTGGAAGTGCATATCCCGAAGGGCTACATCTACGGCGCGATGGGCTTCTCGGCCCTGGTCGAATGCTTGAACCTGTGGGCGAAGAAGCGCGCCAACCAGCGCCTCAGCGCCGAATAAGCGTCTGACCGCAGCGATCGACGGGAGGGCCGGCAAGCGATTGCCGGCCCTTCTTGTTTGCGGCCGTGCTTATAGTGCCCCGCGCAGGCCGGCGTCGTCACACCGCGTCCATTGCGCCGGCTGGCGGCCGGTGCTGGAATGCGGCCGTCACCCAGTAGGAGTCGCGCCATGTTCCGAGCCTTGATCGTGCTTGCGCTGACCGCGCTGCTCAGCGGCTGCGGCTACAACACCATCCAGCAAAAGGACGAGGCGGTCACCGCGGCCTGGTCGCAGGTGCTCAACGTCTACAAGCGCCGCGCCGACCTGGTGCCGAACCTGGTGGCGACGGTGAAGGGCTACGCCAGCCACGAGCAGCAGGTGCTGACCCAGGTCACCGAGGCGCGCGCCAAGGTCGGCAGCATCAACGTCGACGCCAACAATCCCGAGTCGCTCAAGCAGTTCGAGCAGGCCCAGGGCGAGTTGCGCGGGGCGATCGGGCGCTTGCTGGTGGTCAGCGAGAACTACCCGCAGCTCAAGGCCGACCAGGGCTTCCTGAGCCTGCAGACCCAGCTCGAAGGCACCGAGAACCGGATCACGGTCGAGCGCCAGCGTTACATCGGCGCGGTCCAGGACTACAACACCTACATCCGGCAGTTCCCGACCAACCTCACCGCGAAGCTGTTCGGCTACTCGACCAAGCCCAACTTCGCCGTCGAGAACCCCGCCGAGATCCAGGAAGCGCCGAAGGTCGATTTCGGTCAGCCGGCGCCCGCAGCGCCGGCCAGCACGCCGCCTGCCGCGACCCAGCCCGCTCCGGCGCAGGGCTGATCGCCCCGCGATGGCGGCGTTCCCCGCAGGCACGCGCGGGTCCGGCTACGGCACGCCCGTCGCCTGGGTCGCCGTCTGCCTGAGCGTCGTGCTGTTGGCGTTCGCCGCGTTGCCGGTGTGGGCGCAGACCTTCGCCCCGATCCCGGCGATGACCTCGCCGGTGGTCGACACCACCGGCACGCTCGACGCCGCCACCCGTTCGCAGCTGGAAGCACAGGCGCGTGCGCTGCAACAGCGCAAAGGCAGCCAGTTGCAGGTGTTGGTGGTGGCGAGCACCGCGCCGGAGGACATCGATTCGTATGCGGTGCGCGCCTACGAGCAGTTCAAGCTCGGCCGCAAGGAGGTCGACGACGGCGTGCTGCTGGTCGTCGCCAAGGACGACCGCCGCGTGCGCATCGAAGTCGGCTACGGCCTGGAGGGCGCGATCACCGATGCCCAGTCCGGCCGCATCATCCAGGAATACCTCGCGCCGAAATTCCGCAGCGGCGACTACGCCGGCGGCCTGGTCGACGCGACCGCCATGCTGGTCAAGCTGATCGACGGCGAACCGCTGCCGCCGCCGATGGCGCGCCAGACCCAGGGCGATACGAACGGCGGCGAGGAGGGCTGGGTGCTCGCCTTCTTCATCGCGATCTTCGGCGGGCAGTTCGTGCGCGCCGTGCTCGGCCGGCTGCCGGCACTGGTGCGCGGGCTGGCCTCCGGGCTGGTCGTCGGCGGCATCGCCTGGTTGCTGTCGCTGGCCTGGTGGCTGGTCGGCCTGACCGCGCTGATCGGTTTGTTCGTCGGCCTGCTCGGCGGCAGCGGCGGGCAGTTCGTCCGCAGCGGCGGCTGGGGCGGCTACGGCGGCGGCGGTTGGGGCGGAGGCAGCGGCGGTGGAGGCGGTGGCGGCTGGTCGGGCGGCGGCGGTTCCAGCGGAGGCGGCGGCGCCTCGGGGAGTTGGTGATGCGTTGGCTCCGTCATCTATGTGCGCCTTCGGCGCGGCGGTTGTTTCCCGAAGCCAGCCTGCAGCGCATCGCCGCGTCCATCGCGGCCAGCGAGTCGCGTCATCACGGCCAGATCTGCTTCGCCGTCGAAGAACGCCTGCCGCTGCGCGAGCTGTTCGCCGGCCAGGACGCGCGCGCCGCGGCGCAGGAGGCCTTCGCCCAACTGCGGGTCTGGGACACCGCCGGCAACAGCGGGGTGCTGCTGTATCTGCTGTTGGCCGACCATCGCATCGAGATCGTCGCCGATCGCGGTTATGCCTCGCGGGTCGGCCATGAGCGTTGGCAGGCGGTCTGCGACGATATCCAGCAGGCCTTGAGCGCCGGGGACGCCGAGGCCGCGGTGCTCGGCGGCATCGCCGCCTTGTCGGACATCGTCGCCGAACAGTTCCCGCGCGAGCGCGGCGCGCTCGACGACGGCAACGAATTGCCGGACCGCCCGGTCCTGCTGTAAGCGGGCCAATCGGCATCGGCGGGCTCTAGGGTCGGCCGGGCCATGCCGATCGGGGCCAATGCGCGAGTTTGCCGCAATGGGCCGGATCGCTTCCGGAACACTGTGTCCGTGCCGATTCCGGGGCCTCGGCGGCGCCCCTGGTACAGGCCGCGTGGGGCACAATACGGCGGTCATCGTCCCTCAAGAATCGTCACGCCGCATGACCATCCTGCACCAGATCGACCCGATCGCGATCTCTCTCGGCCCGCTGCAAGTCCATTGGTACGGGATCATGTATCTGCTCGGTTTCGTCACCGCCTGGTGGCTGGGACGGCGCCGGATCCGGGCCGGGCGCCTGCCCGGCGTCGGCGAGCAGGCCTACGGCGATCTGCTGTTCTACGCCATGCTCGGCGTGGTCCTCGGCGGCCGCATCGGCTACGTGGTCTTCTACAACTTCGCCGAACTGCTCAAGGACCCCTTGATGCTGTTCCGCATCTGGGAAGGCGGCATGAGCTTTCACGGCGGCTTGCTCGGGGTGATGGCTGCGGCGTTGTGGTGGTCGCACCGCCAACGCACGAATTTCTTCGACGTGATGGATTTCGTCGCCCCGCTGGTGCCGCCGGGCCTGGGTTTCGGCCGCCTCGGCAACTACATCGGCGGCGAGTTGTGGGGCAAGACCACCGATGCCGGCTGGGGCGTGATCTTCCCGCGCGCGCCGGAGTTCGCCGGCTGGACCGCCGAGCAGTTGCAGACCCAATTCGCCGGCGGCGGTCTCGACCGTTTCGCCCGTCATCCTTCGCAGCTCTATCAAGCGCTGCTCGAAGGCCTGGTGATGTTCGTCGCGCTGTGGTGGTTCTCGAGCAAGCCGCGTCCGCGCTATGCGGTGTCCGGCCTGTTCGCGCTGCTGTACGGCTGCTTCCGCTTCCTCGTCGAGTTCGTGCGCGTGCCCGATGCGCAGATCGGCGATCACGGCTACCTCGCGTTCGGCTGGCTGACCATGGGCCAGGTGTTGAGCGTGCCGCTGATCCTGCTCGGCCTGTTCTGGCTGTGGCTGTCGACGCGCTCGCCGACCCTGCAACCGCAGCCGCTCGCGGCCGAACCGGCGAAGGGCTGAGACCATGCAGCAATATCTCGACTTGCTTCGCCACGTGCTGGAACACGGCACCGAGAAATCCGACCGCACCGGTACCGGCACGCGCAGCGTGTTCGGCTGGCAACTGCGTTTCGATTTGAACGCCGGCTTTCCGCTGGTCACCACCAAGAAACTGCACCTGCGCTCGATCGTCCATGAGCTGCTGTGGTTCCTCAAGGGCGAGACCAACACCGCCTACCTGAAGGAGCACAAGGTCAGCATCTGGGACGAGTGGGCCGATGCCGAGGGCGAACTCGGTCCGGTCTACGGCAAGCAATGGCGGCGTTGGGCCGGCGCGGAAGGCGTCGAGATCGACCAGATCCGTTGGGTCGTCGACGAGATCAAGCGCAATCCCGATTCGCGCCGTTTGATCGTCAGCGCCTGGAACGTCGCCGACCTGCCGCAGATGGCCTTGATGCCCTGCCACGCGCTGTTCCAGTTCTACGTCGCCGACGGCAAGCTCAGCTGCCAGCTGTACCAGCGCAGCGGCGACATTTTTCTCGGCGTGCCGTTCAACATCGCCAGCTACGCGCTGCTGACCCACATGGTCGCGCAGGTCTGCGGCCTGGGCGTCGGCGATTTCGTCCACACCCTCGGCGACGCGCACCTGTACTCGAATCATTACGATCAGGCGCGCGAACAGCTCTCGCGCACGCCGCGCGCATTGCCGAAGTTGAAGCTCAATCCCGAAATCAAGGACGTCTTCGGCTTCAGCTACGACGACATCGCCATCGAAGGCTACGACCCGCTGCCGGCGATCAAGGCGCCGGTCGCGGTCTGAGCGAGCGGCTCGCACGACTGTGCTAGACGCGGTTTGAACGTGCGCCGGATTAGCCTGATCGCTTCCGGCGCCGCCGATGGCGCCGTAGGAGAGATCATGCTGCGACCTTCCATTGCGGGCTGGTGTTTGGCTCTGTGGGCTGCGCTCGCTGCGACCGCATGCGGCTCGACCGGCGAGCGCGCCGGACAGCGGCAGGCTGCCACGACCGTCGCGCCGGCAGCGGCCGGCGATACCGCCCGCAGCGACGGCGCGGCAGCCGTGGCCGACGCGTTCTATCGTGTTCATATCGATGTCCGCAGCGGCGGCTTGCCCGAAGGGGAGACGATGCAGCGCTACCGCCCATTGCTGTCCAAGCGTCTGCTGGCGCTGATAGCAGACGCTGCGCGCAAACGCGATGCGGCGATCGCCGCGCATCCGGATGAGAAGCCGCCGTTCGTCGATGGCGATCTGTTCTCGACCGTGTACGAAGGCCCGACCGGCTACCGGATCGGCAAGCGCACGGTGTCGGGGCCGGATCGAGAAAGCTTCGAGGTCGAATTGAGCCTCAAAGAACCGATGTCCGAGGAAAGCCGCTGGACCGACCGAGCGCTGCTGCTGCGCGAGGACGGGCAATGGAAACTCGACGACATCGAATATGGCGGGCAATTCGACTTCGGCCAGCGCGGTCGCTTGTCGGATTTGCTGCGCTCGCAGTCGTGAACTGCCTGCGCGCGATCGCCCGCGGGTGGGTCGCGCGCTTCTCATGAAATGCCACGCCGAGGCGTGGCCGTGCCGTTACCGGAGCCGAACCGCATGACCCAGTTGGTGTTGATCGCCGCCCTCGACCGCAAGCATGCCATCGGCCGCGACAACGCCTTGCCATGGCGTCTGTCCGACGACCTCAAGCGTTTCAAGGCGCTGACCCTCGGCAAGCCGCTGCTGATGGGGCGCAAGACCGCGCAGTCGCTCGGACGTGCCTTGCCGGGCCGGCGCAACCTGGTGCTGACCCGCTCGGGCGAGGTGCCGTTCGCCGGCATGGAAGCGGTGGGCTCGGTCGAGCAAGCGCTGGAACTGGCGCAGGGCGATGGCGCCGAGGAGCTGTGCGTGATCGGCGGCGGCGAGGTCTATGCGCTGTGTTTGGGCGCCGCGGTGCGCCTGCACCTGACCCGGGTCGATACCGAAGTCGAAGGCGCCGATGCCTTTTTCCCGCGCTTCGACGCCGCCGAGTGGCGTGTGGTCGCGCGCGAAGCGCATGCGGCCGACGAGCGCAACGAGTTCGCGTTCGAGTTCCTCGATTACCTGCGGCTGGGGATGGATTGAGTCGCTGAGTCCTGCATGAGGGCTCTGCCGGGATGAGTCCGTGCGAGAACAAGCTTTCGGCCCGGCGCTGAAACTTAGGGGGGCGTCGTGCGGGTTCTGTAGGGATAAGTCCGGTGGATCCCCGCTTTCGCGGGGATGACGGCCATCAGCGCGCCACGTTCGCGGTGCCGCGATCCAGCTTCGGCCGGTAGTGGCCGGTGATGGTGTAGTCGAACAGCAGGTCGTCTTCCTGGGTGCCGCGGGCGATGTTGTGCAGGATCAGCGGCCGGCCCCGATAGGATTTGCGGTCGGAGACGATGCCGATGTGCGGCACGCCGCGGCCCAGGTCCCAGGTGACCAGATCGCCGGGGCGATAGTCGGCGGCGCGGTCGCTGACCGGCAGCGACCAGGCCTGGCGCTCGAACCAGCGGCGCAGGTTCGGCACGCGGCGATGATCGATGTTGCGGTCGGTGGCGCTCGCGCGCCAGTTCGAGGGATAGGCGGCGAAGTTCGCGCGCATGTCTTCGTGCACGGCTTGCTGCAGATCGAGACCCTGCGTGCGCAGGGCGCGGATCACCACGTCGGTGCAGACCCCGCGATCGGCGGCGACGTCGCCGCCCGGGTAAGACAAACGCACATAGGCCGGGTCGTAGAGGCGGGTCGCGCCGATCTGCGTACGCGCGGCGGCGACTAAGGGCGGCGACGCCGCGACATCGCGCGATGAGGCCGCCGGTTGCGCGGCAGGGGACGCGCCCGATGAAGCAGGTTGCTGCGGCGCGCGCGAACAGGCGGCGCAGGCCGCGACGACGGCGAGGGCCGCGATCTTCAGCAGTGGCCGCCACCGTCCCTGGCGCATCGGCTTACTTCTGCTGCCCTTGTGGCGGACGCGGCGGACGCGGGCGCGGCGGATTGGCCGGCACGTCGCGCCCGGGCACCTGCACCAGTCGCAACTCGTCGGTGTCGAGCTGCAGCGCGGTGAGCTTGCCGCCCCAGACCGCGCCGGTGTCGATCGCGTGCACGCCATGGCCGATGAAAAGGCCGAGGGTCGACCAATGTCCGCAGACGATCTTGAGGTCGCGCTCGGCGCGGCCCGGCACTTCGTACCAGGGGTAGAGACCGACCGGCTGGGTGCCCGGGCTGCCCTTGTCCTCGAAGGCGATGCGGCCGCGCGGCGTGCAATAACGCAGGCGGGTGAAGATGTTGATGATCGCGCGATGGCGGTCGATGCCGGCCAGCTTGGGATTCCAGGCCGGGCGGTCGCCGTACATGTTCTTGAGCAGGCGCCGGTACTGATCGCCGTGCAGGCGCTCTTCGACCTCGCGCGCATGGCGCTCGGCCATGGTCGTGGTCCACTTCGGCGCCAGGCCGGCGTGCACCATCATCCAGCCGAGCTTGCGGTCGACCTGGACCAGCTTCTGCATGCGCAGCCAGCCGAGCAGTTCGTTGCGGTCCTCGGCCAGGACGATGCGCTGCAGGTCGGGGTTGACCTTGCGCTGCTCCTCCTCGGTGCGCTCGCCGATGGCGAGCAGCGACAGATCGTGGTTACCGAGTACGACGATGCTGTTCTGGCGCAGCGAATGCACCAGACGCAGGGTCTCCAGCGACTGCCCGCCGCGGTTGACCAGATCGCCGCAGAACCACAGCGTGTCGCGCGCCGGATCGAAGGCGATCCGTTCCAGCAAGCGCTGGGTCGCGTCGTAACAGCCCTGGAGGTCGCCTATTGCCCAAACGCTCATACGTGGTCCGCGCTCAATGCAGGGTGCGCGGGATGGTGAGCGTGAACGGCGGAATCTGCGCGTCGAAGCGGGTGCCGTCGTCGGCCACCATCGCGTAACTGCCTTCCATCGTTCCCAGGCTGGTTTCCAGCACGGCGCCCGAGGTGTACTCGTAGTCGTCGCCCGGACGCAACCACGGTTGTTCGCCCACCACGCCTTCGCCGCGCACTTCCTGCACCTTGCCGTTCGCGTCGGTGATGACCCAGTGGCGCGACATCAGGCGCGCGGGAATCTTGCCGGCGTTGCGGATATGGATGGTGTAGGCAAAGACGTAGCGGTCCTGCTCCGGCTCGGACTGGTCGTCCAGGTAGCGGGTCGCCACATCGATGTCGAAAGCGTAGTCGTGGTGGTGTTCCATGGCGGCAGTTTAAGCAAAGCGGGCATGAAGCGGGAATGAGTCGTGAAAATAACGACATTCGGCCGGAAACCGTCGGTCGTGATAATCGGTGAGCGGCCCGCGTGGACGCCGCGAAAGCCGAGATAATCGCCGCCGGATCGTGGTCCGCAGTCGGCACAAAACCTGCATCGGCGCTCGGCCGCGGCAGCTGCGCGACGGGCGCATCGCGTGCGTGGGCGATGCCGTCGCGGCCACGACCGCCCGGTACGAACGCACCGCGGACGCAGGCCCGCGGCGCAGGCGCTAACTCTTGCCGGGCTCGGCCAGGACCGCGCCGCTGGCGGCGAGCGCATTGGCCAGGCGCACGAAATCGGCGACTTCGATCTGCTCGGCGCGCGCGTCCGGGCGCAGCCCGGCGGCCTCGATCGCGGCGCCGTCGCAGACCTGCGAGAGCGCGTTGCGCAGGGTCTTGCGGCGCTGGCCGAAGGCGTCTCGGACCACGCGCGCGAACAGGGCGTGGTCGACGATGCCGATCTTGTCGGGCGCATGCGGAATCATCCGCACCACGGCCGAATCGACCTTCGGCGGCGGACGAAATGCGCCCGGGGGCACGTCGAACAGGGCGATCACTTGGCAGTAGGCCTGCAGCATCACGCTCAGACGGCCGAAGACCTTGCTGCCGGGGCCGGCGGCCATGCGGTCGACCACTTCCTTCTGCAACATGAAGTGCATGTCGCGGATCACCGCGGCATGGTCGAGGGCATGGAACAGGATCGGCGAGGACAGGTTGTAAGGCAGGTTGCCGACCAGGCGGATCTTGTCCTCATTGGCCAGCGCGGTGAAATCCACGGTCAGCACATCGCGGTGGATCACTTCCAGGGTGCCGTGGGCGCGCGCGCCGTCGGTCAGCGGGAAGATCAGGTCGCGGTCGAACTCGATCACGGTCAGCTCGCCGTGGCGGTCGAGCAAGGGGAAGGTGATCGCACCCTGGCCGGGGCCGATCTCGACCAAGTGGTCGCCGGGTTTGGGGTCCACCGCCTGCACGATCATGGCGATGATGCCGCCGTCGTGCAGGAAGTGCTGGCCCAAGTGTTTCTTGGCCTCGGGCTTGAAGCCCTTGGCGTGCGATCTGGCCGTGCCGGTCATGGCGTGCCTCCGGACGTGCTGCGGCGGGTGCGCGCGATGCGCGCGCAGGTTTCGGCGGCGGCGATCAGGCTGGACGGATCGGCCAGGCCGCGGCCGGCGAGGTCGAGCGCGGTGCCATGATCGACCGCGACGCGCGGATAGGGTAGTCCCAGGGTCATGTTCACGGCACGCTCGAAGCCGCTGTACTTGAGCACCGGCAGGCCCTGGTCGTGGTACATCGCCAGCACCGCGTCGAAACCGCGCAGCTTGGCCGGCAGGAAGGCGGTGTCGGCCGGCAGCGGGCCGACTAAGGTCAGGCCCTGGGCGCGCAACGCGGCCATGACCGGTTCGATGACCTCGATCTCCTCGCGCCCCATGTGGCCGGCCTCGCCCGCATGCGGGTTGAGGCCGAGCACGGCGATCACCGGCTCGGCGATGCCGAAGTCCCGGCGCAGCGCCGCATCGATGATGCGCAGGGTGCGGGTCAGCGCCACCGGCTCGATCGCATCGGCGACCGCGCGCAGCGGCAGGTGGGTGGTGGCCAGGCCGACCCGGACGATGTCGTTGGCCAGCAGCATCACCACCTCGCAGCCGGCTTGTTCGGCGAGCAGCTCGGTGGTGCCGCTGTAGGCGATGCCGCCCTCGTTGATGACCGCCTTGTGCACCGGGCCGGTGACCAGGCCGTCGAACTCGCCGCGCAGGCAGCCCTCGGCGCCGGCGCGCAGCGCGCCGATCACCGCCGCGGCGTTGCGCGGCTCGGGTTGGCCGAAGGCGGGGACGAGCGCATTGGGGAGATCGACCAGGGCCAGCTCGCCGGGAGCCCGCGAAGGGCGGTCCGGCGGCAGCAGGGTCAGGGGCAAGCCGAGCGCGTCGGCGGCGGCGCGCAGGCTGCGCGCATCGGCGAAGGCGACCAGGTCGTAGTCGCGCGCCTGCTGGATCAGCCGCAGGCAGAGCTCCGGCCCGACGCCGGCCGGCTCGCCCGGCACCAGCGCGAGCCGGGGCAGGGTCACGTCAGCCGCCGGACGCGGCCGGCTTGGCCGGTTCCGCCGGCGCGGTGGTCTCTTCGGCACCCTTGCCGACGCGGAAGTCGACGAAGGCTTCGCCGCGCTTCTCGCGCAGGTAGCGGTTCCATTCTTCCTCGAGCTTGCGACGGCCGATGGTCTCCTGGACCTGGGCGCGCTTGCTCTGGTCGGCGACATCGCTCTGACGGCTGCCGATGCGCTGGACGATGTGGTAACCGGCCTGGCTGTGGATCGGCTGCGAGATTTCGTTGTCGGCCAGCGCCGCGACGGCGCCGCCGAACTCGGGGCCGAACTCGTCCTGGGTGAACCAACCCAGGTCGCCGCCCTTGGTCTGCGAGGTCAGGTCTTCCGAGCTTTCCTTGACCACGTCCTCGAACTTGGCGCCGCCGGCGATGCGGGCGCGCAGGGTCTCGGCCTTGGCCTTGGCCTGCGCTTCGCTGACGGTGTCGCTGATACGGACCAGGATGTGGCGAGCGTGGAACTGGGTGACCAGCTTGGGACCGGACTGCGAGGCGTCGCGCACTTCGACCAGCTTGAGCAACTGGAAGCCGCTCGGGCCGCGGATCGGGTCGGTGACCTGGCCGGCGCTCATCTTGCGCATCAGCTCGCCGAACGCGGCCGGGATTTCGTCGAGGCTGCGCCAGCCCAGGTCGCCGCCTTCCAGCGCGTTGGGGCTGTCGGAATAGCGCACGGCGGCGGCGTTGAATTCCATCTCGCCCTTGTCGATCAGGGTCTTAACGCCCTCGACCTTCTTCTGCGCGGTCGCGATCTGCTCGGGCGTGGCGCCTTCGGGCAGGGCGATCAGGATGTGGGCCAGGTGGTACTGGGTGCCGGTGTTGGCCTGCGCGGCCAAGGCCGCGTCGATCTCGGCGTCGCTGACCGAAATGCGGGTCTGGGCGAAGCGCTGGCGCAGACGCTGGACCAGCAGTTCGTCGCGGATCGAGCTGCGGAAATCGTTGTAGGAACTGCCATCGCGGGCCAGCTGCTGGCGCAGTTGGTCGACGCTGATCTTGTTGGAGTTGGCGATGCCGGCGATGGCCTGATCGATTTCCTGATCGGTCACCCGCACGCCGGTGCCCTGGGCCTGGGCGACCTGGATCTTGAGCAGGATCAGGCGCTCGAGCACCTGGCGCTCAAGCACGTCGCGCGGCGGCAGCTGGTCGCTGCGGCCGGCGTACTGATTCATGATGTTGGCGATCGCGCGGTCGAGTTCGGTCTTGAGGATCACGTCCTCGTCGACCACGGCCGCGATGCGGTCGATCGGCTGCAGATCCTGGGCCCGGACGTTCCCGCCGAACAGCAGGCCGGCGGCCAGCAGACTTGCCAAAACCGGGCTCGCCAGGAGCGGGCTCGCGAAGAATTTGTTCATAGGGTCGGTTCGAGAGTCGAGTCGGCGTCGTCGCCGCGATTTTGGCGGCTGACCGTGGGAGACGGCGGCGCCAGATACAGGTCGTCGCGGTTATAGCCGAGAATAGCACGGCGCAAAACGCGCTCCGTGTTCTGGCCGGCGGAGCCTAGGCCCTTGAGCTCGAACTCCACCTGAAGCGAGCTGTTGAGGTCTTCGGAGCGGTTGCGCTGGTAGCGGCGGGCGATCAGGCGGACCGCCAGGCAGCAGCTTTCCCACTGCACGCCGGCGATCTGTTCGAGCGCGCGCTTGTCCTTGATCGAGTAGTAGTAGCGGCCGACCACGCTCCAGTTGTCGTTGATCGGATACAGGAACGAGAAGTCGGCCTGCTCGAACAGGTCGCGCCTGTCCTTCGGCGCGGTCGGCGACACCGACAGGTCGCGGCGGTAGCGATAGCCGAAATTGACCACGCCGTTGTTGCCGAACAGGTAGCGCGCACGCAGGCTGGCGAGATCCTCGCTGCGCAGCTTGGGGTCCCACTGGTAGGTCGCGTTGATCGTCCAGCGGTCGCTCGGCGACACGCTGACGTCGGCGACCCAGGCCGACTTGCCCTGCTTGATCGGCGTTTCGGCGCCGGCCACCACGCGGATGTCGTCGAAGTACTGGATCTGGCCGATGCTCGCCGCCAGCCGCTCGCGGCCGTCGTCCTGGCTGATCAGGCGTGTGGTCAGGGCGGTGGTGAGTTGGTTGGCGTCGGTCTGGCGGTCGGCGCCGGTGTAGCGGTTGTCGCGGAACAGCGCGCCCCAGCTGAACGACATCGGATTGGTGTCGAACAGCGGCATGCCAGCCTGGTCGCGGTACGGCGCGCGCAGATAGAAGACGCGCGGCTCCAGGGTGTGCAGGTAGTGGTCGCCGCGGATCTCGGTCTCGCGATCGAAGTACATGCCGGCGTCGATCGAGGTGATCGGCAGGCTGCGGCTCGGCGACTTGTCGTAGAAGCTGCGCACCAGCTCCGGCGTGTTGGGCACCGTCGGGTTGGCGGCGACGAAGGCCGCGGCCTGCTGCTCGGCCATCTGCTGGGCCAGGCCGCGTTCCAGCTCATAGGCGGTGTAGCGCCAGGCCAGTTTCGGGCGGATGAACCAGCTCGCGCCCTCGAGCGGGAAGCTGACGTAGGGCTTGACGTCGAAACGGCTGCCGCCGGGCATGTCGCGGCGCAGGCCGATCGGGGCGTTCGGATCGCCCGGAGTGAACTTGACGTCTTCGTGCTGGAAACGCACCGCTTCGGTGTCGACACCGGTCTCGATCCACTTGCCGAACGGCTGCGCCCAATGGAAGGTCGCGCGCGGCAGGCGGTCGTAGGCCAGCGAATTCTCCTGCAGGGTGAAGTCGGCCAGCTGGTTGTGGTCGGCGATCAGGCTTGCGTCCCAGTAACGGCCGCGGCCGTACAGACCGACCTCGCTGCGCAGCGAGATCGCCGACTGGCCGTACAGACTGTTGCTGAAGTCCTGCAAGTAGTACTTGTCGCTGACCCAGGCCAGGTTGGCGGCGGCGTACCAGGTGCCGTCGAGGCGGTGGGTGGTCTTCAGCGCGAACTCGCCGCGGTTCTTCTCCGGCATGCGGTCGCGCGGGATCTGCACCGGCGGGTCGCGGCGGTAGTCGGTGTAGCGGCCCGGGTCGTTGCCGGCCAGGTCGTCGTTCGGCATCCAGTTGCCCGAGACCTCGCCGGAACCGCTGCCGTACAGCCAGCGGAACTCGCCGCCCATGGCCAGGCCGCGCTTGCTCATGTAGCGCGGATACAGGGTGGCGTCGTAGTTCGGGGCCAGGTTGAGGTAGATCGGCTGGCGCCAGTCGAAGCCGTTCTTGCCCGACAGGCCGATGTTCGGATACAGCAGGCCGGTGCGGCGGCGGTCGTCGACCGGGAACACGAACCACGGCACGTACAGCACCGGCACCTTGCCGATGCGCAGGGTGGCATTGCGCGCCACGCCCATGCCTTCGGCGGTGTCGATGTCGATGCGGTGGGCGCGCAGCTCCCAGGAGCGCTGGTTCGGCGCGCAGGTCGAATAGGTCGAACCGTGCAGGGCGCCCTTGGGGCCGTTGAGCTCGATGCGCTCGGCGCCGCCGTTGCCGCGGCGCGCGGTCAACTGGTACTCGACGTCGTCGATGCGGTGCTGGTCGGCGTTCTGGTCGCCCTCGGCGCGTTCGGCGACCAGGCGCATGCTCGAATCCTGGTAGCGGACATGGCCCTCGGCCGTGTACTTGCCGGATTCCTGGTTGTAGCTGAGCTTGTCGGTGCCCAGGAACTGGTCGCCGCGGCTCAAGCGCACATTGTCCTGGACGACGATGTTTTGGTCGGCGCCAGCCCGTTGCAGGGTGCCGCCGTCGATATCGGTCGGCTGTTCGGCGCGTTGTTCGGCGGTGCCGGTCGGGGCCGGGGCGTCGTCGAAGGACGGCACGGCGTCGATCAGCGGGCACAGGCCCCAATTCTCGTTGTCGTCCGCCGCATAAGCGGGCAGGGCGATGGCGATGCACAGCGACAACGGGAGCAGGCGGAGGGGTTTGCGCACGCGAGCATCCGGTGGACGGAAAAACGGTCGTTAGCTTGCCGTATCCCTTGCAAGCGGGCAACGCGGGCGCCATCTAAGCGGCATCGGCGTTCATTTTCCCCGAACGCGAGCGCCCCATCGGAGGAGTCATGAGCCAGCTTCCCAGTCACCCCCCGGCAGCGGTCGAGAAGAGCGAAGCTGAATGGCGCGAGCAGCTGTCCCCGGAGCAATACGCCGTCTGCCGCTGTTCGGCGACCGAGCGGGCCTTCACCGGGCGCTTCTGGAACCACAAGGAAGCCGGCACCTACACCTGCGCCGCCTGCGGCGAGGCCCTGTTCTCGTCCCAGGCCAAGTACGACTCCGGCAGCGGCTGGCCGAGCTACTGGCAGGCCTTGCGGCCCGAAGCGGTGGCCGAGGTGGCCGACGAGAGTCACGGAATGCGCCGGGTCGAGGTCAAATGCGCGCGCTGCCAATCGCACCTGGGCCACGTATTCCCGGACGGCCCGCGGCCGACCGGACTGCGTTATTGCATCAACTCGGCGGCCTTGGGGTTCGAGGCGGAGCCGGTGGGCTGAGGTCTGGTCCGGCGGGCGGCAACTCTCGGCAGGGACTGCCTGGTCGCTGGTCGCGACTCACCTCAGCTTCTCCGAGGGGGGCTGCCTGCTTGAGCAACATAGCCCCGCGAACCATCCCTGTAGGAGCGGCGTGAGCCGCGACCGTGAGTCCCGGGCCGGGTGCGATCCGGTTCGTGGATGCCGTTGCGTCCGATCCTCTGCTTGGCTGTCGCTGTCGCTGTCGCTGTCGCTGTCGCTGTTGCAGTGCGTCGCCTTGCACTAGCGAAGGTAACCGAAGACCCGGAGGGCGGCGCGCAGGGATGCGCGCCGTTTTTCATCGGGACAGGGATGTCCCGTATGAAAAATCCCCGCGGATGCATCGCTCGTGCGGGCCTGTGATTCAAAAAGAAGCATTTTTCTTTGGTTACCTTTCTTTTGTTGCTTATGACAAAAGAAAGTAACCCGCCGCTTTAGTGGCGGAAGCTTTTGGCGTTTGATCTTGCTTCGCAAGAAGCCACAAGCCACAAGCCACAAGCAAGTGCAAAGCTTCCGCCCCCTAAAGGGTGCGGGTAACTTTCTTTTGGCCAAAGCCCCAAAAGAAAGTCACCAAAGAAAAATGCTTTTCCTTGACGAAGCTCCCCTGCGAGCACACAGCCCGCGCCGGGATTTTCCGATAAGACGTCCCTGTCTTATCGAAAAACGGCGCACGTCCTGTGCGCCGCCCTCCGGGTCTACGCTTGCATCGCAAGTTCGGAACTGCGCCAAGCTTTCACGGCAAAGGCAAAGGCAAAGGCAACTGCGAAACTGCTTCTGGGTAGGAGCGGCGCAAGCCGCGACCGCGCTGCTGCGACCTCGCGACGCAACTTGCCGCGAAGCGCTGGGATAACGGCCACGGACCGAAACCACGAAAGGACCTCACGACCGCACCCCCAGGCGCCCGGCACCTCACTCCATCAAGGCGCCCACATGCGCCACCGCACTCTCGCGCAGGGCGGCCAGGTCGTAGCCGCCTTCGAGCATCGAGACCACGCGCCCCAGCGCATGGCGCTCGGCGATGGCCACCAGTTCGCGGGTGATCCACGCGAAATCCTCGCCGTCGAGCTCGACCTGGGCCAGCGGGTCGCGGCGGTGGGCGTCGAAGCCGGCGGAAATCAGCAGCAACTGCGGACGGAACGAATCGACGGTCGGCAACAGGTGCTCGCGCCAGACTTTGCGGAAACCTTCGCTGCCGGTGCCGGCCGGCAGCGGTGCGTTGATGATGTTGCCGACGCCGCGTTCGTGGGCGTAGCCGGTGTCCGGGTACAGCGGCATCTGGTGCGAGCTGACGTACATCACCCGCGGGTCGGTATCGAAGATCGCCTGGGTGCCGTTGCCGTGGTGGACGTCGAAATCGATCACCGCCACCCGCGCCAGATTGTGTTTGTCGCAGGCATGGGCGGCGGCGACGGCGATGTTGTTGAACAGGCAAAAGCCCATCGCGGCATCGCCGGTGGCGTGGTGGCCGGGCGGGCGCACCGCGCAGAACACGCGTTTCTCCTCGCCCTTGATCACCGTGTCGACCGCGGCGATGCCGGCGCCGGCGGCGCGCAGCGCGGCTTCGGCCGAGCCGGGCGCGAGCACGGTGTCGGGGTCGAGCGACATCGGGCCGTCGAGCTGGGTATCGAGGATCAGCGCGAGCAGGGCGTCGCCGTGCGCGCGCAGCAACTGGCCGCGGCTGGCGCCGGGCGCTTCGTGCCAGTCCAGCGAGGGATAGGCTTCGCGCAAGGCTTCGGTGACGGCGACCAGACGCAACGGCCGCTCGGCATGACCCGGACCCGGGTCGTGGCGCGTGCAGGCCGGATGCGTGTAGATGCGCATCGCTAGCCCTTGCGGCGCTCGTGGTTCCAAAGCACTTCGCCGTGCCCGCTCGCGCGCGCCAGCACGCGGGCCAGCACGAACAGCAGGTCGGAGAGGCGGTTGAGATAGCGCACCGCTTCCGGGCGCACGCTGTCCAGGCGCGCCAGGCTCACGGTCTCGCGCTCGGCGCGGCGCACCACGGTGCGGGCGATGTGGCAACGCGCCGCGGCTTCGCCGCCGCCGGGCAGGATGAAATCCTTCAGCGGCGGCAGCTCGTCGTTATGGCCGTCGAGCCACTGTTCGAGACGGTCGATGTCGGCGTCGAAGATCGCCGCATGGCCGGGGATGCACAGCTCGCCGCCGAGGTCGAACATCTGATGCTGGATCGCCACCAACTGTTCGCGGATCGTGTCCGGCAATTCGCTGGCGAGCACCAGGCCGATCGTCGAATTGGCTTCGTCGACCGTGCCGTAGGCGGTGACCCGGGCCGAGTCCTTGGCGATGCGGCTGCCGTCGCCAAGACCGGTGCTGCCGTCGTCGCCGGTGCGCGTGTAGATTTTCGAGAGACGGTTGCCCATCGATGACGCGCGCGGTCAGAGCTTGCGGGCGTCGTCGGAGTGCGTCGTCGACGCCTTCGACTTGACCGCGGACGCGGCGATGGCCTGGACCACGACGGCGATGCCGACATAGGTGGCGGTGGTCTGCAGGTAGGGCAGCAGCCACTGGAAGTAGTTGGCGGCCCAGCCGGCGACGGTCTTCTCGGCGACCGAAGCCGACAGCCAATAGAAGCTGCCCTGGCTCAGCAGTTGGCAGATCGCGGTCGAGGCAAGCAGGGCGACCACGGTCAGGCCGAGCGTGCCCCAGCTGCGCTTGTAGTTGCGCGCGACCCACAGACCGCCGGCCCACATCGAGAAATAGGCCGGGACCAGGAACCAGTACGCCGCCGAGACGCAGTAGTGATCCCAGAAGCTGATGCCCTGGCGGGTGATCACGGCGTAGTCAACGGCCACGGCCAGCGCCATCAGCGCCGGGAAGGCCCAGCGGGTCCACTGGCGCAGATAGAAGCCGCCGATGAAGAACACGGCCCAGGAGGCGTCGGGGATCGGCGTCCAGTGATTGACGCGGGTGGCGACCATCAACAGGGCCAGCAAGGCCAGGACGAGGCTGCGTTGGGTGTTCGGCTTCATGACTCTGGCTCCTGACGCCGGACTGGCGCGCCAATCCGGCCATTCTAAGGAACCTGCGGCGAAAGTGCCGGTTTGCCGTCCACCGTGAACGGATCGCAGCCCAATCCGATGCTAAGTGCTTGATCCTTCGCGACGATGGCCGCTCCGCGCACAGGATCCGGGCCGCGGCCGACAGACTCGCCGCGGGCGCGGTCGTATCATGAACGCATGAATCCTGACGTAGACACCCCCGGCGGGCAGACGCCGGCTGCAGCGACGCCGGCCCCCGCCACGCACACCCCGGCCGAGTCGGCGGTGCACGCCAGCCACGATGTCCTGATCGTCGGTGGCGGTCTGGTCGGCGCCAGTCTCGCCATCGCCCTGGACCGGCTCGGCCTCGATGTCGGCCTGGTCGAGGCGGCACCGCCGGGTTCGTTGCCGGCGGTGTTCGACGAACGCAACCTGAGCTTCGCCGAAGCCACCGTCAACGCGCTGAGCGCGCTCGGCGTGCTGGCCAAGCTGCGCGCGCCGACCGGCTCGATCCGCCGCATCCATATCAGCCGGCGCGGCGATTTCGGCCGCGCAGTGCTCGAAGCCGAGCGCTACGGTCGCGAGGAATTCGGCCGCATCGTGGTCGCGCGCGATTTCGGCGAGGCGCTGGAAGCGCGTCTGGCCGAGCTGCCGCGCCTGCAGCGCTACCGCCCGGTGCGTTTCGTCGGCCTCGCCGACGGCGACCCGGACTGGCGCGCGATCCGCGTCGCCGACGGCGCCGGCGAACGGGTCCTGCGCGCGC
>NZ_CP013141.1:5401559-5425980 GCF_001442535.1 Lysobacter antibioticus | reverse complement strand
CCGCGGTGCCGGTGGATGCCGCAGCGGCGCCGGCGGATGCCGTACCGGCCGCCGGCATCGCCGGTTGCGTGTCGAATTGCGTGGTATCGGCCGGCGCCGGCGGCAACGACAGCAGCACCAGCACTTCGCGGCCGCGATCGAGCTGGGCGGCCGGGCGCACCTCGCCGACCAGGAAGGCGCGGCTGTCGTCGGGACGCAGCGCGGTGATCGTGCCGACCGGGAAGCCCGATGGGAAGCGCCCGCCCAGGCCCGAGGTCACCAGCACGTCGCCGACCCGGACGTCGCTCGACAGCGGCACGCTGCGCAGGGTCAGGCTGTCGCTGCGGCCTTCGCCGTAGACGACCAGGCGCACACCGTTGCGCGCCACCGCGACCGGCACCGCATGCGAAGCGTCGGTGATCAGCAGCACGCTGGCGTGCAAGGGGGTAATGCCGGTGATTTGGCCGAGCAGGCCACCGGCGTCGATCACGCTCTGGCCGACCCGGACCCGCTCGCGGCTGCCGGCGTCGAGCACCAACCGTTGCCGGGTGGGATCGAGGTCGATATCGAGAATCGGCGCCAGGACCACGTCCAGATTGCCGCGCTCGGCCGCTTCGAGCAGGCCGCGCAGGCGCTGGTTGTCGGCGGCGACCGATTGCAACCGTGCCATGCGCGCCTGGTTGACCAGGGCTTCGTTGCGCAGGCGGCGGTTTTCGTCGGTGAGCTGGCTCATGGTGCCGGCGTCGTCGCTGACGCGCTCGACCAGGCGCCCCGGCCATCCGGCCACCGCCCACAGCGGCGCGACGAACAGCGCAGTCTGCTTGCGTGCCTGGTTGAGCCAACCGCCGCGGTGATCGAGCACGATCAGCACGACCGCCAGAGCCAGGTACGCCAACAGGCGCAGCGTGTCGGCGACTTCGCCGCTACGGGCTGCGGTGGGTGGACCGGCGTAAGGGGGCATTAGAGCCGGGAATGGGCAATGGAGAGTGGGGGATCGGAAAAGCGCGACGCGGCGACCATCGGGCGCCGCGCACGAAACCTTACTTCAGTTTGCGGACCGCGTGGGCGAGAGGGAAACCGGGACGACGGCGAAACGGCTTTCGACGATTCCCGAATCCCCATTCCCGACTCCCGTCTTACTCAGGCGCGAAGAACTCGTTGCCGTGCATGTCGACCAGCTCCAGGGCGCGGCCGCCGCCGCGGGCGACGCAGGTCAGCGGATCGTCGGCGACCTGCACGTGCAGGCCGGTTTCCTCGCTGATCAGGCGGTCCAGGTCGCGCAGCAGCGCGCCGCCGCCGGTCAGGACGATGCCGCGCTCGGCGACGTCGGCGCACAGTTCCGGCGGGGTCTGCTCCAGCGCCAGGCGGATCGCCGACACGATGCCGGCCAGCGGCTCGCGCAGCGCTTCCAGCACTTCGTTGGAGTTGATCTTGATCATCTTCGGTACGCCCTCGGCGAGGTTGCGGCCGGAGACCTCGATGGTGGTGGCGCGTTCCTGCGGGTAGGCGCAGCCGATCTCGAGCTTGATGCGCTCGGCGGTGGCTTCGCCGATCAGGGTGCCGTAGGTGCGGCGCACGTAGTTGATGATCGCCTCGTCGAAGCGGTCGCCGCCGATCCGGACCGAGGCCGAGTAGACGATGCCGTTGAGGGCGATCACCGCCACTTCGGTGGTGCCGCCGCCGACGTCGACCACCATCGAGCCGCGCGCCTCGGTCACCGGCATGCCGGCGCCGATCGCCGCGGCCATCGGTTCCTCGATCAGATAGACCTCGCGGGCGCCGGCCTCCTCCGCCGATTCCTTGATCGCGCGGCGCTCGACCTGGGTCGAGCCGCAGGGCACGCAGACCAGCACGCGCGGGCTCGGGCGCAGGAAGCGCGATTTGTGCACCTTGCGGATGAAATGCTTGAGCATTTCCTCGGTGTAGGTGAAGTCGGCGATGACGCCGTCCTTCATCGGCCGGATCGTGGTGATGTGCCCCGGGGTACGGCCGAGCATCTGCTTGGCCTCGCCGCCGACCGCCGCCACCGTCCGGTTCCCGCCGATCAGCCGGTCCTGGCGCACTGCGACCACGGACGGCTCGTTCAGGACAATCCCTTGCCCGCGCACATAAATAAGTGTGTTGGCCGTGCCCAGGTCGATGGACAGGTCATTGGAGAACATGCCGCGAAACTTCTTGAACATCGGGGGATTGGGCCGTCAAAAGTAGGGGCGGAGTGGGGGCGTTAGCCTAGCAACCGCCCCCCTGCGAGCAAGGAAAATCAACGGTTTCGAGCGAACTGGGCCGTTCAGGAGGGGCGGTGGATACCCTGGGGATAACCCTGGGTCGGGGTGCCGGCGGACCCCGCCGGGCGACCCGGACCGATCCGGCCCGCCCCCGCCCGGCCCCTGCCCCACCCCTGGCCCGGGTCACGGATCGAGTGGTCCGCAAGCCCTCGCAAAGCACATTAGGAACTGGCCGCGCGAGGCCTCACCCGCTACCCTACGCCGCCGGCCGGTGATGGACCGCCGTTTTCTATTTCTTATTTGGGGTGAACATGTCTGCGCTGATCTGCGGCTCACTGGCTTACGACACCATCATGGTGTTTCCGGACCAGTTCAAGAACCACATCCTGCCGGACAAGGTGCACATCTTGAATGTGTCGTTCCTGGTGCCGCGCATGCGCCGCGAGTTCGGCGGTTGCGCCGGCAACATCGCCTACAACCTCAAGCTGCTCGGCGGCGATCCGATTCCGATGGCCACCGTCGGCCAGGACTTCGGTCCGTACCGCGAGTGGTTCGTCGATCAGAAGATCCGCCTCGACCACGTCAAGGAAATCCCGGAGCTGTTCACGCCGCAGGCGTTCATCACCACCGATCACGACAACAACCAGATCACCGCCTTCCACCCCGGCGCGATGATGCGTTCCTACGAGAACCATGTGCGCGACGTGAAGGACGTGAGCTTCGGCATCGTCAGCCCCGACGGCCGCGAAGGCATGCTGCAGAACGCGACCGAATTCGCCGAAGCCAACATTCCCTTCATCTTCGATCCCGGCCAGGCGATGCCGTTGTTCAACGGCGAGGAACTGCGTCATTTCATCGAGCAGGCCGACTACGTCACCGTCAACGACTACGAGTCCAACCTGCTGCAGGAACGCACCGGCTGGAGCGAAAAAGACATCGTTTCCCGGGTCAAGGCCTACATCACCACGCGCGGCCCGCACGGCTCGCAGATCCACACGCCGGAGAAGAGCTACGACGTCCCGCCGGCGCACGAGCGCCGCGTGACCGATCCGACCGGCTGCGGCGACGCCTTCCGCGCCGGCCTGATCTTCGGCATCGAGAAGGGCTACGACTGGCTGACCATCGGCCGCATGAGCAACCTGATGGGCGCCTTGAAGGTCGAGCACCCCGGGACCCAGAACCAGCGCTTCGATTACGAAGAATTCGCCGAACAGTTCCGCCAGCAGTTCGGTTACGCGCTGTAAGGGCGGGAATCGGGAATCGGGAATCGGGAATCGGGAATCGGGAATCGGGAATCGGGAATCGGGAATCGGATTATTCGAAACCGTTTACCTCGACTGCACCAGATCCTTGCTGCAAGCGACACACAAAAATCCCGGCTCCGGCCGGGATTTTTCGTTTCCGCGCCGCCTCACCCGATCGCCGTCCACCCTCAGGGGTAGGAGCGGCGCAAGCCGCGACCGCGAAACCACGCCAACGACGCAACCGCGATGTCGCGGTCGCGACTTGCGTCGCTCCTACCCTCAAAGCGGCGGCGCGATGGGTTGGCCGCGCCAACGCTCGAACGCGGCCCTGTCGCCCGCATGCACGTTCAGATCCACCGGCCCGACGATGCCGTCGACACGGGCGCGGTTGTGGTACTGCCACAGCGCCCAGCTCGCACGCGCATCCGGCGCACGCACGATCGAACGCCGCCACAGCGCGCGTGCCGGCAGCGATTCGCGATAGGCATCGAAGAATTCCGGGGTGACGTATAGCAGCGCCGGCTTCGCATAGACGTTTTCCACCGCGATTAGAAAGGCGTCGAGCTCGACCCGCATCGCCGCACCATCCGGGCGCGCGCCGCAGTTGCCGCCGAATTCCAGGTCGACCGCGGGCGGCAACGCGTCGGCCTCGACCGGCACGGCCGCGATGAAGTTGCGTGCCTGCTCGGCGCCGCTGCGGCAGAAGGTGAAGAAATGATAGGCGCCGGTCGCGATCCCGGCCGCCCGCGCGCTACGCCAATTCTCGGCGAACAAACGGTCGCGATGATCGCCGCCTTCGCTGGCCTTGAGATAGGCGAAGGCGACATCGTCGCGCGCCACCGCCGTCCAATCGATCGCGCCCTGGTGATGCGACACGTCGATGCCGCGCAAGGGATAACGCCCGCGATCGGGCTGCCAATGCAGGAAGCCCCACCATGCCAGTGCGGCCATGGCGGTGGCGAGCAATACCAGGGTCGCCAACCAGGCAAGCAGTTTTCTGAGGCGCCTCATGCGGGTGCTTGCACCGGAATCGTCGCCTACTTCCAGCCCGGCAACTTGTCCTGCTTCAATCCGCCCACGTCGAAACTCGCCGTGCGCGTGCCGCCGGCCTTGACCGGGAATTCGATGGTCAGCTCCTTCGCCTGGCCGATGCCGCGCCACAGCGCGCGCTCGTCCTCGACGAACATGGCGATGGCTTCATCGGTCTTCGGCCGGCTACCGGCCATGACCCTGGTCTTGCCGTCGAAACCGATCTTGAGCTTGCAACCGCCATAGCAATTGAAGTCGCCGACCTGCAGCACGAGGTAGCTGCTGCGGCCCCAATCGGGGTGGTCGCGGAAGATCAGCTGCACCGGGCGCGGCGTCTTGCCGTCGGTCTCGACATTGGCGCGGGCGTAGATCGAAGCCGACAACTGGGTACCGGCCTTGCCCTTCGCGGTCTTTACCGGCGTGCTCATGTACGACCACAGCGATTCGACGCGGCGCTGCTCGCGCACTTCCTTGGCCTTGGCCTGCGCCTCTTCGTACAAAGGACGCACGCGGTCGGCGGTCGGCGTGCCGGGGTATTTCGAGGTCACGATCTCGCCGTGGGCCGCGGCCATTTCCCAGTTCTTCTGCCCATAGGCGCTGTCGAATTCCTTGGCGGCGGTGGCGGCGGCCTGCTCCTGCTGCGCGGCCTTGGCGGCTTCGGCGATCTTCGGGTCGGGCTGTTTGCAGGCGGCCAGCGCGATCGCGGCGGCGAGCAGGATGGTGGCGTTGCGCAGTGTCATCGCGGCGTTCCCTTGGCTATCAGTTGATCCACGGCCTCGGCGACGGCGTCGGGCTGTTCCATCACCGACATGTGGCCGCAACCGTCCAGCAGTACGCGTTGCGCTTGCGGCAGACGCACCGCGAACAGCTCCAGGGCGCTGGCGTCGATGACCGCGTCCTGGCGGCACCATAGCAGCAGCGCGGGCTGGCCGATGCGCACGGCTTCGTCGCCGGGCAGGAAGCGTTCGTCGCCTCGGCCGATCTTGTCGAGCACGGATTGCTCGAACGCCGCCTCGCGCTTGCGCCGCTCGATGTAGATGCCGTCGGCCGGCCACGGAATGACCGGCTTGGCGCGCTCGTCGTAGAACAGGATGCCGAGATAGTGCTTGAGGCTGGCGGCGTCGCTGACCGCGAACGGGTTCTTACCCTCGAGCACTTCGCGGCCGAACACGTTGTCCTTGAAGCGCACGCCGGCCGAATTGAACAGGGCCACGCGATCGACGTCCCGGGGGTGGCGCGCAGCGGTCAATGCGGCGATGCCGCCGCCCATCGAATGACCGAGCAACACGACCGGGCTACCGGGCTTGCGCGCGACCTGCTCGATGAAACGGGCGACGCGGTCGTTCTGGGCGACGAAACCGTAATCGGCGCCGCGCTTGCGCTCGCTCTCGCCCCAGCCCGGCAGGTCGGGCACGAATACGCGGTAGCGGCCGCGCAGACGCTGCGCGAGCAGGTACCAGTTTTCCTTGCCGCCGGTGAAGCCGTGCACCATCACCACGGTCGGCGCGTTCGCCGGCGCTTCGTCGTTGTAGGCGTAGACCCAGCGGTGATCGTCGACCTGCGCGGCATTGCGGCCCAGGCCGGCGACGAGGCGCTGGCGCGTGTAATCGCCGAGCACCACGCGGTAGGGCTCGCGCCACAACCACAGCAGCAGCGCGCACAGCAAGACGGCCGCCACCAGGGCGACCGTCTTGAGCAGGCGACGCAGGGTCATGCGCTCGCGCTTACTTCGCCGCGGCCTGCGGCGCGGACTTGGCCTTGGCGATCACCGCTTCGACCGAGGCGGTCGTGATCGGGTGATAACCGGGCTTGGCCTTGGCGAAAGTGTCCTCGGCCAGCTTCAGGCCTTCGGGCGTTTTCACCAACTCGCCGTAGGTCGGCATGATCAGCTTGCGACGGCCGATCTTCTGCAGGAACGCGGCGATGGCCTGGTCGGCCTGGCGATAGCCGCTGCGCACCGCGAGCGGATACCAGCGCTGGGCGATCTCGCCGTTCGGGGTGCCGGTGAAGCGGTAGGCGGCATCGAGCGCGCCGAGCTGCTCGACCTTCAGCGTCTCCGGCATGCCCTCGATGAAATGCACCCATTCCTGCGTGCTCCACTTCGCGGTCAGGGCCTTGTCCGGCAGCGTGCCGGCTTCGGTCCAGGCCTTGCGCGCGGCGTCGACCGCGTCGAAGCGCGGCGACTGCGTGGCCGGCGCCGTCTTCGGGATGCCCGGGCCGTAGATCCACTCTTCCAGCTCGGCCTCGCTGACCTTGCCCGGATGCTTGGCGAGCAGATTGGCCTTGGCGTATTCGACGAACTTGGTGGTCGGGATGCTCTGGAAGGCGAAGTGATCGAAGTAACCACGCAGGAAGGGATCGAACACCTCACGGCCGTAACGCTGTTCGAGGAACTGCAGGAACCAGGCGCCCTTGGTGTAGACGGTGGCGCTGCTGGCTTCGTCCGGGTCTTTCAGCGTGCCCGGCTTCAGCGCCAGCGCCTGCAGCTTGGGATCGATGGTCTTGAACTCGGCGGCGAGTTCGTTGCGGCCGATCACGTTCTCCATGTCGGAACGCTCCTTGCCGTACAGCGCCTCGACGATGCGGTTCTCGACGTAGCTGGTGAAGCCTTCGTTGAGCCAGCCGTCCTTGCTGCTGGAGAAGGTGACCAGGTTGCCGGACCAACTGTGGGCGAGCTCATGCGCGACCAGCGACACCAGCGACTTGTCGCCGACGATCACGGTCGGGGTGGCGAAGGTCAGGCGCGGATTTTCCATGCCGCCGTACGGGAACGACGGCGGCAGCACCAGGATGTCGTAGCGCTCCCAGCGGTAGGGGCCGTACAACTGCTCGGTGGTCTCCATCATCTTTTCGGTGTCGGCGAACTCGGTCGCGGCCTTCTTCACCATCGAAGGCTCGGCCCAGACGCCGGCACGATTGGAGATCGGCTGGAACACCAGGTCGCCGGCCGCGATCGCGAGCAGGTACGACGGAATCTTCTGCGGCATCTTGAAGCTGTAGTCGCCGTCGCGCGCCGCCTTGGGATCGTTGTCGGCGCTCATCAGCACCATCGCGTCCTTCGGCCCGGTGATGTGGGCGGTGTAGGTGAAGCGCACGCTCGGCGTGTCCTGCAGCGGCACCCACGAGCGTGCGTGGATCTGCTGCGACTGGCTGAACATGAAGGGCGTCTTCTTGCCCTCGGTCATCGACGGCTCCAGCCACTGCAGGCCCGAAGCGCCCGGCGAGGTGACGTAGCTGACGCGCACGCGCTTGCTGCGCTCCGGCACGTCGATGGTGAGCTTGCTGCCGAGGGTCTTGTCGGCATCGGCCAGGGCGAACTTGAGGTCGACCCACTTGCCGTCGGCGCGCTCGCCGACGACTTTTTCGATCTTCAGGTCGCGGCTGTCGAGGACGAGCTGGTTGGCCTTGGGATCGGCCCAGTCGAGGGTGTAGGTGGCGCTGCCGGTCAGGGTCTTGCTGGCGAAGTCGACGGCGAGCTGCAGGGCCAGATCGTCGATGCGGACCAGGTCGGGCTGGGCGTAGGAATGCTCGTCGCGGTCGGCCGCAGCAGCGGTGTCGTTCACTTTGGCCTCCGGCGTCGCCGCGGGCGGGGTGGAGTCGGCGGCGGGGCTCGCGGCATCGCGCGAGCAGCCGGCGGCGGCGGTCAGGGCCGCGACAAGGCAAACGGTCAGGATCGAAGAACGCATGAAAGGTCCACGGACGACGGGTCGAGCGCCCGAGTTTAGCGCCTCGCCCACGGCCCGGCATGGTGCAGCGCATCGCCGCGCTTGGCGGTTGGCGGTGCCTCGGCCGGTGGCAGCGGCGCAACGCTGCTTTCCGCGACCGGGCGCACGCAACGATGCTTCCCATCGCCGCCGTAGGCGCGCGCGGGGCCGCCTGCCACGATCGACGCCATACCCTCCTCCTCTTCAAGGAACACCGACATGACGCTTCTCGCAGGCAAAGTAGCCCTGGTCACCGGCGGCAGCCGCGGCATCGGCGCAGCGATCGCGCGCCGCCTGGCCGCCGACGGCGCCGACGTAGTGCTGACCTATGCGCGCGCCGCCGACCAGGCCCAGGCGGTCGTCGCCGAGATCCAGGCCGGCGGCCGCCGCGCCCTGGCCATCGCCGCCGACAGCGCCGACCCGCAGGCGGTGACCGCCGCGGTCGAACGCACGGTCGCCGAATTCGGCCGCCTCGACATCGTGGTCAACAACGCCGGCGTGTTCGCCTACGGCCCGTTCGAGGACGAAAGCGCCGAGTCCTACGAGCGGGTCATGGCGATCCACGTGCGCGCGCCGTTTGTGGCCGCGCAGGCCGCCTCCAGGCACCTGCCGCGCGGTGGCCGCATCATCACCATCGGCAGTTGCCTGGGCGAACGCGTGGGCGCGCCGAACATGACCCTGTACTCGATGAGCAAGGCCGCGGTGATCGGGCTGAGCAAGGGCCTGGCGCAAGACCTCGGTGCGCGCGGCATCACCGTGAACGTGGTCCAGCCCGGCCCGGTCGATACCGACATGAACCCGGCCGACGGCGAAGGCGCCGACGCGCAGCGCGCCGGCCTGCCGCTCGGCGAATACGGCCGCCCCGAAGACGTCGCCGCGACCGTCGCCCACCTGGCCGGCCCGGGCGGCAACTTCATCACCGGCACCGCGATCTCGGTCGATGGCGGGTTTTCGGCTTGAGGCTGGCGCGAGGCGGAGATCCAGAGACATCAGAATGATGCTTGGATAAAGCCCTGGGCCCCCGCCTGTGCGGGAACGACGCTAGGTTGTTGCGCGACTCTCCTCGCCGTCATCCCCGCGGAGGCGGGGATCCAGAGACTTCAGAGTGATGCCTCGATAGAGCCCTGGGTTCCCGCCTGCGCGGGAACGACGCTAGGTGGGTTCGTTGTGCTGTACCTGCTGTCATCTCCGCGAAGGTGGGTGAATGGATGCGTTTGCGAGCCACTGGCTTGCGCATCCATGAACGTCAGGGCGCCGTGCGCCCTGGCCGGGCCGCAGAGACTTCAGCGCCATGCCCCGATGAAACCCCGGATTTCCGCATTCGCGGGAACAACGATGAAAGCGGAAGCAACAAAAAACGCCGGGAGTTTCGTCCCGGCGTTCTTCGTGGCTCGCGCTGCGCCGAGCGCTTCGCCTCAGACCTTGTAACCGGTATGAATGGCGCAGATGCCGGCACTGAGGTTCTTGTAATCGACGCGGGCGAAGCCGGCCTCGACCATCATCTGCTTGAGCTCGTCCTGCGGCGGGTGCTTGCGGATGCTCTCGGCCAGATAGCGGTAGCTTTCGCTGTCGTTGGCGAACAGCTTGCCGAGTTTCGGCAGCACGTTGAAGGAGTGGAAGTCGTAGATCGGCTTGAACCAGTCGGCCTTCACTTCCGAGAACTCGAGCACGCGCGCCTGGCCGCCGACCTTGAGCACGCGCAGCATCTCGCGCAATGCGGCGTCCTTGTCGGTGACGTTGCGCAGGCCGAAGGCGATGGTGACCAGGTCGAAGCTCGCGTCCGGGAACGGCAGCGACTCGGCATTGCACTGCACGTACTCGAAACCGGAAATGCGGCCCTGGTCGGTCATGCGGTCGCGGCCGACCCGCAGCATCTCGCGGTTGATGTCGCCCAGCACGATGGTGCCGCTGTCGCCGACGCGGTCGCGCAGCAGCGCGGCGATGTCGCCGGTGCCGCCGGCCAGGTCGAGCACGCGGTCGCCGCGACGGACCTGCGCGGTCGCGGTGAAATAGCGCTTCCAGACCCGATGGATGCCCAGGCTCATCAGGTCGTTCATCAGGTCGTAACTGCCGGCGACCGAAGAAAACACCTCGCCGACCAGCTTGCGCTTCTCGCCCTTGGGGACGTCGCGGAAACCGAAGTGGGTGGTGTCGGGCTTGGGGGTCTGTTCGCTCATGCCGGGATTATCGCATGCCGGCCGTCCGGGGCAGGGTTCCGCGCCCGGCCCGCGCCACGACCAAAGCGCCACAAGGCCCGGCCATCCCGCGCCCCGCCGCGGTCTGCCAGAATCGAGCCATGACCACCACGCTGACCTGGCAGGCCAAGCCCTTCCGCGAACTGAGCGCCGACGAGCTCTATGAGCTGCTGCGCCTGCGCTCGGAAGTGTTCGTGGTCGAGCAGAACTGCGTCTATCTCGACCCCGACGGCAAGGATCGCGATCCGGACGCGGTCCACCTGTTCGGCCGCTCGACCGACGGCACCCTCGCCGCCTATCTGCGCATCCTGCCGGCCGGGCTGAGCTATCCGCAGGTCAGCTTCGGCCGCGTCCTCACCGCACCCGCGCACCGAGGCCAGGGCCATGGCGGGCCGATGATCGAGGCCGCGCTGATCGAAATCGAACGGCGCTGGCCCGGCGCCGACGTGCAGATCGGCGCGCAGGCGCATCTGCAGGGCTATTACGGCCGCTACGGATTCGAGCCTTCGTCCGAGCCCTATGTCGAAGACGGCATCCCGCACATCGATCTGCTGCGGCGCGGGCGGGACTGAGCGCTCTGCGCGCAGGGCGAATCGACGGCAGCGGGCTCGACCGCGCCGCGTCGCCGCGCCAGACTGGACGCCATCGAACCGGAGCCTTTCATGATCGCCACGCCCGACTACCGCGTCCTGCTCAAGACCGCCGTCGCCGAAGCCCGTCAGGGCTTGGCCGAAGGCGGCATCCCGATCGGCGCGGCGCTGTACCACAACGACGGCCGCCTGCTCGGTTGCGGCCACAACCGTCGCATCCAGGAAAACGACCCCTCGGTGCACGGTGAAACCGACGCCTTCCGCAAGGCCGGCCGCCAACGCCGTTACCGCGACACCATCATGGTCACCACCCTGGCGCCGTGCTGGTACTGCAGCGGTCTGGTCCGTCAGTTCAACATCGGCACCGTCGTGGTCGGCGAGTCGGTGAACTTCAGCGGCGGCGTCGATTGGCTGCGCGAGAACGGCGTCAACGTGATCGACCTGGCCGACCCGGAATGCATCGAGATGCTCGGCGGCTACATCGCCGCAAACCCGGACGTGTGGAACGAAGACATCGGCGAGGACTGAGTCGCGCGCAGCGTGTGCGGCCGCTCGCGTTGCCGCACACGCGCCCGTGCAAGCCCGCGGCGGCCGGTGCAGAATCCGTCGCAATGCGCCCGCCGACCGACCCGAGCATCCGCCCTTACCTGCTGAGCGATTGGCCACGGCTGTGCGCAATCCACGACTGCGCGCGCCTGGACGAACTGCGGCTCAGCGCCGACGTCGCCGCCTTCCGCAGCCTGGCGCGCACCGCGCACAGCGAGGGCCTGTTCGACGGCCGCCTCGACGTCGCCTCGATCGACACCGTCGTGCAGGGCTTCGTCGCCTACAAGCGCAACTCCCTGAACTGGCTGTACGTGCACCCGGACTGCTACGGCCGGGGCCTCGGCCGCAGCCTGCTGCGCCACGCGCTGGCCGATGCCGGACCGGTGGTGACCACCCTGGCGCTGGCCGGCAACGAACCGGCCCTGCAGTTGTATCGTTCGGAAGGTTTCGTCGAGATCGAACGCCGCCCCGGCTGGCTCGCCGGCAGCGAGCAATTCCCGACCGTGGGCGTGCTGCTCGAATTGCGCCGCTGATCAGACCGGTTTCATCACCATCAGCCAGAAGATCGCCATCACGCTGAGGAAGGCCGGCCAGCCCAGCCAGAACCACCAGCGCATGGTGCGCCGATAGGCCGCCGACAGGGGCGCGCCGAGCGCCGCGGCCTCGGCTGCCAGACGCCGTGCCCGCGCCTGCAGCCACAGCACCGGCAACCAGCAGGCGCCGACCACGAAGAACAACAGCAACGCGGTCTTGAGCCAGAACACCGAGAACGGAATGCCGAGCCGCCAGGTCAGCCACATGCCGCTGACGAACTGCACGATCACCGCCGGCGCGGTGAAGCAGGCATCGGCGATCACCACCGTGCGCGCGGTCTCGGCGATCACCTTCGGATCGCCGCGCCGATGCGCGATCCAGAAGAAGAAGGCGATGCCCAGGCCGGTGCCGAACAACAGGGTCGACGACAGGATGTGAATCCACTTCACCCACAAATAATCCATGCTTATCTCCGATCCGCCAGCACCCAGGCCACCGCGAGCGCCGGCAGCACCAACAGATTCTTCGCCAGCCCGCCGAGCGGGTCCAGCCATTGCGCCGGCAGCAGCAGGCCGAACGCGAGCGTGTAGGCGAGCACGCTGATCCCCATCAGACCGAGCACCGGACGCGGCCGCCAATTGATCAGCAACAGCAAGGCGAGCGCCGCATCCAGCGAGGCGGTCGCGCGCGCCAACAGCACCGGCTGCCAGTCCTGCATCGGCGAACCCGCGGCCAGCGCTTCGATCGCCGCCGCCGGTGTCAGCCATCCGGCCACGGCCGAGATCAGCCACAAGGCGACGATGGCGATGCGCAGGGTCGGCGCGAGGAAGTACAACTGCGCCTGCCAGCGGTCCTGGACCTGGCTCGGCGTCGCCGCGAGCGCGGTCTGCAGATCGAGCGGCGTGTGGCCGAACTCGGCCTGTAGACGCGCGGGCGCATCGGCGCCGGTGACGTTGCCGCGCCGGAGCATGCGCCACATGGTTTCGCCGACCGGGCCGCGACCAAGCCGCTCGCCGATCCCAACCTGCAACGACACCAGCGCTTCCGGCACCGCGATCGCGGCCTCGCCGTCGATACGCAGCCAGCGCCGCCAGGTCGCCTGGTACTCGCGCAGCGTCATCGATTGCGGCGCACCGACCTCGAAGATGCCGCGCTGCTCGCCTTCCGCGGCGAGCGCGGCGATGGTGCCGAGGTCTTCGGCCGACACCGGCTGGATCGCCCAGCGGCCGTCTCCGGGCAATAGATGCCAGCCAGGAAACGCCGCCAGCGCGCGCAGCAACGAGGTGCCGCCGTAGGAACCGGACGCGGCATAGACGATCGACGGCCGCAGCACCACCGCGCTCAGCGGCAGGGCGAGCAAGGCCTCATCGAAACGATGCTTGGAAGCGATGAAGGCGCCGTCCTCGGGTTCGCCGAGGGCGGAGATCTGTACGAAGCGGGCGACGCCGGCGGATACGCAGGCCTGGGCGAGCGCGAGCGGCCCATCGACGTGGATGGCCTGAAAGGTCTGGGTGCCGGTCTCGCGCAGGATGCCGGCGACGTTGACCACCGCATCGACCCCGCGCAAGGTGTCGCGCCAGGCTTCGGGCGTGGTCATCCGGGTCAAGTCGGCCTCGCGCTCGTCGGCGCGCAAGGGGGCTGCGCTCGCGCGCACGCCGCGCACCACCCGCCACCCGCGCTGGCGCAACGAGGCGATGATATAGCCGGCGAGAAAACCGTTGGCGCCGAGCACCAGAACGGTGCCTGGCGTAACGGCGCGCAATGCTTCGGTCCCTGATGCGGGTGCGATGTCGTCCATGGGGCGACACGTTAGCAGAGCGTTTGCGCGGACGGCGACGGTTCGGCGAGTTCGCCCTCCCGCTTGCAGAGATCGCAGAGAGCGCAGGGTTGAGAGCGTCAGGGTAAGAGCGCTTTGATTCCGTTTCAGAAACGAGCGCTGGCTGTCACGCTCCCTGCCCTCACCCCAACCCCGCTCCCGCAAGCGGGAGAGGGGCCGGTGCCTGTGTCGCGTTCGATGCCCTCTCCCGTTTTCGGGAGAGGAGCCGAGCTTCAGAGAATGTAGCGACTCAGATCCGGGTCCTGCACCAGTTCGCCCAGGTGCTGATCGACGTAGGCGCGGTCGATGCTCACCGCCTGGCCGTCGCGGTCCGGCGCCTCAAAGCTCAAGGTATCGAGCAAGCGTTCGAGCACGGTGTGCAGACGACGCGCGCCGATGTTTTCCTGGCGCTCGTTGACCTGCGCGGCGATCTCGGCCAGGCGCTCCACCGCGTCGGCGGTGAACTGCAGATCCACGCCCTCGGTCTTGAGCAGTTCGATGTACTGGGTGGTCAGCGAGGCCTTGGGTTCGGTGAGGATGCGGACGAAATCGTCCTTGCTCAGCGCACCCAGTTCGACCCGGATCGGGAAACGGCCCTGCAGCTCCGGGATCAGGTCGCTGGGCTTGGCCAAGTGGAACGCACCCGAGGCGATGAACAGGATGTGGTCGGTCTTGACCGAGCCGTACTTGGTGCTGACCGTCGAACCCTCGACCAGCGGCAGCAGGTCGCGCTGCACGCCTTCGCGGCTGACGTCGCCGCCGCTCATGCCGGCTTCGCTGCGCTTGGCGACCTTGTCGATCTCGTCGATGAAGACGATGCCGTGTTGTTCGCAGGCTTCGATCGCGGCGGCGCGCACGTCGTCTTCGTTGACCAGCTTGGCCGCTTCCTCTTCAATCAGTTGCGGGCGCGCGGCCTTGATCGGCAGATGCTTCTTGTGGGTCTTGCCGCCGGACACCTGTGAGAACATCTGCCGCAGTTGCTGGCCCATTTCTTCCATGCCGGGCGGCGCCATGATGTCGACGCCGACGTTGACCGCGGTCTCGATCTCGATCTCGCGCTCGTCGAGTTCGCCGGCACGCAACTGCTTACGCAGCTTGGCGCGGGTGTCGCTGTCGGGCGAGCTGGTGTCCTGCGCCGGGGTTTCCGAACCGAAGCCGAAACCGCCCGGCACGCGCTTGGGCAGCAGCGCATCGAGGATGCGATCTTCGGCGCGATCCTCGGCCTGGGTGCGCACGCGCACCTTGGCCTGCTCGCGGTACAGCTTGACCGCGGTGTCGGCGAGATCGCGGACGATCTGCTCGACGTCCTTGCCGACGTAGCCGACCTCGGTGAAACGGGTGGCCTCGACCTTGACGAACGGCGCGTTCGCGAGCGTCGCCAGACGGCGCGCGATCTCGGTCTTGCCGACGCCGGTGGGGCCGATCATGAGGATGTTCTTGGGCATGACCTCATTGCGCAGGTCGTCGTTGAGCTGCATGCGGCGCCAACGATTGCGCAACGCGATCGCGACCGCGCGCTTGGCTGCGTGCTGACCGATGATGTGTCGGTCGAGCTCCTGCACGATTTCGCGCGGGGTCATGGTGGCGTGACTGTTGTCGGGTTTCATGGGACCAGAAGTGAGCTAAGAGGAGTGAGGAGTGAGCGGTTTCGCTGCGAACGGAAGAGACGACGAGGGGCGAGTTCTACTCACTCCTCACTTCTCTCCACTCGTTGCTACAGCTCTTCGACCACCACGTTGCGATTCGTATAAATGCAGACGTCGCCGGCGATGTTGATCGCCTCGGTGGCGATGGTGCGAGCGTCGAGTTGAGTGTGCGCGACCAGTGCGCGCGCAGCCGACAGTGCGTACATGCCGCCGGAGCCGATCGCGATGATCCCGTCTTCGGGCTCGATGACGTCGCCGGTGCCGCTGATGATCAGCGAGGTTTCCTTGTCGGCCACCGCGAGCAGCGCTTCGAGCTTGCCGAGGCGGCGCTCGGTGCGCCAGTCCTTGGCCAATTCGACCGCGGCGCGGGTCAGCTGGCCGTGCTTCTCGAGCTTGGCTTCGAACAGTTCGAACAAGGTGAACGCATCGGCAGCGGCGCCGGCGAAACCGGCCAATACCTGGCCATCGCGGCCGAGACGGCGCACCTTGCGCGCGTTGGATTTCATGACGGTGTGACCGAGCGTCACCTGGCCGTCGCCGGCCACGGCAACGCGACCGTCGCGGCGTACCGAGACGATGGTGGTGGCGTGAAAAACAGTGGGATTTTGACTGGGGTCCATGTGACCTCCTGGATACTGAAGTCCTGGATGGGGGCGCCGGACGACTAGTCAAGCCCAGAGGGGGGGAGGAACGAGTCAAGAGGAACGAGCAACGAGTCGCGTTCAGCGCAGCCCGCCCCCCCCCCGCGCAATCAGCGGCAACTCTCCCCTTCTCGTTCCTCAGTTCCTCGTTCCTCGCTACTCCTTCCCAGGCTTGCGCTTGGCCCGCGGGTGCGCGGCGTCGTAGACCTTGGCCAGGTGCTGGAAGTCGAGGTGGGTGTAGATCTGGGTGGTGGCGATGTCGGCATGGCCGAGCAGCTCCTGCACGCCGCGCAGGTCGCCCGAGGATTCGAGGATGTGGCTGGCGAAGGAGTGGCGCAGCAGATGCGGATGCACCCGCTTGAACAAACCCTGGCGTTGCGCCAGTTGGCGGATGCGCAGTTGGATCGCGCGCGGCGTGATCGGGCCGCCGCCGCGCCCGGGAAATACCTGCGCCTCGTTCGCCGCGCCGGTCGACGCGCGCCATTCCTGCAAGGCCGCGCGCGCGTGCGAGCCCAGCGGCACGCTGCGTTGCTTGCTGCCCTTGCCGAGCACGGTGACCAGCCCGTCGTCGAGATCGAGATCGCGCCAACGCAAGGCGCATAACTCGCTCAAGCGCAGGCCGGAGGAATAGAACAGCTCGAGCACGGCGCGGTCGCGCAGACCCAGCGGCACATCGGTCGGCACTTCGACCAGGGCCTTGGCTTCGTCCGGGTCGAGCACCTGCGGCAGTTTGCGCGGTGCTTTCGGCGCGCGGATCGCTGCCGCCGGACTGGCCATGAGCACGCCTTGCTTGACCTGCCAAGCGTAGAAACTACGGCACGCCGACAAACGGCGTTGCAGGCTTTTGGGCGTCAGGCCGCGCCGGTGCTCGGCGGCGATGAACGCGCGCAGGTCTTCCGCACTCAGCCGCAGCGGATCGCCGCGGCCGTGGTGCTCGCACCATTGCGCCAGGGCGTCGAGATCGCGCCGATAGGCGTCGAGGGTGTGCGCCGACATGCGGCGCTCGACGCGCAGATGATCGAGAAAGGCGTTAGTGGCGCTCATGGCGAAACCGCTGCGGCGTGTCGGCGCGGATCGCGCCGCGCGCTCGCCTCAGTCGAAACGCCTGAGCGCGACCGCCAGCGACTCGCCCATCATGCGCAGGAACAAGGTGCCCATGCCGGGGAAGAAGCGGTTCGCGTCGCGGCTGCCGACCGCGATCAGGCCGGTGCCCGGCAGCGGTAGCAAAGCGCTCGACTGCACTTCCTCGGCGCGGTCGCCGTACAGCACCACGTGCTTTTCCGGCTGCAGGCGGCCGCACAGCGGTTCGCCGTCGCTCAAGGCGTCGCGGAACGGCTGCAAGCGCGCATCGCCTTCGGGGACGATCTGCAGCCAGTCGCTGTCGCCGAGGCCTTCGACCGGCTTGAACACGACCAGACGCACCAGGTCGCCGTTGAAATCCTCGGCCAGGCTCGCCGCCATCGCGCGCAGGGTGTCGGCGGCGCTGCCCTGGCGCAGCAGCGCCAGGGTCAGTTGATGGGTGCGCACCGCCAGGCGTTCGTTCTCCTGGGCGTTGCCGAACAGTTCCTGCAGGCGCCGCGACAGTTCGCGGTTCTTGTCGCGCAGCACTTCCAGCTGGTAGCTCGCCAGCGACGCCGCCGAGCCTTCCTCGCGCGGCACCACCAGGCTCATCGACAGGTCGGGAAACTGCTGCAGGAACCGCGGATGACGACGCAGCCAGTTGGCGACTTCATGGGCGCTGAACTTGTCGCTCGCTTGCTCGCTGAACTTGTCGGTCATCGGTTCCACTCTCCTTCGAACACGAAAGCCGCCGGGCCCGCCATCGACAGCGTCGCCGCGTCGTCGGGCCAGGCGATGCGCAATTCGCCGCCGGGCAGTCGCACGGCGACGTCGCGGTCGATCAGGCCGCGCCGGATCAGCACCGCTACCGCGGCGCAAGCGCCGCTGCCGCAGGCCAGGGTCTCGCCGACGCCGCGCTCGTACACGCGCAGGCGGATGCGATCGCGGGCGATCACCTGGGCGAAGCCGACGTTGGCCGACTCCGGAAACGCATTGCTCGACTGCAGCAGCGGGGCGATGCTGTCCAGCGGCGCGGCGTCGACGTCGTCGACCTCGATCACCGCATGCGGGTTGCCCATCGACACCGCGCCGAAACCGATCACGGTGTCGTGGATGTCGACCACGTACTGGTCCTGGTAGGCCGTGTAGCCGCGCATCGGGATGCGCGCGGGCTCGAAATCGGGCCGACCCATGTCGATGCGGTAACCGCCGTCGGCGAGCGCCCACACCGCATGGCGGCCGGCCGGGCTGTCGACGGCGAAACTGCCGTCCCCGGCGCCGGCGGCGGCGCCGTCGCGGACCAGCCAGGCGGCGATGCAGCGCGCGCCGTTGCCGCATTGCTGCGAGCCCGAACCGTCGGCGTTCCAGATCCGATAGGACGCGACCGCGCCCTCGCTGAGCGGGTCTTCGACGGTCAGGATCTGGTCGCAACCGACGCCGAAGTGGCGGTCGGCCAAGGCGCGGCACAGTTCAGCGTCGGGTTCGGGCGCGCCGCCGCGCAGATCGAGCACGACGAAGTCGTTGCCGGCGCCGTGCATCTTGCTGAAGCGCAGCGGCGCGGCCGGCCCGGCCACGGCGGTCGCGGACTCAGCCATCGCCTTGCGGCACCGGCTCGGCGGGCTTGGCGTCGTCCTTGCCGTCGCCGCCCTTGTCTTGAGTCTCCGCATCCTTCGCGCCCTCGGCGGCCGGCTGCGAGCCGTCCAGCGGCGGCAGGGTCGGCAGCGAGGTCTTGGCGTTCGGGTCGGTCGCGACCGGCGGATTGTTGGCGGTGGAAATGGTCACCGGCACTTCGCCCGGCTTGGCCACGGGCGCTTCCTGCGGCGCGGGCTCGGTCGGCAGGACCAGCGGGCCCTTGTTGCCGCAAGCGGTCAGGGCGAGGGTCAGCGCGGTCAAAACGAGAGGCGTTGCGATGCGTGCATTCATGGGCGAAGTGTAGCCCGCAGCCGGCGTCGAAACGAACCCGCCCGGGGCCGCAGGACGCGGCGCGGGTTCAGGCGGGCCGGGGGCCGGCGCCCGCGGCGCTCAGGTCCGCGGCGGTTCGGGCCGCCGCCACAACCAGATAGCGACCGCGGTCATGATTGCGGTGCCGGTCATCGCCATCCACAGCTTCGGCGAGGTCAGGAACATGATGACCGCGCAGACCGCCATCATCGACACCGCCAGCCACTTGGAGCGCCGGCTGACCGCGCCGTGCTTTTCCCAGTCGCGGATGATCGGCCCGAACTGGCGGTGACCGAGCAACCAGGCATGCAGGCGCTCGGAACCCCGCCCCGCGGCGAAGGCCGACAGCAGCACGAACGGCACGGTCGGCAGGCCCGGCACGACGATGCCGATCACGCCTAGGGCCAGGCTGGCATAGGCGAGCAGCTTCCAGGCCCAGCGGAACCGCACCGTGCGGGCCTTCGACGATCGAGCCCCGCCCTCGGCCGCATCCGCGGCGGGCGCGGTCGGCGGCTCGGGGTCGGCAGGCGGTGGCGGAAACGGCATGGCGGAAGTATGCGGCGGTCGTAGGGGCTGTGATCGAAATGCGGGTGTGGGCCCGGCTTTCAATCCATGCCGCGGGCGCAAACGACGACGGCACCGGGGCGGGCGCCGCCGGTGCCGTCGAGGGTGGAGCCGCGGGCGCTTATTTCAGCGAAGACCCGCTGCCGACCTGAAGCTGGTCGAGCATGAACGCGTACATTTCCGACTGTTCGCGGAAGCGGCGGAAACGGCCCGACTTGCCGCCGTGGCCGGCCTCCATGTTGGTGCGGAACAGCAGCGGCGGCTTACCGTCGCTCTTGTCGGCCAGTTGGAGATCGCGCAGGCGGGCGACGTACTTGGCCGGCTCCCAGTACTGCACCTGCGAATCCCACAGGCCGGTGCCGACGAACATCGCCGGATAGGCCTGGGCCTTGAGGTTGTCGTAGGGCGAATAGCTGAGCATGTAGTCGTAGTAATCCTTCTTCTCCGGATTACCCCACTCGTCGTACTCGTTGGTGGTCAGCGGGATGCTCGGATCGAGCATGGTGGTGACCACGTCGACGAACGGCACCTGCGACAGGATCACCCGGTACTGCTGCGGCGCCATGTTGGCGATCGCGCCCATCAACAGGCCGCCGGCGCTGCCGCCGTAGGCCGCGACGCGGTCGGGCGCGGCGTAACCGGCCTTGACCAGTTCGGCACTGACGTCGATGAAATCGGTGAAGGTGTTCTTCTTGTTGAACAGCTTGCCGTCGTCGTACCACTTGCGGCCGAGTTCCTGGCCGCCGCGGATGTGGGCGATCGCATAGACCATGCCGCGGTCGAGCAGGCTCACCACGGTGCTGTTGAAGCCCGGGTCGGTCGAGGAGCCGTAGCTGCCGTAGGCGTACTGCAGCAGCGCCGCCTTGCCGTTTTTCTCGAAGCCCTTCTTGTAGACCAGCGACACCGGCACCTTGACGCCGTCGCGCGCGGTCGCCCAGAAGCGCTCGGTCACGTACTGGTCGGGGTCGTAGCCGATCACCGGCTGCTGCTTGAGCAGTTTGCGCTCGCCGGTCTGAGTGTTGAGCTCATAGGTCGTCGCCGGCGTGGTCATCGAGGTGTAGGTGTAGCGCAGCCACGGCGTGTCGTGCTCGGAGTTGGTCGACAGGCCCATCGAGAACGCGGGCTCGTCGGCCTTGACGAATTCCTCCTTGCCGTCCTTGCCGATCAGGCGCAGGCGTTCGAGCGCGTTGGAACGCTCGGCGACCGCGGTGAAGCCGTCGAACAGCTCGAAGCCTTCGATGAAGACATCGTCGCGATGCGCGACCCAGTCCTTCCACTCCTTGCGCGAACGGGCACCGTCGGCGGCCGTCACCAGGCGGAAGTTCGGCGCCGGCTTGCCGTCGGCGCCGGGCGCGTTGGTGCGGATCACCCAACGGCCGTCGAGATGATCGACATCGTATTCGACGTCGCGCTCGCGCGGCGCCAGCACCACGAATTCCTTCGGGTCGGCGGCCGGCGCGCAGCGCGCTTCGCTCGACACGGTGCTGTGCAGGCTGATGCAGATGTAGGCGTCGTCGCGGCTGCGGCCGATGCCCATGTAGAAGCTGTCGTCCTTCTCTTCGTAGACCAGGACGTCGGCCGAGGCCGGCGTGCCGAGCACGTGCTTCTTGACTCGCACAGTCAGCAGGGTCTCGGGGTCGTTCTCGACGTAGAACAGGGTCTTGTTGTCGTCGGCCCAGACCAGGTTCGGCGAGACATCGTCGATGACGTCGGGATAGATCTCGCCGGTGTCCAGGTTCTTGAAGCGGATCTTGTACTGACGGCGGCCGACCGCGTCGTCGGCCCAGGCCAGGATCCGGTTGTCCTGGCTGACCTCGAAGTCGCCGACGTTGAAGTACTGCTTGTCCTTGGCCATGGCGTTGACGTCGAGCAGGATCTCCTCGGCGCCGTCCATGCCGCCCTTGCGGCGGGCCTGGATCGGATAGTCCTGGCCGGTTTCGAAGCGGGTGTAGTACCAGTAGCCGCGCTCGCGGTACGGCACCGAGCTGTCGTCCTGCTTGATGCGGCCGACGATCTCGTTGTACAGCGTGTCCTCGAGCGGCTTGAGCGGCGCCATGGCCGCATCGACGTAGGCGTTCTCGGCTTTGAGATAGGCCAGCATCTCGGGGTTCTTGCGCTTGTCGTCGCGCAGCCAGTAGTACTCGTCGCTGCGCTGGGCGCCGTGCGGGGCCTTAACCTCGTGCGGCTTCTTGGCGGCGTCGGGCGGCGTGGGCAGGCCGGCTGCGGTGGCGGAAAGGGTCGTGGTCATCAGGAGCGTCGCCGCAAGCGTGAGAAAGGTCGGTTTCATATTGGGTCCGATATCGGAATGCGCAACCGCGGGGCCGCGAGGATTCAGCCAGCCCATTCGGGCAAAGCCGCGGCGCAGACGACGACGGGCGCCTGGGCGCCCGTCGGGTCACGCATCGGCCGGCCGGCCCGTCACTTGGCCAGTTGTTCCCACAGGAAGGTGAAGGCCAGCGCGTTCATGTGCGCCTGCTGGGCGTTGTTGGCCGCACCGCCGTGGCCGCCTTCGATGTTCTCGTAATAACGCACGTTCTTGCCGGCATCGAGCATCTTCGCCGCCATCTTGCGCGCATGGCCCGGATGGACGCGGTCGTCCTTGGTCGAGGTCATGAAGATCACCGGCGGGTACTCGCGCTTGGCGTCGAACAGGTGGTACGGCGAGAAGCCCTGGATGAACGACCAGTCGGCCGTGTCCGGATCGCCGTATTCGGCCATCCACGAGGCGCCGGCCAGCAGATGGCTGTAGCGCTTCATGTCGAGCAGCGGCACCTGCACCACGACCGCACCGAACAGGTCCGGGTATTGGGTCAGCATGTTGCCGGTGAGCAGGCCGCCGTTGCTGCCGCCCTGCACGCCCAGGTGCGGGGTGCTGGTGATCTTGCGCGCGATCAGGTCCTGGCCGACCGCGGCGAAGTCCTCATAGGCCTTGTGGCGGTTGGCCTTGAGCGCGGCCTGGTGCCAGCGCGGGCCGTACTCGCCGCCGCCGCGGATGTTGGCGACCGCATACACGCCGCCCTTCTCCAACCAGCCCTTGCCGATGCCGCCGGAATAGCTCGGGGTCAGCGAGATCTCGAAGCCGCCGTAGCCGTACAGCAGGGTCGGCGCGCTGCCGTCGAGCTTGAGGTCCTTCGGCCGCACCAGGAAGTACGGCACGCGGGTGCCGTCCTTGCTCTTGGCGAAGTGCTGCTCGATCGTGTTCTTCGACGCGTCGAAAAAGGTCGGCATGGTCTTCAGCACTTCAGGCGCCTTGGCGCTCTTGCCGACTTCGCCCATCGCCAGGGTGCTGGGGGTCAGGTAGTCGCTGGCACTGAGCCAGACCGCGTCGCTTTCGTCGGAATCGACCGCGCCGACCATGACCGTGCCGAAGGTCGGCGCACCGGCGAAGGCCTCGCGCTTCCACTCGCCCTCGCCCGGGGTCAGCACGCTGAGCTTGTACTTGACGTCGTCGAGCACGTTGAGGATCAGGTGATTGCGGGTCCACACCGCGTTCGCCAGCGAGGTGGTCTGCGTCGGCGCGAACAAGGTGGTGAAGTCGCGCTTGCCGGCCTGGAAGTCGTCGAACTTGATCGCGATCAGGCTGCCGGAAGCGTACTTCTTGCCGCCGGCTTCATAGGGATCGCGCAGCTCGGCGATCAGCCATTCGCGGTGGACGTACTTGTTGGCCGAGTTCGGCAGATCGATCTTGCTCAGCTTGCCGTCGGCGCCGCGCAGGTACAGCTCGTCGTTATAGAAGGCGAGCGTGCGCTGGACGAAATCGCGCTCGAAACCCGGGGTGTGATCGTGCATGGCGCCGATCATCATGTCGGTCGGCTTGCCCTCGTAGACCAGGCTGGCCGAGGCCATCGGCGTGCCGCGCTTCCACAGCTTGACCACGCGCGCATAGCCCGAGGTGGTCATCGAGCCGGGGCCGAAATCGGTGGCGACGTAGACGTGGTCGCGGTCGATCCAGTTCAGGCTGCCCTTGGCCTCGGGACGGACGAAACCGTCCTTGACCCAGGCCTTGGTGGTCAGGTCGAACTCGCGGGTGACGTCGGCATCGGAGCCGCCGCGCGACAGCGCGACCAGGCAGCGCTGATAGTCCGGACGCAGGCAGTCGGCGCCGTGCCAGACCCACTGCTCGTTCTCTTCGCGGTTGAGCGCGTCGAGGTCGATCACGGTCTCCCACTTCGGCTGGTCCTTGCGGTATTCCTCGAGCGTGGTGCGGCGCCACAGGCCGCGCTGGTGTTGCGCGTCCTTCCAGAAGTTGTAGTAGTAGGCGCCGATCTTCTCGACCCCGGGGATCTTGGCGTTGGAGTCGAGGATCGCGCGGATGTCGGACTCGAGCTGCTTGAACTGCGGGGTGGCGGCGAGTTCGGCCTCGGTCTTGGCGTTGCGCGCCTGGACCCATTCGAGCGAGCGCTTGCCCTCGACCTCTTCGAGCCAAGCGTAGGAATCGTTCATGGCGGCCTCCTTGGCGGTTGCGGCACCAGAGGCCGAGGCGGCGGCGATACCTGCTGCGAACAGCAGGGATTGACAGGTCTGCGACATCGAGGACATGGCTCATCCGGTGCAAAGGAAGGCCGCCACGCTAGCACAGGGCCGCGCGGCCGCCGCCCTGCCCAAGGTCATGTAGGGAGTTGCGTGGTTTGGCGCGTTGAACGACCGCCGACGGGCGTTTGGACCGGCCCTGCGGCCGGTCCGGGCGGCCGCTCGGACCGGCGGTTCA
>NZ_CP013141.1:5375238-5401523 GCF_001442535.1 Lysobacter antibioticus | reverse complement strand
CGCCGTCGTCGGGCGCCGCAGCGAGCCGGCGCGCAGCGCCAGCGCTAATGCCGCGGCCCAGGCTGCCGCGGCGATGCGCGAGATGGGCGGTGGGCGGCAAGCGGCGCCGAGTGCCGAGGCGAGCAAGCCCTTGGCCTCGGAAGCGCCGGTGCAGGAGAGCAAGCCGCGTCCGAATCCGCAGCCGGAGCCCGTTGCGGCACCGGTTGCGAAGGCGGAACCCATGCCGATCGCCGCGGCGGCGTCCGAACCGGCGCCGCGCGCGCAACCGGTCGCGGCCGCCAAGCCGCAGGCCGAAGCCGAGCCCCGGCCTCCGCTGACCTGGCCAGACGAAGAGCTTTCGCCCAAGCCGAACCACCAACGGGTGTCGGAGCCGACCGAAGCGCCGGCCCGTGCGACGGCACCCGTCGTCGAACGCGCAGCCGCACCCGAGCGCATCGAGCTTCGCCCGGAAGCCCCGGTCGCAATGCCGACCCCGGCCGCGGCCGAACCGATGCGCGAAACGGCGCCGCCGACTGTGTCGGTCGATCCGGGCCCGAGCCTGTTCGGCAGCCCCGGCCCGGACAGCGAAGCTTCGGTCGTCGCGCCGCGGGTGGAGACCGTCTCCGCGCCCGCAGCGCCGGCGCGCCCGTCCGAGCCGATCACGATGCCGGCCCGCGCCGCCTCGGCTTCGGCGGGCGGCATCGCCGACGACGACGCCTGGCATGCGCTGGTCGACGCCAGCGGCCTGCGCGGCCCGGCCCGCATCCTCGCGGAGCACGCCAGTTTCGTGGCCTACGGCGACGGCGTGCTGACTTTGTCCTTGCCGGCCGACGACGATCACCTGCGCGCGCCGGCCTTGATCAAGATGGTCGCCGACGCCTTGGCGAGCCGCCTGGGCGCCGCAGATCCGCTTCGAGGCGGCCAGCGCGGCCGGCGAATCGCTGCATGCGCGCAACCTGCGCGCGCGCGACGAGCGCCAGGCCTCGGCCGAGGAGCGTTTCATGAACGATCCCGACGTGCGCCGTCTGATCGACGTGCACGGCGCCAAGGTGGTGCCGGATTCGATCCGTCCCTACGACGAGGCCTGACCGCAACCCTTGCGCCGCGCCGTTCGCGGCCCAACTAAACCAACGATGACATCAGGCCGCGCCAGACTGCGGCCTCGACACACCGATCACTTTCACGACACGAGGCAGGACCCATGCGCGGCAACATCGCCCAACTCATGCAACAGGCGCAGAAGATGCAGGAAAACGTGCAGCGCGCCCAGGAAGAATTGGCCAAGATCGAAGTCACCGGCAGCGCCGGCGGCGGCATGGTCAGCGTGACCCTCACCGGCCGCATGGACTGCCGCAAGGTGCGCATCGACCCGAGCGTGCTGGCCGACCAGGAAATGGTCGAAGACCTGATCGCCGCGGCGTTCAACGATGCGGTCAACAAGATCAACAGCGAATCGCAGGCGAAGATGTCGGCCGCGACCGCCGGCATGCCGATGCCCCCGGGCATGAAGCTGCCGTTCTGATCGCCGCCGCGGACGCTCATCGATGAACCTGCATATCGGCATCACCACCGCGCTGGTCGCGGCTGCGTTGCTTGGGCTGGATCTGTACGCGACCTGGACGGTCTGGCGCGAGCCCGACCTGACCGGCCTGCAGAAAGGTCTGCAGTCGGCGCTGGTGTGGATGATCCCGCTGCTCGGCGCGATCCTGTGCCTGAACGTCGTGCGCGCGATGAACCGCGAACCGATGGCGCGCAGCAGTTTCCCGACCTCCGATTGATCCGGCGAGCCGAAGCGACCGCGATGACGACCGTCCGTTCCGTTCCGATGCCGGCGCAGGCATGAGCAGCCGCCTGCTCGAACAGCTGATCGACGCCTTCCGGGTGCTGCCCGGCGTCGGTCAGAAGTCGGCCCAGCGCATGGCCTACCACGTGCTCGAACGCGAGCGCAGCGGCGGCCAGCGTTTGTCGGATGCGCTCGCCGAGGCGATCGAGAAGATCGGCCATTGCGCGCGTTGCCGCGATTTCAGCGAGACCGAAGTCTGCGCGACCTGCGCCAGCGGTTCGCGCGATGCGCATCTGCTGTGCGCGGTGGAATCGCCGGCCGACCGCCTGGCGATCGAACAAGCCACCGGTTATCGCGGCCTGTATTTCATCCTGCAAGGGCGCCTGAGCCCGCTCGACGGCATCGGCCCGCGCGAGCTCGGCCTGGACACCTTGGCCACGCGTCTGGCCGAGGGCGAGGTGCAGGAACTCATCATCGCCACCAATCCCACCGTCGAGGGCGAGGCCACCGCGCATTACCTGGCCCAACTCGCCCGCCAGCACCAAGTGCGGCCGAGCCGGCTCGCCCACGGCGTGCCGCTCGGCGGCGAACTCGAATACGTCGACCGCGGCACCCTCTCGCATGCCTTCGGCAGCCGCAGCGAAGTGCCGCAGTAGGGGCGGGAGTCGGGAATAGGGAATAGGGAATCGGTTGAAGCGAAGCCGGGCGACCTGAGCGGTTCGATGGCTACGCAGGCTGATTCGGTTCGGGTGGCGCGGTACGATTCCCGACTCCCCATTCCCGATTCCCGGCCCATGACCGACACCACCATCTTCGGCAAGATCATCCGTCGCGAGATTCCCGCCGACGTCGTCTACGAGGACGACGACCTGATCGCGTTCCGCGACATCGCGCCGCAGGCGCCGGTGCACGTGTTGTTCGTGCCGAAGACGCCGATCGCCACGCTTAACGATCTGCAGGCCGAGCAGGCCGTGGTCGTCGGCCGCCTGGCCCATGCTGCCGCCGCGTTCGCCCAGCGCGAAGGCTTCGCGGAGGACGGCTACCGTTTGGTCATGAACTGCAACGGCGACGGCGGCCAGACCGTGTTCCAGATCCACCTGCACCTGCTCGCAGGCGCCCAGCTCGGCCGCTTCGGCACTCCGCGCTGACCGGCGCCTCATCGCATCGAGAATGCGTCGGCCTTTCCCCCTTTGAAAAGGGGCGGGGGGATTTGCTTCATCGCGCATGGCGCAGCTATCCCATCGCGATCCCAAGTCGCAAAAAACCAAGCCCCAAAACCAACGAAGGCGCCCATGGGCGCCTTCGCTTCGTCAGCGCAATCGCGGAGCGATTGCGCGATGCCTCACCACCAGCCCCACCACGGCCACGGCGCCGGGCGTTCGATCACGTCGACGCGCTCGCGCACCGGCCACAGATAGACGACGTCGGCATCGAGCTGCGGGAAACGGTAGTCGTATTCGCCGATGCGGCGCGACTGGTAACCGGAGATGCGGCCGGTGAAGGTCACTTCGCGGTTGCGCTCGAACAGGGCCGGGTCGTAGAAGCCGGCGCGGCAGGCGAGGAAGCGGCCGCCGGTGTCGTCGGTGGCCCAGTACGGCCGGCCGGAGTCGCCCAGGCGGGTGGAGATCATCTCGAAGCAGGTGCGGTTGGCCTGCGGTTCGACGTTGACGATGCGGCCGCCCCAGCGCACGACGGCGCCGGTGCTGTCCTGGGCCGCGGCGTCGGACGGGGTCAGGGCGGTGAACGCCCCCTGCAACGGTTTGGGCTGCGAGGCGCAGGCGCTGATCAGCGCGACGCCGGCAGCGAGTAAGGCAAGTCGGAGCTTCATCGACGTTCTCCAGTGGGGCCGGGGCGGTGTGCGCGTAGCGCCCGGACCAGTTCATTGCGCAGTTCTCGGGCCTCGCGCCGCCCGGGTTGGCCACCAGCGTACCGCCAATCGCTGAAATGTTGGCTGAGCCGGAGCAGGCTTTCGCCCAAATCGGGGCGGGCCTTCGTCACACGTTCAGCCCAGGCCAGCGCCGGCTCGTGCGCCTCGCGCTCCAATCCGAGGCGGCGGTAACGGCGCGACAGCCGGTGCCAGGCGCGCAGGACCGGGTCGCGCTCGCGCTCGCCGCGGCTGCTGAGCCAGACCATCCACAGCAGGGTGAGGCTGGCGAACAGCACGAACAGGGCGATCAGTTTGCCGCTGTCGAGGCGGTCGACGCCGAACGGCTGCAGCATGCGCTGCTGGCGGCTGGCGTCGAAACCGAGCACGAAATCGTTCCAGCCGCGGCGCAGCCAGTCGCTGAGGTTGAACAACGGCGTCGCCCCGGCGATGCCGCCGAACAGCCCGCCGGCGCCGGGGCGGCGGTCGGCGAGGGTGTCGTAGATGCGTTCCGGCGCGACCGCGGCGGTCGGGTCCACCCGCACCCAGCCGCGCCCCTGCAGCCAGACCTCGGCCCAGGCGTGGGCGTCGGAGCGGCGCACCAGCCAGTAGTTGCCGACCGGGTTGAAATAGCCGCCGGCATAACCGGTGACCACGCGGGCGGGAATGCCGGCAGCGCGCATCAGGACCACGAACGAGGAGCTGAAGTGCTCGCAGAAGCCGGCCTTGTGATCGAACAGGAACTCATCGACCGAGTGCCGGCCGAGCAAGGGCGTGGCCAGGGTGTAGATGAATTCGCGGCGGATCATCGCCAGGGCGCGGTCGACGATGACGGCATCGTTGTCGCCGGCTTCGGCGCGCCAGCGCTGCGCCAGGGCGAGGGTGCGCGGGTTGTAGCCGCTGGGCAGGGACAGGGCGGCGCGGCGCAGGGTTTCGCGCAGCTGCGGCTCGTACGACGCCGGCGGCGCCGATTGCAGGCGCCAGCGGCTCAGCGAGGTCAGCGCACGGTCGGCGTAGATGCCGTGATCGATCGACAGGCGCGTGCCGGGCGGCGCTTCGCGCGGCAGATCGAGCGAGACGAACTGGCGCGTGTCGGTGGGTTCGACTTCGAGTTCGTAGTCCCAGCCGGTGCGCCCTGCGCGCATCGGTGCCGCCGGCAGGCCCTGGAACCAGCGCGGCTGGGTCCATTCGCGGCCGTCGAAGTTCCATAGCACCGGCCCGCGCCAATACATCTGCGAGGTCGGCGGCGCCTTGCCGCGAAAGCGTGCGCGCAGCGTCACGGTCTCGTCGTTCATCAGGTCGACCATCTCGCCCGGGCTCATCCGGTCGGACAGGCCGGGGCGGGCGAGGGCGCGCTCGGGCACGCCCCATAACGGCGAGCTCAGGCGCGGGAACAACCAGAACACCGCCAGCGCCAGCGGCAATCCGATCGCCACCAGGCGGCCGATCGCGAGCAGGCGTTGCCAATGCGTTTGCGCCGGTTCGACGGCGCGCAGCGGGTCCGGGCGCGATTCGATTTCGGCCAGGCGTTGCAGGGTCGACAAGGCGAACATCGCCGCGGCCAGGCCGAGGGTGAGCGACAGCGGTCCCTGGTCGAGCAGGAAGGTCGCGAACGGACCGAACAGAGCGAAGCCGATCAGGCTGCGCGCGTCGCGCAAGGTATGGGTTTCGGATGGTTTCAGCGCGAACATCGCAGCGAGCAGGGCGCAGCCGGTGTCGCGGCCGAGGGCGAAGCCGGTCATGATCAGCACGGTGCCGATCAGCGCCAACAACAGCACCAGGCGCAAGGCGCTCGGCAAGGGGCGGCGCCACGACAGCACGCCGATGCCGACGCCGGCCGCGGCGATCACCGCGGCGATCTGCAGCGGCAATTGCAGCAGCAACGGCAACAGACAACTGGCGCCGGCCAGCAAGGCCCAACGGCGGGTGACCGGCTCCAGCGCCGGAGCGGCGGGCTTAGCCATACGGCATCAGCGCCAGTGCGCGCAGGCAAGCGTGGCGATGCGCCGGCCCGGTGCCGGGGCCAAGCGTGGGTTGGTTCGGCAGGCTCAGGCGATAACGGCAGCCGTCGCGTTCGGCCTCGTCGACCCAGCGCGCCAGGCGCGAGATCCGCGCCTCCTGGCCAAGGCCGGTCAAACGATGCCATTCGAGTTCGACGTCGGCGCCGAGCGGCTGTTCGTATTCGCGCACCAGCAAGGTGTCGCGCCGCGCCGAATGTTTCCATGCGATGGCCCGACGCGCATCGCCGAAACGGTAGGCGCGCAGGTGATGGACGTCGTCGCCGCTCGGGTGGAGTCGCGTCACCGCCTGATCGCCGCCGCCCACCGGCAGCGGCGGGCCATGCGCTTCCGGGGTCGGATAGACCAGCAGCGGCGCTTCCGGCCAGACATGCGCCCAGGCGCGGGCCAGGCCCAGCGGCCGGGTCGTCGATATGCGCAAGCGCGGCAGGTCGAGCCAACCGCGCCGCTCGGTAGCGATGCGCAATTCGGCTTCGCCCGCGCCCTGCTCGAGATCGAGCACGGCTGCATCGATGCCGGCCGCGCCGTGGTCGTCGACGCGCAGGCCGCGGCGCAGCCGGTCGGGAGCGGCGCGCGCATGCACGCGCACGGTCAGGGGCATGCCGGCCGGCACCGGTTCGGCGTCGATCGCGACGATGCTCAAACCCGTCAGTTGCAGCTGCGCCGCGATCAGGCTGGCGAGCCCGGCGCCGCCGAGCAACAGCGCGAGCAGGAAGGCCGGGTTGTTGTTGTAGTTCAGCGCGCCCAGGGTCATGGTCGCGAGCAGGGCGCCGTAGAACAGGCCGAAACCGGTCGGCAGCACGTAGATGCGGCGGCGGTCGAAGCGCGCCGGCAAGGGCTCGGGCCGGCGCGGACGCGTCAGCGACATCATGCGTGCGCGCAGTGCGCCCCAGCGCCGCGCAGCGGGCCGGGCCGGGCCGTCGTCGAGATCGTCCTGCGCTTGCGCCGCCGCCATCGCCGCGTTCAATCCACCGTCACGGCGTAGAGGATGGACTTAGCGATGTCGGGCGCGGCGTCGGCCTCGGCGACCAGGCGGTGCGAGGCGACCGCGGCGAACAACGCCTGCACGTCTTCGGGAACGACGTGGGCGCGGCCGAGCAACAGCGCGTAGGCGCGTGCGGCGCGCAGCAGGGCCAGACCGGCGCGCGGCGACAGGCCGACGCGCACGCCGGGGTGCTTGCGGCTGCGCGCTAGCAGGGCTTGTACGTAGTGGATGAGGCTGTCGCTGACATAGACCGCGTCGACCGCGCGCCGGATCGCCAGCACATCGTCGGTGCTCAACACCGGCTTGGTCTGGGCGATCAGGTTGCGGCGATCGGCGCCGGCGAGCAGGTCGCGTTCGGCGGCTTCGTCGGGATAGCCGAGCTGCAGTCGCAGCAGGAAGCGATCGAGCTGAGAATCCGGCAAGGGATAGGTGCCGGACAGATCGACCGGGTTCTGGGTGGCGATGACGAAGAACGGGTCGGGCAGCGGATGAGTGCGGCCGTCGACGGTGACCTGGTGTTCGGCCATCGCCTCGAGCAATGCGCTCTGGGTGCGCGGCGGCGCGCGGTTGATTTCGTCGGCGAGCAAGACCTGGGTGAACACCGGGCCGGGATGGAACTGGAACTGGCGCGACTGCGGGTCGAACACCGACACGCCGACCACGTCGGCCGGCAACAGGTCGGAGGTGAACTGCACGCGCTGGAATTCCAGGCCGAGGGTCGCGGCCAGTGCATGCGCCAGCGTGGTCTTGCCGAGTCCGGGCAAATCTTCGATCAGCAGGTGGCCGTCGGAGAGCAAGGCGACGAAAGCCAGGCGCACCGCCTGCGCCTTGCCGAGCACCAGGGCATTGACCTGGGCCTGGGCTTGTTCGAGGGCCAGGCGCAGGGCATCGGTTAGGATGGTCGCGTTATGGACAGCCGTCGTGCCTGCTGCTGTGATCTTGCCTGCCGTCATCGTGCGTCTGTCCTGTGTCTGTAGCGTCGTGTCCGCCCTCGACCCTCGCGGTCGCAGGCATCGCACGAGCGCGGATCGCGCCGGAGTGCGGGCGCCGAGCGCGGGTTCGCATCATCGCGTGCGAACCCCGTTTTTGCAGCAGCGGTCTCGAAGGCGTTCGGAGTATCTGGGATCGGCGTCAACAAACCGCGGCGAACAAGCATCGGTTCGCCCGTTGCGGCCTCCAGCCCCTTAGCTGTGCGAGCGTGGCGAATGAACCGGCGACGCCGCAGCGTGTCCAACCCCATCCAGAGTGTAGCGAGGTCGCGTGCCGATGCGGGATAAGGATGAAGCCCAGCCGATACGGCGCCTGTTCTGGGTGTTGTGGGCGGCGGTGCTGTTGCTCAAGCTCGGCGTGGTCGCCCAATTGCCGCTGTTCGTCGACGAAGCGTTCTACTGGCAGGAAGGCCGGCATCCGGCCGCCGCTTATTCCGATCTGCCCGGCCTGACCGCCTGGTTGGCGCGACTCGGCGTCGAACTCGGCGGCGACCATACCTGGGCGCTGCGCGCACCGTTCCTGGCGATGTCGGCGCTGGTGCCGTGGTTGTTGGCGCGGATCACCGCGCGCGAGTTCGGCGAACGCCAGGGCTGGGTGGCCGGTTGTTTCGGCGTATTGCTGCCGCTGTCGGGCAGCCTGGGCTTGCTTGCGCTGCCCGACGCGATGATGGCCCTGGCGACCTTGCTGTGTCTGGACGCCGGCGCGCGTCTGCTGCGCGAGGTCGATGCGCGGGCCGCGGTGGAGCTGGCCGCCGGCCTCGCCCTCGGAGCCTTGAGTCACTACCGTTTCATCGCCGTGATCGCGGTCGGCGGCGTGGTCCTGCTGTGCCTGCCCGAAGGCCGCCGCGCGCTGCGCGACGTGCGCGTGGTGATCGCCGCGGCGATCGGCGCCTCGGCCTGGGCGCCCTTGGTCGCCTGGAACATGGACAACGCCGATGCCGGCCTGCGTTTCCAGTTGGTCGACCGGCATCCCTGGTCGTTTCATGCCGAGGGCCTGTGGTTCGTCGCGATCCAGGCCTTGCTGGTCACTCCGCCGTTGCTGATCGCCTTGACCCTCGCCGGCGCCCGGGGCGCGCGCGCGGCGTCGCCGATCACTCGCTACTTCGCCTTGTTCGGCAGCTTGATCGTGCTCGGTTTCTTCGTCCTGGGTTTCTTCGCCGATACCGAGCGGGTCAGTTTCCACTGGCCGTTGCCGGGCTTCATGGCCTTGTTGCCGTTGCTGCCGGGGGTGCTGGCGGGATGGCCGCGATGGGCGCGCCGACTCACCGCGGCGACCGCGGGCGTGGCGCTGTTGGCGATACTCGCTTACTACCTGGTCGTCTCGGTGCCCGGCCTGCGCGCGCGCAGCGCCGGCGAGAAGTGGTATCCGTCGAACTTCGCCGGTTGGGGCGAACTCGCCGACGCGGTGCGGCAACGCCAGCGCTCGATGCCTCCGGGCACGCGCATCGTCGCCGACAACTTCAAGGTCGGCGCCGAACTCGGTTTCGCGCTCGGCGATCCGCGCATCGCGGTGCTCGACCATCCGATCAACCACAAGCACGGGCGAGCGCCGCAGTTGCGGTTGTGGGGCCTACAAAGCGCCGGACGCGCCGAGTGGGGTGCGACGCCGGTGCTGCTCGTGGTCGGTGCCACCGAGGTCGAATACAAAAACCTGCTGCGTCGTTACCACCAACTGTGCGCGATGGTCGGCCCCTTGCCGCCGCCGCAGATGCTTAACGTCGATCACGGCCGCCAGCGTTTCGCCTTGTTCGCGCTCGACGGCGCCAAGCGCGAAGGCGATTGCACGACGCCGGCGATGGCCTGGGTCGATGCGCCGTTGCCGGGTCGCAAGGTCGGTCGTGAGTTCGACGTCAGCGGCTGGGCGTTCAAGGACGGCGTCGGCCTGGCGCGCGTGGAAATCATGCTCGACGGCCGCGTCGTCGCCCAGGCGAGTTACGGCCGTGAATTGCCCGGCGTGCGCAGCTATTGGGAGGTGTCGAACGATCCGCAGCATCCGCGGGTCGGCTTCGATGCCAAGGTGCGCCTCGACGCCGAACCGCCCGGCCGGCATTGGCTGGGCCTGCGCCTGCACGGGCGCGATGGCAGCGTCGAGGACTGGGCTGAGCAGCCGATCGAAGTGCGCCGCTAGTCGGCGCCGGTCTTTCAGCCGATCCGATGCGCTCGCGAGCGACGGCCGGCGAGCGCCCGGCCTCAGGGCAGTCGATAGCCCGCTTCGCGCAGCAGACGCGCGGTGGCGATCAGCGGCAGCCCGATCAGCGCGGTCGGGTCCTGCGATTCGATCGCTTCGAACAGGGCGATGCCGAGGCCCTCGGACTTGAAGCTGCCGGCGCAGTCGTAGGGCTGCTCGGCGTCGACGTAGCGCGCGATCTCCTGGGCGCTGAGTTCGCGGAAACGCACCGTGGTGATGTCGAGCGCGGTCTTCGGCGCTTCGCCGTGACGCAGCAGGCAAAGCCCGGTCAGGAAGCGCACCTCGCGGCCGGACATCGCGCCGAGTTGGGCGAGGGCGCCGTCGCGGCCGCCGGGCTTGCCGATCGGGCGGCCGTCGAATTCGGCGACCTGGTCCGAGCCGATCACCCAGGCCCCGGGCTGCAGAGCGGCGACGGCCGCGGCCTTGGCGACCGCCAGGCGACCGGCCAGAGCGAGCGGAGCCTCGCCGGGCTGCGGAGTCTCGTCGGTCTCGGGGCGGGCGCTGTCGAAAGGCAGGCCAAGCCGGGCCAGCAGCTCGCGGCGGTAGACGGAGGTAGAGGCCAGGATCAGTCGCGGGGACATCGGAGACCCGAAAAGAAGGAGAAGGGGTGGCGGCGCCGGATCGAGTCGGTCCGGCGGCCGGTGGCAGCGTCGGCCGGCCCGTTCAGGCCAGCGGCGCGCGCGCCTGTTCGATCTGGTTCAGCTGCTGATCGATCCGGCTGCGGGCCTCGTCGATCGAGGCCCGGACCTCGGCCAGCTGGGCGACGCTGGCCTGGCGGCCGTGATCGCGCAGCCACAGGCGCTGGCGCAGCATCTCGCGCATCGCAGCGGCGACCGGGTCGCGGCCCTCGTCGCCGGCGACCGCTTCGATTTCGGCCCGGGCCAGGCGCAGCCTGGCTTCCAGGGCGTCGGCGGCGTCCAGCAGCTCGCGCACCGCGCGCTCGCGGCGGCTCGGGAAATAGCGCAGGCCCAGCGAAACCGCCAAGGCCGCCAGTGCGGCCAGGCTCAGCAGCAGGAGGGTCGTCAAGGTCGGGCTCGGTGCACGGGCGGGGCCGGCAGTCTGCACGCCCGGGCCGGCCGACGGCAAATCCCTGCGCCGGCCTGGGGTTACGGTTTGACAGCGGGGGGCTGCGTCTCTAACATTCCGCGGCTTATGTCAGCCGATGTGCCATCTGGGCGGGTGCCCGAAGTTCTGGATGCCTGGCGCCTGGTGGCGGCACGGCGCGGCGTGGAAGGTCGTTTGCCGTTGTCGGCGCTGACCCGGTTGCAGGGCAGTCTGCTCGATACCGAGGGTGAAGTCCGGTTTTCCCTGGACTTCGACACCGACGAACTGCAGGTGCCTTATGTCGAGCTGAAAATCGACACGCAGTTGCCGCTGTTGTGCCAGCGCACCCTGGAGCGTTTCCTGCTGCCGGTGCAGATGGTCCAACGGCTCGGCCTGATCCGCGAAGAGGCGGACGAAGCCGCGCTGCCGCCGGGCTACGAGCCGCTGCTGATGCCCGAAGACGGCATGTTGCGCGCCTCCGAGCTGGTCGAGGACGAACTGATCCTCGCCGTACCGGTGGTGCCGATCGCGCCCGGCAGCGAGTCGGTCGAGCGCGACTGGCCGGCCCCGCAGGAAGAGCTCGACAGCGCGAACCCGTTTTCCTCGCTGTCGGCGCTGAAGAAGAATTGAGCAAGACCCGGTTTTACCCTTAGCACCACCATTCAGATCCACTCCGACCTGCAGGCGAATCGCAAGCCGCTCCTGCTAATCGGGCTTACGCTATCCACCTCAGGTTTCCACCGCTTTTCCGGAGCAAGACCATGGCTGTTCAGAAGTCCCGCGTTTCCCCGTCCCGCCGCGGCCAGCGCCGCGCCCACGACGCGCTGACCAGCAAGCAGCTGGCCACCGACCCGACCACCGGCGAGACCCACATCCGCCACCACGTCACCGCCGACGGTTACTACCGCGGCAAGAAGGTGATCGAGACCAAGACCCGCATCGCCGACGAAGAATAAGCTTCGTCCGCATGCTGCGCCGCGCGCCTGGATGAAGGCGCGCGCTGCCGCCGGCGACACGCCGGCGGTCATCGCGCTATCGTTCTACCGCCAGCCCGTGCTGGCGGTCCTTGCTTCTGAAGAAGCCATGCTTCCAAAAAGCACGTTAGCTTTCATGAAGCATATTCCGGCGGCCTGCGTTCCATAACGCTATCGCGGCGTTCGGAGCGTCATCGGTCCTCCGGTACGTATACGGCAACGCCGCGGAGTGGTGATGACAGATCGGATTTACGCCCGCATCGCGGGTACCGGCAGCTACCTGCCGGAAAAGGTGCTGACCAATCAGGACCTGGCCAAGCTCGTCGACACCAGCGACGAATGGATCGTCAGTCGCACCGGCATCCGCGAGCGTCATATCGCCGCCGAAGGCGAGACGACCTGCGACCTGGCCTATCACGCTTCCGTGCGCGCGCTCGAAGCCGCCGGCGTGTCGGCGCAGGAGATCGACCTGATCGTGGTCGGCACGACCACGCCGGACCTCATTTTTCCGTCCACCGCCTGCCTGTTGCAACATCGTCTCGGCGCCAACGGCTGCGCGGCGTTCGACGTCAATGCCGCCTGTTCGGGTTTTGTCTACGCGCTGACCATCGCCGACAAGTTCGTGCAGTCGGGCGCGGCCAAGACCGTGCTCGTGGTCGGTTCGGAAACCCTGACCCGCATGCTCGACTGGAACGATCGCGGCACCTGCGTGTTGTTCGGCGACGGCGCCGGCGCGGTGGTGCTCAAGGCCGACAGCGAGACCGGCATCCTCAGCACCCACATGCACGCCGACGGCGGCAAGAAGGAACTGCTGTGGAACCCGGTGGGCGTTTCGGTCGGCTTCAAGCCCGAAGAGCACAACGTCGGCGTCAAAGTGCTGATGACCGGCAATGAAGTGTTCAAGTACGCGGTCAAGGCGCTGGACTCGGTGGTCGAGGAGACCCTCGAAGCCAACGGCCTGGATCGCCACGAGATCGACTGGCTGATCCCGCACCAGGCCAACCTGCGCATCATCGAAGCCACGGCCAAGCGCCTGGACATGCCGATGGACCGCGTGATCGTGACCGTCGACCGTCACGGCAACACCTCCTCGGGTTCGGTGCCGTTGGCGCTGGACGAAGCGGTGCGTTCGGGCAAGGTGCAGCGCGGGCAGTTGCTGCTGCTCGAAGCCTTCGGCGGTGGTTTCACCTGGGGTTCGGCGCTGCTGCGCTACTGAACCATCGGCGGCGCATTCGCGTCCACGAGGCCGGCCACGACGTTGTCGTAGGCCGGCCTTCGTGTTTTCGGGGCGCGGGTTTTCACAGCCGGCCTGTGGGGCGGGGTGAGCCGCGGTCTCTTTCGTGCGGGGGGCGCCGACGCATCATTGTCGCGGTCGCGGCTTGCGCCGCTCCTACCCCGAAGCAGCCTTGCCATTGCCATTGCCATTGCCATTGCCATTGCCATTGCTGTTGCTGTTGCTGTTGCTGTGCGTCGCTAGGCACTCGCGAAGGCAACAGAAGGCCCGGAGGGCGGCCCGCATGGATGCGGGCCGTTTTTCATCGGGACAGGGATGTCCCGTATGAAAAAGCCCTGCGGAAGCATCGCTCGTGCGGGCCTGTGATTCAAAGAAAAGCATTTTTCTTTGGTTACCTTTCTTTTGTTGCTTTAGACAAAAGAAAGTAACCCGCCGCTTTAGTGGCGGAAGCTTTTGGCGTTTGATCTTGCTTGTAAGAAAGGCATAAACAAGTGCAGAGCTTCCGCCCCCTAAAGGGTGCGGGTAACTTTCTTTTGGCCAAAGCCCCAAAAGAAAGTCACCAAAGAAAAAATGCTTTTCCTTGACGAAGCTCCCCTGCGAGCACGCAGCTCGCGCCGGGATTTTCCGATAAGACGTCCCTGTCTTATCGGAAAACGCCGCACGTCCTGTGCGGCGCCCTCCGGGTCTCCAGGCCTTCTCGCGAGGTCGGTACTGCGCCAAGCTCTCACGGCAACGGCAACGGCAACGGCAACGGCAACGGCAACGGCAACGGCGAAAGCCAATGCCAATGCCAATGCGAAAAAAGCAAAACCAGGACGGCACGACCTCGTCAGCCGACTCCTTGCGGATCGCAGCCTCCTGCGACGCGATGTGACGCCGTACCGCCGAGTACAGACGATCCCGGCGGTTCGCCCGTATCATTCCGCATCCTTACCGATCCGGCAGCACGCGTGACCGATCAGCAGCTTTCTTTCGTCTTCCCGGGCCAGGGCTCGCAATCGCTCGGCATGCTCGCCGAGTTGTCGGAACTGCATGCGCAGGTCCGCGAGACCTTCGCCGAGGCCAGCGAGGGTGCCGGCGTCGATCTTTGGGCCCTAAGCCAGGCCGGCCCCGAGGAAATGCTCAACCGCACCGAATACACCCAGCCGGCGCTGTTGGCCGCGGGTGTGGCGGTGTGGCGCGTATGGCAGGCGCAGGGCGGGGCGCAGCCGGCGGTGTTGGCCGGGCACAGCCTCGGCGAGTACAGCGCCCTGGTCGCGGCCGGCGCCTTGTCGCTGCGCGACGGCGCGCATCTGGTCCGTCTGCGCGGGCAGTTCATGCAGGACGCCGCACCCGCCGGTACCGGCGCGATGGCGGCCGTGCTCGGCGCCGAAGACGCTCTGGTCGAAGAGATCTGCGCGGCGGTGTCGGGCGCCCAGGTCGTGGTGCCGGCCAATTACAACTCGCCGGGCCAGATCGTCATCGGCGGTCATGCCGACGCGGTCGACAAGGCGCTCACGCGCTTGGCCGAGGCCGGCGTGCGCAAGGCGGTCAAGCTTGCGGTCAGTGTGCCTTCGCATACGCCGCTGATGCGCGAGGCGGCCAATCGTCTCGCCGAGGCGATGACCGGCATCCAATGGCAGGCGCCGTCGCTGGCGGTGGTGCAGAACGTCGATGCGCAGGTCCACGAAGGCATCGACGCGATCCGCGAGGCGTTGGTGCAGCAGCTGTACCTGCCGGTGCGCTGGACCGGTTGCGTGCAGGCACTGGCCGCGCGCGGCGTGGTCCGCATCGCCGAATGCGGTCCCGGCAAGGTCCTCGCCGGCCTGGTCAAGCGCATCGACAAGTCCATCGACGGCCGCGCGATCGGCACGCCGGCGGATTTCGCGACCGCTTTGGCGGACTGGCGCTGAACCCACGACCGCACCCCGACTGTCACCGATTCGCGCTACTCAACCTCGACCCCAGCCTGTAGGCTTGGCCGCGCAAAATCGCGGTGCGAGCGTGAGCCGGCGGGGTCGCGCAACGAGACGGCCGCGGCGTCGGATGCGTCGCAACCCACCCGCCAGCACCCTACGAGCCAGCGGCAATACGGAGTGAAGCAAGCATGAGCACGTCCCCGCTTTCGGGCGAGATCGCCCTGGTCACCGGCGCCAGCCGTGGCATCGGCGCCGCCATCGCCGACGAACTGGCCGCCCAGGGCGCCACCGTCGTCGGCACCGCGACCAGTGAAGCCGGCGCCCAGGCCATCGCCGCGCGCCTGGCGGCCAGCGGCGGTCACGGCCGCGTCGTCGATGTCGCCGACGCCGCCTCGATCGAGGCCCTGATCGATGGCGTGTCCAAGGAGGTCGGCGCGATCTCGATTCTGGTCAACAACGCCGGCATCACCCGCGACAACCTGCTGATGCGCATGAAGGACGAGGACTGGCAGGCCATCCTCGATACCAACCTCACCAGCGTGTTCCGCACCAGCAAGGCGGTGATGCGCTCGATGATGAAGGCGCGCAAGGGCCGCATCATCAACATCGCCTCGGTGATCGGCGTGACCGGCAACGCCGGCCAGGCCAACTACGCGGCGGCCAAGGCCGGCATCATCGCGTTCAGCAAGTCGATGGCGCGCGAGATCGGCAGCCGCGGCATCACCGTGAACGTGGTCGCCCCCGGTTTCATCGACACCGACATGACCCGCGAGCTGCCCGAAGACGCGAAGAAGGGCATGCTCGAACAGATCGCGCTGGGCCGCTTCGGCGAACCGGCCGACATCGCCCGTGCGGTGGCGTTCCTGGCCGGCCCCGGCGCGGCCTACATCACCGGCGAAACACTGCACGTCAATGGCGGCATGTACATGCCCTGAGCCTTTGGCGTAGGCTGTAAGCGATTGAACCCAAAGGAGTTTCGTCGAAAGGCCGGCGGCCCTCGCGAAACCTCCCGATTCCATTAGACTATTCCATCGAAAAACCCCTCACGGGAGGAGCAGCATCCATGAGCAGCATCGAAGAACGCGTCAAGAAAATCGTGGTCGAACAGCTTGGCGTCAAGGAAGAAGAAGTCACCAACAACGCTTCGTTCGTCGACGATCTCGGCGCTGATTCGCTCGACACCGTCGAGCTGGTGATGGCGCTCGAAGAAGAGTTCGAGTGCGAGATTCCGGACGAAGAAGCCGAGAAGATCACCTCGGTGCAGCAGGCGATCGATTACGTCAAGGCGCACGTCAAGTCGTAAGGCGCCTGAGGCATGCCGCACGTGCCTTGGCGCTTGCGGCATGCGTGCAGTACGCGAATCAGGTGACAACTCGGGGCCGCATTGCGGCCCCGTGCTTTTCAGGCCGGTCGATACGCCGGCGTAGGTCCGAAGACGGATTCCACAGAGGTAGCGTTGCATGTCCAACCGTTCCTTCAACCGCCGTGTGGTCGTCACCGGCCTCGGTCTCGTCTCCCCGCTCGGCAACGACGTCGTCAGCAGTTGGGACGGCATCGTCAACGGCCGCTCGGGCATCGGCCCGATCACTCATTTCGATCCCGCTTTGTTCACCACCCGCATCGCCGGTGAGGTGCGCGACTTCGACATCACCAAATGGGTGGGGCCGAAGGACGCGAAGAAGATGGAAGAATTCATCCATTACGGGGTCGCCGCGTCGTTCATGGCGCTGGAAGACGCCGGTATCGTCGTCGACGACTCCAACGCCGAGCGCATCGGCGCGCTGATCGGCTCGGGCATCGGCGGCCTGCTCGGCATCGAAGAGCAGACCATCAAGTACCACGAGGGCGGCCCGCGCAAGATCTCGCCGTTCTACGTGCCCAGCACCATCATCAACATGCTGCCCGGCCAGGTCTCGCTGCTGACCGGCATCAAGGGCCCGAATTTCTCCGCCGTGTCGGCCTGCGCCACTTCGAACCATTCGATCGGCATGGCGATGCGCATGATCCAGTACGGCGATGCCGACGTGATTCTCGCCGGCGGCGCCGAGCGCGGCTCCTCGCCGACTTCGGTCGGCGGCTTCTGCTCGATGAAGGCGATGTCGACCCGCAATGACGATCCGATCCACGCCTCGCGGCCGTGGGACAAGGACCGCGACGGCTTCGTCCTCGGCGACGGCGCCGGCATCCTGGTGCTCGAGGAATACGAGCGCGCCAAGGCGCGCGGCGCCCGCATCTATTGCGAACTGGCCGGTTTCGGCGCCAGCTCGGATGCCTTCCACATGACCGCACCGAGCGAGAACGGCGAAGGCCCGGCGCGCTGCATGGCTGCGGCGTTCAAGGACGCGGGCATCAACCCCGACCAGGTCGGTTACCTCAACGCCCACGGCACCTCGACGCCGCTCGGCGACTTGGCCGAGACCCTGGCGATCAAGCGCGCGCTCGGCGATCACGCCTACAAGACCATGGTCAGCTCGACCAAGTCGATGACCGGCCACCTGCTCGGCGCGGCCGGCGGTGCCGAGGCGATCTTCTCGGTGCTCGCCCTGCATCACAACATCATCCCGCCGACGATCAATCTCGACGAGCCGGGCGAGGGTTGCGATCTGGACTACGTGCCGAACATCGCCCGCGACGCCAAGGTCGATATCGCCGTGTCGAACGGTTTCGGCTTCGGCGGCACCAACGGCACCCTGGTGTTCAAGCGCATCTGATTGCGGCAACGCCAGCGCAGGCCCGCGACCACTTCGGTGGTCGTGGGCCTTTCGTTTTCGGGGGACTGCGATCCCGGTCGCGCCGTTCCCGCCAGGGCTGCGCCGGACATTCGCCGCGCGTAGGATGCCGGCATGACGACCACTGCATCCGCTGCGCCAGCTAACGATGCCCGGGTGTTCCTCGGCAGGCGACGGGTCGATGCGCTCTCGCCGTACGACCGCGGCCATGCCTACGGCGACGGTTTGTTCGAAACCCTGCGCGCGCATCGCGGCGAACTGCCGTGGTGGGACGCGCATTGGGCGAGGCTGGCGCGTGGCGCGCAGCGTTTGCGGCTGCCGTTGCCCGATCCGGCCCAGGTCCGTTCGGAGGCCTCGCAACTGCTCGAAGGCCTGGACGCGGTGCTCAAGCTGATCCTGACCCGCGGCGAGGGCGGCCGCGGTTATGCCCCGTCGGCGCAGGCCGAGCCGGTCTGGACGATCTCGCGTCATCCGCTGCCGCCCGCGCCGCCGGCCGGCGGTTTGAGCCTGCGCTGGTGCGATCTGCAGCTGTCCGAACAGCCGGCCCTGGCCGGTCTGAAGCACTGCAACCGGCTCGAACATGTGCTGGCGCGCGCCGAATGGGACGATCCGGCGATCGACGAAGGCCTGTTGCGCGATGCCTCCGGCAAGGTGGTCTGCGCCACCGCGGCCAACCTGTTCGTACTGCGGGCCGGCGCCTGGCTGACCCCGCCGGTGGATCGCAGCGGCGTCGCCGGCGTGTGCCGGCAGGCGCTGATGGATCTGGCCGAGGTTCGGGTGCAGCGCCTGAACGCCGACGACGTGCTGGGCGCCGACGCGGTTTTCCTGTGCAACGCCGTGCGCGGTATCCTGCCCGTGGCGCGGCTCGGCGAGCGGCATTGGGCGCCGCATCCGGCTATCGCCGGGTTGCGGCACCGGCTCGGCGCGACGCATCCCGCCTTCGTTCCGTCCCAGGACTGAGCCGCCGCACCCGCGGTCGCGCGGTCGCGGCGGCGCGCGGCGGGTCGGATCGAACAACGGAGGTTTCGTGGCTGAAAAGAAACGCAAGCGCGGCTGCGGTTGCCTGATCGTGATCCTGCTGCTGTTGGCCGCCCTGGCCGCGGCCGGTGTCTGGCTGTGGCAGCGCTACGACGGCTTCGCCGCCTCGCCGATGAGCGGGCTGGAGAAAGGCGAAAGCCTGGTCGTCGAACGCGGCGATTCCTTGCCGGCGGTGGTGCGCAAGCTGCGCCAGGCCGGTGTCGTCGAGGGCCAGCAACTCGAATGGCGCTTGCTGGCCAAGCAGCTCGGCGCGGCCGGGCGCCTGCAGGTCGGCGAATATGCGCTGGAGCCCGGCACCACGCCGCGCGATCTGTTGATCGCGATGCGCGACGGCAAAGTCATCAGCCATCGTTTCACCCTCGTCGAAGGCTGGAACATGCGCGACGTGCGTGCCGCGCTGGCGCGCGCCGCCTTGCTCAAGCAGGAGGCCGCTCAACTCGACGATGCTGCCCTGATGAAGGCGATCGGCCATCCCGGCCAGCATCCGGAAGGCCGCTTCCTGCCCGAAACCTACCTCTACACCGGCGGCGACAGCGATCTCGACGTGCTCAAGCGCGCCTACGAAGCGATGGATCGCGCCGTCGCCGAGGCCTGGAAGGGCCGCGACAAGGACAGCGTGCTGAAGACGCCGGCCGAGTTGCTGATCATGGCCTCGATCGTCGAGAAGGAAACCGGGATCGCCTCGGAGCGGCCGCAGATCGCCGGGCTGTTCGAGCGCCGGCTCAAGCTCGGCATGAAACTGGAGACCGACCCGACCGTGATCTACGGCATCGGCCCGAGCTACGACGGCAACATCCGCAAGCGCGATCTGCTGACCGATACCCCCTACAACACCTATACCCGCGCCGGTCTGCCGCCGACGCCCATCGCGATGCCGGGCGTGGGCGCGCTCAAGGCCAGTGCCAACCCGGCGCCGGGCAACGCCCTGTTCTTCGTCGCCTCCGGCGACGGCAGCGGCGGTAGCCTGTTCGCGGCGACCTACGCCGAGCACCAGGCCAACGTGCGTTTGTACCTGCAGCGTTATCGCCAGCAACGCCGTGGCGACCAGCCCGAGGAAGGCAAGGCCGTGCTCGAGGAAGCGCGCCAGGAAGAGGCCGGGCAAACGACGCCGCCGGCTCCGGGGGGCGCGCGATGAGCCTGGCCACGCAAGCGCGTTTCGTCACCCTCGAGGGCGGCGAGGGCGCGGGCAAGTCGACCGTGCTCGCGGCCCTGCGCGGCGCCTTCGAGGCCGCCGGCATCGAGGCGGTGTACACGCGCGAGCCCGGCGGCACGCCGCTGGCCGAACAAATCCGTGGCCTGATGCTCGATACCCATCACGAACCTGCGGCGCCGGCGACCGAGTTGCTGCTCGCTTTCGCCGCGCGCGCCCAGCACGTCGCCAGCGCGATCCTGCCGGCGCTCGAACGCGGCGCCTGGGTCATCAGCGATCGCTTCACCGATGCCAGTTACGCCTACCAGGGCGCGGGGCGCGGGCTCGACCCGTCATTCATCGCCGAGCTGGAACGACGCGTGGTCGGCATTCGTCCGGCCCTGACCCTGCTGCTCGACGTGCCGGTCGAGATCGGCCTGCAGCGCGTGCGCGGCCGCGGCGCGGCCGACCGCATCGAGAGCGAGCGTAACGATTTCTTCGAGCGCGTACGCCAGGCCTATCGCGAGCGCGCCGCCGCCGAGCCCGAGCGCTTCGCCCTGATCGACGCCAGCCAGCCGGCCGATGCGGTCGCCGCGCAAGCGGTGGAGCGTTTGCGCCGCACCATCGCGGCCGCGCCGGCGTTCGAGGCGGCGCCATGAGCGTCGCCGTTTTCGCCCCGTGGCAGCGCCGCATCTACGATCAGGCCAAGGCCTCGATCCTGGCCGGGCGCCTCGGGCATGGACTGTTGTTTTGCGGCCCGGCCCAGCTCGGCAAGCGCGCCGTCGCCGAACGCCTCGCGCACGGTTTGCTGTGTCGCGAACGCGATGCCGACGGCGAGCCTTGCGGCACCTGCCGCAGTTGCCTGCTGTTGGCGGCCGGCACCCATCCCGACTACCAGTTCGTCAGCTTCATCCCGAACAAGGAAGGCACCCGGCTGCGCACCGAGATCGTCATCGAACAGATCCGCAATCTGTCCGAGCGCCTGGCGCTGACCCCGCAATACGGCGGCGCCCAGATCATCCTTCTGGACCCCGCCGACGCCATCAACACCGCTGCCTGCAACGCCTTGCTGAAGACCTTGGAAGAGCCGGTGCCGGGGCGTTATCTGTGGCTGATCAGCTCGCATCCGGCGCGTCTGCCGGCGACCATCCGCAGCCGCTGCCAGCGCCTGGAGTTCCGCCTGCCGCCGCAGGACGAGTCCCTGGGCTGGTTGAAGGCGCAGGGGCACACCGAGGCCGCCGCACGCGAAGCCTTTGATGCCGCGCGCGGCCACCCCGGCCTGGCCCATGAGTGGCTGACCGGCGACGGACTCAAGCTGCGCCGCGAAGTCGCCGCCGACCTGGCCAAGCTCGGCCGCGGCGAGACCTCGGCGCAGGAAGTCGCGCAACGCTGGGTCGGCGACGAACAAGCGGTGCTGCGTCTGCGACACGCGTCGGACATCGCGCTTGCCGAGGCCGCTAACGGCTTGACCGACCCCGCCCGCGCGCGCAGTCTTGCGGCTTGGTTCGATCGCGCCAACCGCACCCGGGACCTGTTGCGGACTACGGTCCGCGCCGATTTGGCCGTGATCGAATTGTTGATGGCGTGGCGCAGCGACGAAGCCCGTCGCGCCGCAGGAGGAAGCAAGACATGAATGCAACGGCAGGCGCAGCGCGACAGGGCATCCTGTCGTTGACGATCAAGGACAAGGCGGCGCTGTACAGCGCCTACATGCCGTTCCTGAAGTTCGGCGGCATCTTCGTCGCCACGCCCAAGCGTTATTTCCTCGGCGACGAAGTCTTCCTGTTGTTGACCCTGCCCGAATCCAGCGAACGCATGCCGGTCGCCGGCAAAGTGGTCTGGGTGACCCCGACCGGCGCCCAGGGCCATCGCGCCGCGGGCATCGGCATCCAGTTCGCCGAGACCGCGGAGGGCGATGCGGTCAAGGGCAAGATCGAGGCGCTGCTGGCGGGTACGCTCAGTTCGGAGCGGCCGACGCATACCATGTGAGGGACCTCGAGTCTTTGTCCGTGTGCGAGCGACGTCCTACTGGATTTCCTTCGGTCATAAGTCGCGACCGCGGGACGCGCAGAGTCCGCAACGCCTTCGTCGATCGGACGGGGCGTCGCACAGGGTAGGAGCGGCGCAAGCCGCGACCGCGAACTTTCAATCTCGCGCCGGTGGCGGCCACAGCCCGTCAGGATAGGAGCGGTGCAAGCCGCGACTGCGGGACGCGCAGGGTTCGCAACGCATTCGTTATCGATCGTAGTTTGATCTGTCGCGACCGCGCCGCTTCGGTCTCGCGTCACCGCTGACGCAATCAAGATCGAATATTGCGAGAACCTATCCCTTGTAGGAGCGACGTAAGTCGCGACCGCGAACTTTCGATCTCGCGCCGTTGGCGGCCGCAGCCGGTCAGGGTAGGAGCGGCGCAAGCCGCGACATCGCTATGACGGTCTCGGGGCGGATTCCTCGTGGAAGATCAAGATCAAACCCAAAGCTTCCGCCGCTGAAGCGGCGGGTTACTTTCTTTTGTCATAAGCAACAAAAGTCCGTCTGGATTCCCTTCGGTCAAAGGTAACCAAAGAAAAATGCTTTTCTTTGAATCACCAGCCCGCACGAACGATGCCGACGCAGGGATTTTTCATACGGGACATCCCTGTCCCGATGAAAAACGGCGCGCGTCCCTGCGCGCCGCCCTCTGGGTCTTCTTCAGCCTTCGCTAGTGCGAAACTACGCACAGCCACAGCCACAGCCACAGCCACAGCCACAGCAAAATCTTTACGGCAACGGCAACGGCAACGGCAACGGCAACGGCAACGGCAACGGCAACGGCAACGGCAACGGCAACGGCAAGACTCAGAAACGAAGAAGCCGCGCAGTGCGCGGCTTCTTCGTTCGCAGGATTGAGGGGCGCTTACTTGCGTAACAGCGGCGAATCCCAGCCGGGGCGCGGGGCGAAGCGGTCGCCGTAGCGGGCCTGCAACTGCTTGAGGCGTGCGAGCACGGCGTCGGGGCCGTTTTCGCGAACGTACTGGATCGGGCCGCCACGGAACGGGGCGAAGCCGGTGCCGAAGATCACGCCGGCGTCGAGCAGGTCGCCGTCGCTGACCACACCGTCGTGCAGGCAGGCCACGGCTTCGTTGATCAAGGGCAGGATCAGGCGGTCTTCGAGATCGTTCGGGGCCTTGTAGTCCTTCGACAGCTCCGGCTTCTGGGCACGGCCGTTCTCCCACTTGTACAGGCCCTGGCCGTCCTTCTTGCCGCGCTTGCCCGGCTCGACGTTGCTCAGGGCCGAGGGCACGGTCAGGCCGAGGAAGGGCGCGAGTTCGGCGCCTACACCGGCGGCGACGTCCAGGCCGACGGTGTCGATCAATTCGATCGGGCCCATCGGCATGCCGAACTTGACCGCGGCCTTGTCGATCGCCGGGCCCGGGATGCCTTCGGCGAAGGCGGTGCCGGCTTCGAGCATGTACGGGAACAGCACCCGGTTGACCAGGAAGCCCGGCGTGCCGGCGACCGGCACCGGCAACTTGTCGATGGCCTTGCAGAACGCCGCCAGGCGCTGCTCGGTTTCCGGCGCCATGCGGTCGTGGCGGATGATTTCCACCAGCGGCATCAAGGCGACCGGGTTGAAGTAATGCAGGCCGCCGAACTGGGCCGGGCGGCGGATGTGTTCGCGCAGTTCGTCGAGCGGGATCGACGAGGTGTTGGTGGTCAGCAGCGCATCGGATTTCATGCGCGGCTCGACCTGGTCGTACAACTCGCGCTTGGCTTCGGGCTTCTCGATGATCGCCTCGATCACCAGGTCGGCAAGATCGGCGCCTTCGCCGCCCAGATCGCCTTTGAGGCGTGCGGCCACGGCCGGGCGCTTGGCCTCGTCCTTGACCTTCTTGGCGAACAGTTCCTGTGCGCGTTCGAGCGCGCCGTCGATGAAGCGCTGTTCGCGATCGGACAGCGTGACCTCGAAGCCCTTGTAGGCCGACCACGCCGCGATGTCGCCGCCCATCACGCCGGCGCCGACCACGTGCACGTGCTTGATGCCGTGCTCCTTGCCGCCCTGGCCCTTGAGCCGTTCCTGCAGGAAGAACACCCGGATCAGGTTGCGTGCGGTCGGGGTGGACGACAGCTTGACCACCGACTTGCGTTCGGCGGCGAGCTTGGCCTGTACGCCGCCGCCGGTCCGCTCCCAGGTGGAGATCAGGGCGTAGGGTGCGGGGTAGTGGTCCTTGCGCGCTTTGCGGGCGACCTGCTTGACCAGCATCGGCGCGAGGATCTTGCGCGCCGGCCAGGTGTTACTGGCCCAGCCCATGAAGCGCTGCTTGAACGGACGTTCGGCGCCGCGCAGGGCGATGCCGGCGGCAGTGTCGACCAGTACCGCGGGCTCGGCGATCTTGTCGACCAGGCCGATTGCGCGCGCGGCCGAGGCCGACAGGGTGCGTCCGGTCAGCATCATGTCGAACGCGGCCGGCGCGCCGACCAGCGGCGGCAGGCGCACGCTGCCGCCCCAGCCCGGGTAGATGCCGAGCTTCACTTCCGGCAGGCCGATCCGGGTCGAGGCATCGCTGCTGGCGACGCGGTAACGGCAGGCCAGGGCGATCTCGGTGCCGCCGCCCATGCAGAAGCCATGGATGGCCGCGACCGTGGGGCAGGGCAGTTCGGCCAGGCGCTGGAACACCTGTTGGCCGCGACGGATGGCGTCGCCGACCGTGCCTTTCTCGTCGAAGCTCTGGAATTCCTTGATGTCGGCGCCGGCGACGAAGCCGCTGCTCTTGGCCGAGCGCAGCACCAGGCCCTTGGGCGGGTCCAGGGCGAGGCGCTCCAGCAGGCCGTCGAGTTCGATCAGCACTTCCTGGGCGAAGGTGTTGACCGGCGATCCTTCGCGGTCGAACGAGAGCACCAGTACGCCGTCCTCGCGCAATTCGGTGTGCCAATGGCGGGCGCGGAGCCCGTCAAAAGCGGGGAGGCCGTCGAGGGCTGCAGTCATGCCGCACCATCCGTTCAGGTATGGGAAGCCGCTATCATCCCGATCTTGTTTCACTGCCGTCAAATCGCCCGTGTCGACAGGCCCCGGGGCCGTCATGTGACACTTGGCGGTTGCGGGCGACCGCCGGCGGCCCCATTAATGCCGCGATTGAACTTTTCCCCCGACAGGGTTGTCCCATTGTTCGGCTATTGCCGAGCTGACAGGAGTGCCGGCGCGGCATGGCCGAGAATGAGTTGGACCAGGAGCTGGTCAGGCGTGTCCAGCGTGGCGACAGCGCGGCGTTCGATGCCTTGGTGCGCAAGTACCAGCATCGGATCACCGCGTTGATCGGGCGCTACATCCCCGACTGGAGCGAATGCCAGGACGTGGCCCAGGAAACCTTCATCCGCGCTTACCGCGCGATGGCGAATTTCCGCGGCGACGCCCAGTTCTATACGTGGTTGCATCGGATCGCCGTGAACACCGCCAAAAACTATCTGGTTGCGCAGAACCGCAGGCCGCCCACCGACGATATCGACGCCGGCGACGCCGAGCAGTTCGATACCGGCATCCGCCTGCGCGACACCGATACCCCGGAGCACGAGCTGCTGCGCCAGGAGATCGAGCGCACGGTGATGCGGGTGGTGGATTCGTTGCCGGAAGAATTGCGGGCCGCCATCACCTTGCGCGAGGTGGACGGCCTGAGCTATGACGAAATCGCGCAGAAGATGGCTTGCCCGATCGGCACCGTGCGTTCGCGGATCTTCCGCGCCCGCGAGGCCATCGACATCGAACTTCGGCCTTTGCTGGACAATCAAGACACCCGGGAGCGCGCCCACTGATGACGTCTACTACCCTCCATGGCGATGATCGCGAGAATCTGAGCGCGCTGTTCGACGGCGAGCTCGATGGCGACGCCGCGCGCTTCGCGCTGAAGCGGCTCGGTCACGATGTGCAATGGCGCGACACCTGCGGGCGCTGGCAGCTGTGCGGCGACGTGCTGCGCGGCAAGGTCAGCGGCGCGGCCGGGCACGATTTCGCCGGGCGCGTGGCCGCGGCCATCGCGGCCGAGGCGGCGATGCTGCGTTCCCAGGAAGCTTCCCTGACGGCTCAGGCCGACGCCGGCATCACCCCGCGTCGGGCCGGCGGCTCGCGCCGCGGCTGGATCGGCGGCGCCCTGGCGGCGTCGGTCGCGGTGGCGGCCCTGTTCGTGGCGCGTCCGTTCTCCGGCGATCCGGCCCGTACGGCTACCGACCCGGCCCAGGTCGCGGCGCAGAGCGCTCCGGCCGCTCAGGTACCGGCACCGATACCTGTCCCGGCACCGGTCGAGCAGGCGTCGGCGGCATTGGCTGCGGTGCCGGCGCAGTCCGATCCCACCCAGCCCGAGCCGGCACTGACCTCCGGCGACGCTTCGGCGCTGGCCGGCGCGGTCGCGGTCGCGGAAATCCCGCGCCGCCTGGCCGAACGCCGTTCGCGCGGCCAGAGCCA
>NZ_CP013141.1:5345926-5375202 GCF_001442535.1 Lysobacter antibioticus | reverse complement strand
CAGCCCCAAGGGCTTCGACGGCGCCGTGCGCTGCCGCCTGCCGCTGCCGCTGGCCAGCGAGGCCTTCGGCGCGGTGTTGCTACAGCACGTGTTCGACGATGGCGCCGACCCCCAGCCGCTGCTTAGCGAGTGCGCGCGGATCCTCGCGCCCGGCGGTCGGCTCTGGTTGGCGACTCTCAACCCTTGGAGCCCGTACCGCCTGCGCTGGGCCGGCAGCGGCCTGCGCGCGCGCGATGCCGGCCATTGGCAGGCGATGTTGCGCGCCTCCGGCTTCGGTGCCGATGCGGTCAGCCTGCAATGGCTGGGTCCGCGCTGGCGGGTCGCCCATGGCGAGGCCGGGGTCGGGGCCGCCGACGTGGTGCGGGCCGGGGTCGCGTTGACCCTGACCAAGCGCGTGCATGCCGCGATCGGGCCGATGCGGGTGCAGCAACTGCGTTGGCAGACCGGCCTGGTGCCGCGCGACGTGCATCGCGGCTCCGCTCGCGGCGCGCAAAGGCGATAATGCCCGGCTGTCGTATAGAGAAGCCGTTGCGTGAGCGAATCCAGTCAAGACGCCGAAAAGACCGTAAGCATCCACACCGACGGCGCCTGCCTCGGCAATCCCGGCCCGGGCGGCTGGGCGGCGCTGCTGCGCTACAAGGGCCGCGAGCGCGAACTCGCCGGCGGCGAGCCCGACACCACCAACAACCGCATGGAGCTGATGGGCGCGATCATGGGCCTGGAAGCGCTGAGCGAGCCGTGCAAAGTGGTGCTGACCACCGACTCGCAATACGTGCGCAAGGGCATCACCGAATGGATCGGCAACTGGGTCCGGCGCGGTTGGAAGACTGCCGGCGGCGATCCGGTCAAGAACCGCGACCTGTGGGAGCGCCTGCACGCGGCGAGCCTGCGTCATTCGATCGAATGGAAGTGGGTCAAGGGCCATTCCGGCAATCCGGAGAACGAGCGCGTCGACGTGCTGGCGCGGGTGCAGGCCGAGCGGCTGCGGGCGTATCGGCCCTGAAGACAGGAGTGAGTGGACAGGAGTGAGGAGTGAGCACGTGCGAAAGCCGGCTCTGCCTCGCTTCTTTCTCACTTCTCACTCCTCCAGACTCGCTCCCCGCTAGAATCCCCCCATGCGTCAAATCATCCTAGATACCGAAACCACCGGCCTGAGCTGGGAACGCGGCAACCGCGTGGTCGAAATCGGCTGCGTCGAATTCGTCGAACGCCGTCCGACCGGTCGTACCTATCACCAGTACATCAAGCCCGATTGCGACTTCGAGGCCGGCGCCCAGGAAGTCACCGGCCTGAGCCTGGAGATCCTGGCCGACAAGCCGCCGTTCGAGCAGATCGTCGACGAGTTCCTCGCCTTCATCGAAGGCGCCGAAGTGATCATCCACAATGCCGCGTTCGACGTCGGCTTCCTCGACAACGAGCTGTCGCGTTGCGGGCCGCAATACGGCAAGTTGCGCGACCGGGTGACCATCGAAGATTCGCTGCTGCTCGCGCGCCAGCGTTTCCCCGGCCAGCGCAATTCGCTAGACGCCTTGTGCAAACGCCTCGGCGTCGACAACTCGCACCGCCAGTTGCACGGCGCCTTGCTCGACGCCCAGTTGTTGGGCGAGGTCTACATCGGCCTGACCTCGGGCCAGGAAGAGATCGGTTTCGGCGACCCCGGCGCGGCCGCGGCCAGGCTCGAACAGGCCAACTTCCAGATCGACACCAGTGCCCCGCGCCCGCGAGTGATCGTGTTGCCGGCCGAACTCGCCGCCCACGAAGCGCGCCTGGAAAAGCTGCGCAAGAAAGCCGGCAAGTGCATCTGGGACCTGGCGATGCCGCCGGTCGAGGTCGCCCAGGCGGTCGAGGCCTGAGCGAAAGCAGGGCGGCGATGCCCGTCGGGCATCGCTTCAGCGTCATGCGATCCGGAGGTCATGGCGCGACCCGTGATCGAAGCCCCGTCTGACCCGTCCAGCGCGGCGTAACCGGTCGTCATCCCCGCGAAGGCGGGGATCCAGAGACTTCGGTGCGTAAGCTTGGAATTAATTGGACGATTTTGGCTTTGCGTAAAACTGCATCGCCAGCAAGCCCTGCGCCGTCAGTGGCTGCGCACCAGCACCACGGTGACGTTGTCCGAACCGCCGCCGTCGAGCGCCGCGGCGACCAGCGAATCCACGCATTCCTGCGCGCTGCAATCGTTGTGCGCCAGCACCCGGGCGATGCTGCGGTCGTCGACCTCTTCGGTCAGGCCGTCGCTGCACAGCAGCAACTGCATGCCCGGGCGCAGTTCGCCGTTCATGGTCTCGACGTTGAGGTTGCGTGGGTCGGTCACGCCCAGGGCCTGCGTCACGACGTTGCGGTGCGGGTGGCTGCGCGCCTGTTCGTGGGTGATCGCGCCGTTAGCGATCAGCTCCTGGACGTAGCTGTGGTCCTGCGACAACTGGGCCAGATGACCGTCGCGCCACAGATAGACCCGGCTGTCGCCGACCCAGGCCACCTCGAAGCGATTGCCGTTGATCCGGGCCGCGACCACGGTCGTGCCCATCGGCAGGGCGTCGTTGCGGCGGCGCGAGGTGCGGATGATTTCTTCGTCGGCGATGCGGATCGCCTGCGCCAGCGGGGCGCCGTTGCGGACCTCGCGGACGATGGCCTCGCGCGCGAGCGCGCTGGCGACCTCGCCGTATTCGTGTCCGCCCATGCCGTCGGCGACCAGCCATAGGCCGAGTTCGCTGTCACCGTAATAGGTGTCTTCGTTGAGTTCGCGGCGCAGGCCGACATGCGTGAGGTGTCCGAATTCGATCATCTGTCGGTCGTGCCGCTCGCAGTTGTCGGGTTTGCCAATGCTGAAAACGCAATCATCGCGATCAAGCGGCCGCGTAGCAAGAAAGCGTGATCCGCGTACGGCTTTCATGCATGAGCATGGATGAAGGCCGCGTGTGGATCGGGTCGGTGGAGAGGTTGGTGGCGCAAGGCATCGACGGTGGCTCCTGCGCGAGTGGGACGAAGCAAGCTGGAGCGTGGCCCAGGTCGGCCAAACGGCTCATGAAGCACCGGCTTCACACACTGGACGAGCGAACGCGGCCGTTGTGAAAACCCTCGCCCTGAGTCGCTGACGATGGCGGCCGTGCCGATGACCGGAAATGCAAGGCGGGGCGGAGCGCAACTTTCGATTTCGAGCGGACCGATCTCGCGCCGGGCCGCGCGGGCATCGCCGCAACGGCCGGGCCACGGCCCAAAAACAAAACGGGCCCCGAAGAGCCCGTTCTGTCTGTATCTGGCGGAGAGGGGGGGATTCGAACCCCCGGTACGCTATAAACGTACGCCTGATTTCGAGTCAGGTACATTCAACCACTCTGCCACCTCTCCGGGTGCAGTGAGCCGAGAATGATACGGGCTGAAGCATCCGCCGACAAGGCTTGTCGTCATCGCCGCGTCGACGCCTCCCGGGGCCGGGGAGGCCGGGGCTACACTAGCGGCCTTCTTCCGCAACGAAACGGCTGCGCGACATGTCCGAAATCCTGGTCCCGGTGTCCTTTGGCGAATTGCTCGACAAGATCGCGATCCTGCAGATCAAGTCCGAGCGCATGAGCGACGAGGCCAAGCTGGCCAACGTCCGCAACGAGCTCAGCGCGCTCGAGCAGACCTGGATGGCCCACCCGGCCGCCGGCGGCGACGTGGTCCGCCTGCGCGCCGAGCTCAAGGCCGTCAACGAGCGCCTGTGGGTGATCGAGGACGACATCCGGATCAAGGAAAAGCGCCAGGAGTTCGACGCCGAGTTCATTCGCCTGGCGCGCTCGGTCTACATCGAGAACGACGTGCGGGCACGGGTCAAGAAAGACATCAACCTGGCCCTGGGCTCGACCTACGTCGAAGAAAAGTCTTACCAGGACTACGGCCCCGGCCTGGTCGGCTGAGCGGGCGGCCGCGGCGATGCCGGTGGCCGAACCCAAGCCGCGCGCCGCGGGCGCCTGGCTGTACGACGATCTGCTCGCCTGGCTGTGCCCGGGCGGGCTGTTGTTGACCGCCCTGGCCCTGCGCCACCCGGCCGGCCTGCACCTGCTGCGCGAGCAGGCCCCGGAACTGACCCTGCCGACCTGGTTCGCCGGCGCCTATGCGCTGGGCCTGGCCCTGAGCCCGATCGGCCGCCTGGTCTACGGCGTCGCCCAGGGCTTCGTCTGGCCGCGCTTGCGCCAGGCCTGGGCCCCGGCCATCGCCTTCCTGTCGCAGCGGTTGGCGCGCAGCGAAGGGCTGGTCCTGCCCGATGCCGCACACATGTCGACCTCGGTATTCCACGATGTCGACCGGCGCATGCGCGAGTATCTGGAAGCGGCCGATCCGTCTTCGCGCAACGCCCTCAACCGCATGAAAGTGTTGTGCAGCCTGTCGTGCAATGCCGCCGCGGCCTGCCTGGTGTTCGTCGCCGTGGAAGCGCTGACCGGCGGCTGGCGCGACTGGAGCGCCGGCCAGATCGCGGCCGCCGCGTTGGTGATCGCGCTGGCGCTGATCGCTGCGGTCTATCGCGAGCGCCGCCGCCAACGCACCCAGCTGTCGATCTGGCGACGGCTGCAGATCGAGAGCGACGCGCCTTAGCGCGCCGGGTGATCGGCGACATAGCGTTCGAACGCGGCGACGCCGTCCTCGACCGAGATCAGATCCATCACGCCTTCGTGTTCGATCTTGGTGCCCCAACCGATGTCGGCCGCGGGCTTGCCGAGATACTTGCGCGCGGCATCGTCGTAGCGGTCGGCGCAGTAGCGGCGGTCGCTGTAGGGGCCGCTGCGCGCGGGGTTGCTGGCCGCATGCAGGCCGAGCACCTTGGTGCCCATCGCGTTGGCGATGTGCATCGGGCCGGAGTCGGGGGTCATCAACAGCTGGCCGCGTTCGAGCAGTGCCGGCAGCTGCTTCAAGGTGTCCTTGCCGACCAGGTCCAGCGCCGGGTGGCGCATCGCCGCGAGGATCGCATCGGCGGTATTGCGTTCGAGTTCGCTGCGGCCGCCGCACAGCACCACCCGCCAGCCGCGCTCGGCGGCATGGTCGGCGACAGCGGCGTAGCGGTCGTTGCGCCAGTTGCGCACGGTGTGGCTCGAACACGGCGAGATCAGCAAGGTCGGCACTTTGTCCTGCGGCCATTGCGCGCGCGCCCATTCGCGTGCGTGCTCGGGTACCGGCAAATCCCAGCGCACCTCGGTCTGGCGCAGGCCGAGCGGTTCGCAGAAGCTGCCGATCGCGTCGAGCACGTGGATGCCGGGGCGGTCGGGGATGCGTTCGTTGATGAAAAGCCCATGCAGGTCCTTCGAGCGCGCGCGGTCGTAGCCGACCCGGCGCTGCGCCGGCAGGAAGGCCGACAGCAGATTGGCGCGCGCGGCGACCTGCATCTGCAGCAGCACGTCGAAGCGGCCGCCGGGCAGGGGGCGTCCGCGCAGGCTGCGGCGCAGGGCGCGCATGCCGGCGAAGCCGCTTTTCTTGTCGTACTCGAGGAATTCGACGCCTTCCAGGCCGTCGAGCAGGCGCCGCTCGCCCTTGCCGATGATCCAGGCGATCGAGGCCTGCGGCCGCGCCGCGCGCAAAGTGCGCACCAGCGGCACGACGTGGGTCACATCGCCGAGCGCGGACAGGCGCAGCAGGCAGATCGAAGGATGGGAGCTGAGAGGCGATGTGGTCACGTGACTTGTTAGACTCGGTCGGATGACGGGTTATGACGCCGCCGAGGGACTGACGCCGTACCGCGACGATAGCGGTTACGGTGCGATTCTGTTCGACCGCGCGCAGGTCCAGCAAGCCGCGCCGGAATGGTTCTCGCCGGCGCACTGGGGCGGCAACGCGCGTCCGGTCGACAGCGGCGGCCGCGGCGGCGCCTGGTTCGTCGACGCGCCGTTCGGCCGGGTGGTGCTGCGCCGCTACCTGCGCGGCGGCCTGATCGCACGCTTCAACCGCGACCGCTATTGGTGGAGCGGCGCCAACCAGACCCGCAGCTTCGCCGAGTTCCGCCTGCTGCGCGAGCTGGCCGGCAAGGGTCTGCCGGTGCCGAAGCCGGTCGCCGCCTGGTATCGCCGCGACGGTTGGTATTACTACGCCGCGATCCTGCTTCAGCGCCTCGGCGACGTGCGCTCGCTGGCCGATCGCGCCGCCGTGGCCGGCGACGGCGCGCCCTGGGAAGAGGCCGGGCGATTGATCGCGCGCTGTCACCGGGTCGGCCTCGATCACGCCGACCTCAACGCCACCAATCTGCTGTTCGACAGCGGCGGGCGCGGCTGGGTGATCGACCTGGACCGCGGCCAGATCCGGATTCCGGCGACCCCCTGGCGCGAGCGCAACCTGGCCCGGCTGAAGCGTTCACTGTTGAAATTGCGCGGCGACCGCGGCGAGGCCGAGGTCGAACGCGATTTCGCCCGACTGCGCACGGCCTATGACCGCGCCTGGGAACGTGGTTACTAAAGACGTGGTCAGCGAATCGAGGGGGCGGGCATGACTTGGCGGTTGCGTTTGCATGGCGTCGGCAATGCGTCGGCGGTGGAGCTGGGGTCGGCGATGGCTACGCTGGAGCGCGACGGCGAGCCCTGGCTCACCATCGATTGCGGCGGCGAGGGCCTGACCGCGTTCCTGGCCCATTACGGCCGGATGCCCGAGGCCCTGTTCGTCACCCATACCCACCTGGACCATATCGCCGGGTTCGAGCGCCTGTTCGTGGCCCACTATTTCGACCCGCAGCGGCGCGGCAAGGTGCGGCTGTACGTGCCGGCGACGGTGGTGCCGCTGCTGCACCAGCGGGTGGCCGACTACCCGAACGTGCTGGCCGAGGGCGGGGTGAATTTCTGGGACGCCTTCCAGCTGGTGCCGGTCAGCGGCCATTTCTGGCACGGCGGCCTGCGCCTGGAGGTGTTCGCGACCCGCCACCACTGGCCCGACAGCGCCTTCGGCCTGCGCCTGCGCGGCAGCGCCATCTGGACCGGCGACACCCGCCCGATCCCCGAGGTACTGGCCAAATACGCCGATGCCGGCGAACTGATCGCCCACGATTGCGCCCTGTACGGCAATCCATCGCACAGCGGCATCGAGGATCTGGAGCGCGAATACTCGCGCGAACTGCTGAATCGCTGCCTGCTTTACCACTACGGCAGCCGCGAAGAGGGCGACGTACTGGCGGCGCGGGGGTATCGTGTCGGTAGGCCGGGCGAGGCGATCGAGCTGGCCGAACCCACCGTTACGCAACTGCCGTCCTAGTGAATGCCGCCTTCGTGAGTGCCGCCCCCGGTCTGCCGCCGCTGCCGATGCCGTTGGATCTCCACGGCCGGCCGCTGCGCGACCTGCGCCTGTCGGTGATCGAGGCCTGCAACTTCCGCTGCCCCTATTGCATGCCGGCCGAGCGCGTGCCGGACGACTACGGCCTGGATGCGGCCTCGCGCCTGAGCTTCGACGAGATCGAAACCCTGGTGCGCGGTTTCGTCCGCGTCGGCGTCAGCAAACTGCGCCTGACCGGCGGCGAGCCCCTGCTGCGCAAGCGCCTGCCCGAACTGGTCGCGCGCCTGGCGCGCATCGAAGGCATCGAAGACCTGGCGCTGACCACCAACGGCTCGCTGCTCGCGCGCCATGCGCAGGCGCTGCGCGAGGCCGGCCTGCGCCGCCTGACGGTGAGCCTGGACGCGCTCGACCCCGAGCGCTTCCGGCGTCTGTCCGGCGGCCGCGGCGAAGTCGCCGACGTGCTCGAAGGCATCGCCGCGGCACGCGCGGCGGGCTTCGGTTCGCTGAAGATCAACTGCGTGGTCCAGCGCGGCGTCAATGAAGACCAGGTGTTGCCCTTGGTCGAACATTTCCGGGGCAGCGGCCACGTGCTGCGTTTCATCGAATACATGGACGTGGGCAACTGCAACGACTGGAGCGCCGAGGGCGTAGTGAGTTCGCAGACCCTGCGCGACCGCATCCACGCGCGCTGGCCGCTGCGCGCGCTCGACGCCAACTACCGCGGCGAAGTCGCTTCGCGCTACGGCTTCGCCGACGGCCAGGGCGAGATCGGCTTCGTGTCCTCGATCAGCGCGCCGTTCTGCGGCGATTGCCATCGCTCGCGGGTGTCCGCCGATGGCCGGCTGTATACCTGCCTGTTCGCCGCCGAAGGCACCGACCTGCGGCCGTCGCTGGCGCTGGGCGAAGCCGCCTTCGCCGAACGCCTGGCCGGGCTGTGGTCGCGCCGCGGCGACCGCTACAGCGAATTGCGCGCCCTCGACGCCCCGCGCTCCAAGCGCCACGTCGAGATGTTTTTGATCGGCGGCTGAGTTGTGATGCCGTCGTTAGCAGGCAGTGCGATCCAGCCGTTCCCCGTTGCGGCTTCCGATTCCGTGCTGTCCGGATCGCTCGAGGCGCAAGGCTTTCTTCGTCTGCCCGGTGTGCTCGCTGCGGTGGACGTCGCTGCCATGGTGGCTCATCTGGACGCCTGCGATGGCGACGATGCGGGCACCCGCAATCTGCTTCGACGCGCATGGTGCCGGGCGCTAGTGGCGCCGCTGCGCCTGCGGCTTCGCGACCTGGGCGCGTTGGCCGAGGATGCGGTCGCCGTGCAATGCACCTTATTCCGCAAAAGCCAATCGCGTAACTGGAAAGTCGCCCTGCATCAGGACTTGTCGATCCCGGTCGCCGAGAAAGTCGCGAACGAGGCGCTCTCGGGCTGGTCGCATAAGGAGGGCTCGCATTTCGTCCAACCGCCGACGGCGCTCCTGGAGCGGCTGACCGTGGTGCGCATCCACCTGGATCCGTGTACCGATTCCGATGGGCCGTTGCGCGTGGTGCCGGGTTCGCACAGGGTCGGAAAGCTCAGCCCGCAAAGGGCCGGCGCTCTGCGCGAGGACCGCGGCGAGACACAATGCACCGCGCAGCCCGGCGATCTGCTTATCATGCGACCGTTGCTGTTGCATGCTTCTTCCAAGGCCAGCCGGCCACAGGGGCGGCGGCGCGTCCTGCATTTCCTGTTCGGCCCATCCGATCCCGGGCACGGACTGCGATGGAGTCTGGCGATTTGAAATCCAAACCTTCCCTTACCCATGTCGACCGCGACGGCCGCCCGGCCATGGTCGACGTGTCGGACAAGTCGGTGACCGCCCGCGAGGCGGTCGCGCAATGCCGCGTGCGTTTTCCCGCGGCGGTCGCGCTGCAACTGCGTGCGAGCGGGCTCAAGAGCAAGAAGGGCGCGGTCATCGACACCGCCATCATCGCCGGCACGATGGCGGTCAAGCGCACCCATGAGTTGATCCCGTTCTGCCATCCGCTGCCGATCGACGGCTGCCGTTTCGGCATCGATTGGGATGGCGACAACAGCCTGATGATCGAGTGCGAGGTCAAGACCACCCACCGCACCGGCGTCGAGATGGAAGCGCTGACCGGCGCGACCGTTGCGGCCCTGACCGTCTACGACATGTGCAAGGCCTTGTCGCACGGCATCGTGCTCGGGCCGGCCAAGTTGACCGGCAAGCGCGGCGGCAAGCGCGACTTCGCCGCGAAGGCGAAGCGCAGGGCCGGAGACGAGCGATGAGCCGGCTGACCGTGCTGTATTTCGCCAGCCTGCGCGATGCCGCCGGCGTCGCCAGCGAATCGGTCGAGGCCGACGCGGCCGATCTGCGCGCGCTGTACGACTCGCTGCGTCAGCGCCATGGCTTCGTCCTGCCGGTCGAGCGTTTGCGCGTCGCCGTCGACGGCGCCTTCGCGCGCTGGGACGAGGCGCCACGCGCCGGCAGCGAAGTCGCCTTCATCCCACCGGTCTCGGGAGGCTGAAATGACGCGTTTCGCCTTGTCCGAGCGCCCCTTCGAAATCGCGCCCTTGCGCGCGCAGCTGCTCAGCGATCGCGCCGGTGCCTTCGCCAGCTTCGAAGGTTGGGTGCGCGACCACCACGGCGGCCGCGCTGTTGCCGGCCTGCGTTACGAAAGCTATGCCGCACTCGCCCTGGCCGAAGGCGAGCGCGTGCTGGAAGAAGCCATCGAGCGCTTCGCCATCGTCGATGCGCGTTGCGTGCATCGCGTCGGCGACCTGGCGATCGGCGAACTCGCGGTCTGGGTCGGGGTCAGCGCCGCCCATCGCGAAGCCGCCTTCGCCGCCTGCCGTTACATCATCGACGAGACCAAGTCGCGGGTGCCGATCTGGAAGCACGAGCGCTATGCGGATGGGGATGCGGATTGGCTACATCCAACCGGTCCCGCGTAAGGCCGGGCCGGCGATCCGCATCGAGGCGGTGATCCTTGCGCTGGTTTTGGCTTCCTTCCGATCCGCTGCAGCCACACGGGTCCCGCCATCGTTTTGAGCTAGCTTCAATCTCCTGCAGCGAATCACCGGAGCCGTCATGTCCCGTGTCGTATGCCTGATCCTCCTGCTCGCCGCCGCCATGCCGGCGTTTTCGGGCGAGTTGTTGGTCGGCAACAAATCCGCCGATACCGTCTGGCGGCTGTCGCTCGACGATGGCCGCAAGCTCGGCGAATTCGCCACCGGCCAGGCGCCGCACGAAATCGCGGTCAGCCACGACGGCGCCACCGCGCTGGTGGCGAACTACGGCAGCCGGGAAACGCCGGGCAATACGCTGAGCGTATTGGATCTGCGAAGCGGCAAGCCGCCGCGCATCATCGATCTCGGCCGCCACGGCCGCCCGCATGGCTTGCGCTTCCTGCCGGGCGATCGCGAAGCGCTGGCGACCACCGAGGCCTCGGGTCATCTGCTGCGCATCGATCTGGCCGGCGGTAAGGTCGTCGCCGAGATCGAGATGGGCGAGGGGCGCGGCCACATGGTCGCGGTGTCGGCCGACGGCAAGACCGCCTACGTCAGCAAGATCGACCGAGGCACTGTCAGTCGCGTCGATCTGAACAGCAATGCCAAGAGCGCGGAAGTCGAGGCGGGCAAGGGCGCCGAAGGCATCGCGGTACGGCCCGGCAGCGACGAAGTCTGGGTCGGCAATCGCGAAGCCGGTACCGTCACCGTGCACGATGCGCGCACGCTCGCGTTGCGCAAGACCTTGCCGAGCCCGGGCTTCCCGATTCGTGTCGCGTTTACGGCCGATGGCCGCCACGCCCTGGTCAGCAACGCACGCGCGGCGACCTTGTCGGTGTTCGATGCGCGGCGCAAGAAAGCGCTGGCGCCGATCGCGCTGTCGCGCGAAGGCAGCGAGTACCGCGACACCTTGCTCGGTCGCGCCGCCTTGCCGATCGGCGTGGTGGCCGACCCGAAGCGTCCGCGGGTCTATGTCGCGATCAGCGGCGGCGACGAGGTCGCGGTGATCGACCGCAAGACCTGGAAACCGATCGCCTACTGGAAGACCGGGCGCGAGCCCGATGCGCTGGCCTTGTCGCTGCTCGGGGATTGAATGGCGTCGGACGGCATCGTCCGTGCGTCCGCAACGCCTTTTATTTCGGCGCGGCCTCGATGCCGTGTCGCGCCGCGCTCGGCGCGATCCCCATGACCCGCTTGAAGGCACGGCTGAAGGCCGCTTCCGACTGATAGCCCAGTTGCTCGGCCATGTCGGTGATGGCGCGGTCGCCCTCGCGCAACCAGGTCAGGGCGACTTGCATGCGCCACCGCGCCAGGTAATGCATGGCCGGCTCGCCGACCAGCTCGTTGAAGCGCGCGGCGAAGGCCGAGCGCGACATCGCCGCGATCTGCGCCATCGACGCCAGGGTCCAGGCGCGCGCCGGTTCGCGATGGATCTGGGCGATCGCGCGGCCGATCTGGCGGTCCTGCAGGGCGCCGAGCCAACCGCTCTGCGCCGCGGGGTCGCGTTCGATCCAAGTGCGGATGACCTGGATCACCAGCACGTCGGCGAGGCGGGTGATCACGGTTTCGCCGCCTGGGCGCAGGTCGCGCGCCTCCGCGGCGACGAATTGCAGGGTGCTGCGGATCCATTCGGTATGCACCCCGTTCGGTTGCGCCTGCGCATTGCGGATGTGGATCAGCGCCGGTAGCAACGAAATCAGGCGGTGCGCAGCGGGATGGTCGAAACGCACCGCGCTGCAGACCAGGCCGGTGGCCGCGCCGCCGCCGCCCTGGCGGATGACTTCGTAGCGCTCGGCCGAATAATCGCGGGGCAAGTCGAACAAAGGCGTCGCCAGGGTGCCGGGCCGGCTGACCAGGGTGTGGCCGAGCCCGTGCGGAACCATCAGCAGGTCGAAGGGTTGCAGCAACAGCGGTTCGTGGCCTTCGATCTGCAGCCAGCATTCGCCTTCGGTGACCACGTGCAGCATCAGGCTGTGCGGCATCGCCGGCAGCGCCAGACCCCATGGCGCGGTGAACTCCGAGCGGCAGTAGAACGCGCCGCTCATGCGCAGCGAATGCAGGGCTTCGCCGAGTGGATCGACCGGAGACCAAGCGTCGGGAGCGTTCATGAGGCGCAGTGTGCGCCGCTCTGGCGCGGGCGGTCCAGACGCCCGCACCGCATCCGTGGACGCGCGATCAAGAAACCCAGACGCGCCGGCATGGGCCTGGAGCGGCGAGCGGCGGAAAGTAAGCCCAAGCGCAGCGCATCGCCGCGCATCCATCGGGAGCATCGTCATGTACGTCGTCATGGGCGCCACCGGCCGCACCGGCCATCGCATCGTTGAACAACTGCTGCAGGCCGGCGCGCCGGTGCGCGCACTGGGCCGTTCGCGCGAGCGCCTGGCGCCGCTCGCTGCGGCCGGCGCCGAAATCCGCGCCGGCGACCAGGCCGATGCCGGCTTCCTCGCCGATGCCTTCAAGGGCGCGGACGCGGCGTATACCTTGTTGCCTTACGAACTCGGCGCGCGGGGCTACGATGCCGCGCAGGACCGCCAGGGCGAAGCGATCGCGAGCGCGTTGCGGCGCAGCGGCCTGCGCCATTGCATCGCCTTGAGCAGCCTCGGCGCCGACTTGGCCGTGGGCACCGGCCCGATCATGAGCATGCGGCGGCAAGAGCAGCGCCTGCGCGATATCGAAGGCGTGAATCTGCTGGTCCTGCGCGCCGGTGCGTTCATGGAGAATTTCTACGGCTCGCTCGAAGTCGTCCGTGCGCTCGGTTTCAACGGCGATGCCTTCGCCGCCGATTTCGCCATGCCGATGATCGCTGCGCGCGACATCGGCGATGCTGCCGCGCAGGCCTTATTGGCGCGCGACTGGAACGGGCAGGTGGTGCGCGAGCTGCTGGGTCAGCGCGACCTCGGTTATGCCGAAGCCACGCGCATCCTCGGCCAACGCATCGGCCTGCCGGACTTGGCCTATGTGCGGCTGGAAGGGCGGGAGGCATTGGATGCGCTGATACAGGGCGGCTTCGCCCCGGATCTGGCGGCGCTGTACGTCGAACTCGCGCATACGATCAGCGCCGGCAAGGTGCGGTCGCTGGAAGGGCGCAATCCCGGCAACACCACGCCGACTTCGTTCGAGGTTTTCACCGAGGAACTGGCCGAGGCCTATCGGGCGATGTGAGCGGGCAGGGCAGAGGCGCGACGGACCGCCGCTGCGAAACCACGGCCGGAAAGCCAGGGCCCGAAAAGGCGGCGGCCCCGCAAGCGTGACTCCGGCGCCCGAATCGGTCGATACCGTTGCTGCCTTCCGGCCCTGGCGGGATTTTCAACTTATCGTCGCGGAGGCGCCAACGGGGCCACCATAGAGAACGAAGGCGCCGCAGCGCTTTCGCGGCTCCGGTAGGCAGTCGGGTGGTCCGTGGGACGACCCGGTTGTCGACCGGAGAGCCCACTATTCTGCCTGAAGCCGTCATCGCGGCGCAATCTCGGCGGCCGCGTCCCCGTGGCCTCGACCTGGGGAGGCGCCTGGCCCGGGGGCCGCGTGGGCCAAGCGGCCCCGGCGCTAGAATCCGGACATGCGCATAGCCGTCATTTCCGATGTTCATGGCAACCTGGGAGCGCTCGATGCGGTCCTGGCCGATATCGAGCGGCGCGGCGTCGCGCTTGCGGTCAATCTGGGCGATCTGCTGTCCGGCCCGCTGCGGCCACGCGAAACCGCCGACCGCCTGATCGCGCTGGGTTGGCCGACCATCGCCGGCAACCACGAACGCCAGGTGCTGAACGACCCGCCCGAGCGCATGAGCGCGTCCGACCGTCATGCCGTCGCCGAGATCCGCCCCGACCAGCGCGAGTGGCTGCGCAGCCTGCCGTCGACCTTGCGCTTGAACGAGGAGGTGCTGCTGGTCCACGGCACGCCACGCAGCGACCTGGAATGTTTCATCGAGACCGTCGACGAGCACGGCATGCGCCCGGCGAGCCTGGACGAGGCCGGGCAACGCGCCGGCGATGCCGACGCGCGCGTGATCCTGTGCGGACACACCCACGTGCCGCGCAGCCTGCGCCTGGACGATGGCCGCCTGATCGTCAATCCCGGCAGCGTCGGCCTGCAGGCCTACACCGGCGAGCATCCGCATCCGCACCGGGTCGAGACCGGTTCGCCGCAGGCGCGCTACGCCATCGTCGAGCGGATCGACGGCGAGTGGAACGAGCAACTGCTCACGGTGGACTACGACTGGGACGCAGAAGCCGAACGGGCTTTGCGCAACGACCGGCCGGATTGGGCGCGCGCCTTGGCGACGGGCTACGTGTAGCCGGATGCGCGCCTGGTTCGGCTCGCCGCGAACGATCCGTGCGCCGGCTTCGACAACGGCGCGGGGCGAGTCCGCCCCGCGCCGCACCGCTTATTTCTGCACCAGGAACTGCGCCATCGGGTAGTTGAAGGTGTGGCACTGTTCGAAGACCAGACGCTCGCGATTGACCGTGGCGAACGACTCATGGCGTCCCATCAGCTGGCACGACTGCCACTTTACGTAAGGCATGTCGCCGTTGCGCGGCCGATAAGTCACCGGAATCGACGGCGGGCCGATGTGGCTTTGGAACGAACGTGCCGCATCGGTGCAAGAGATGAAGGTCAGGTTCGCGTTCGCCGCATCCCAGCCGCAATTCATCAGCTTGCTCTTGGCGTGGCGCAGCTCGAAGCGCACGCCCATCACGATCAGTGTCTTGACCGTGTTGTTATGCGGGCCCGGCGGCAGATCGAAGAACACCGACGGGATGTCCTGGGTCTCGTTGCACTGAATCCAGGATCCGCCGTAGACGTTGATGTAGCCGCCTCGCGCGAAGCGCAGCAGGGTGCCGCTCTGATATTCGAACTTGCAGTCGCGGAACCAGAAGTTCAGGAACTGATCCTGCTGGCTGTGGGTCGGCGTCATGCCCGAATGCAGGAAGGCGTCGCCCAACACGACATCGTTGGCCAGGTGGCAGCGATTGAAGGACCACTCGGAGTTGAGATTGGAATCGGCCGGGCCGTCCAGGCCGATGACCCGGTTCCACGGGCCGCGCCATTCGACGTCGTCGAAAGCGAAGTCCTGGTTGGTTCCGCCGGCCACCGAAGCCCAGCAATAGATCCAGTTGAGCCCCGGGCGCGCGGCGCGGAAGCTGATCTCGCGCACGCGCAATTGGCGCAGGCGGCCGTAGGCGGTCAGCAGATTATTGGCGAACGCATCGCCACCGCTCGGGGCGGCGTCGAACAGAATCTCGGAGCTGCGCTTGCCCTGGCCTTCGATGACATAGCCGTTGATCTTGGTCTTGGCGGTGTCCGGGCCCTTGGGCAGCAGCACGTCGGCCTTGGTCACGCGATAGATGCCGGCCGGGAAATACAAGTGATGGGTCAGCCAGCCGTTGCCGTTCCTGGATGCGAACACCGCATCGCGCGCGCGCTCGATCGCGGCGGTGTCGTCGGTGCTGCCGTTGCCGACCGCGCCGTAGTCCTTGACGTTGATACGGCCCGGGTCGGTGCCGACCAGCGCGGTGGATGCGAACGCGCCGTCGCGGCGCGGGGCCGGCGCGCCGCCGATGGGTTCATTCTGGTACATCGAACCGCCGATCGAGGCAGCGGTGGTGGCCGCGGCGGCCGCGCCGGCGCCGGCGATCATGCCGGCCGCGCCGATCAACTTGCGGCGCGAGCGCGAATGGGGGCTGGCATCGGCGCTTGCATCGGAACTCGTGGTTTTCTTGCTCATTAGGCATCCTAGGTAAGTGCCCGGATCGGGCATGACGTGACGGTCGCGAATCGCGGCGGAGGCGATACCGGCACGTACGGTCGCGAACGTCGCGCGCAATCTAGGCGCCGCCTGTCATGGCTGATGCGATGCACGGCCCAGTTTTCCCGGACAACGGCCACAGCGTTTGTAACGATCCGTCTTAGTGAGTCCGCGGTCGCGTTCTGGCGGCGGTCGTCGTGACCCTCGCGCCTTTGCGGCAGTAGTGCAGTGATGCTGAGCCGGCGGCGTGGATGCGCAGGGACGCCGGGCGAGGGCAGGCCTTGGCGTGGTGTCCGAGCCGCATCGAATGGATGCCGGTCATCCGTTATTTAGCTTGCGTCGAGACGGCCTGCGAAAGCTCCTCGGGTATATCGCGGCGATTGCGCCGCAGCCGCGACATTTTGTGCGCGGCGTCTCTGTTTGTAATTCTGCCGAAAGGCCTCGCGTTGTACTGGCTTTCGCGAACCCGTTGCGCCTACAGTGAGCGCCGAACACGCCCTCGCATGCAGCCGTTGCCGACGCTCAGCTTGCGTCGCCGCCGTTGAGACGCGAAGGCGTAGTATCGACCTGCCGACCTAAGGAAAGGGAGCAACGCAGATGGATTTGCCCGCACTCACAGCGGCCGCTACGGCCGTCATACGGCCCGCCGCCGAAATCGAAACCTTCCCTGTGTTCGTTGTCGCCGCTGCGACGGCGCAGCCATGCCCCGGTTCGAACCGGCGGCCGCGCGTCGCCGCCCAGACATAAGTACCGATCAAGTTGCACACGATGCCCGACGGTTCGCTTTCGGATATCGAATCCCCATGCCGGCGCCGGCGGTCCTCCCTCACCGACCGGGCGCATGGCCTCTCCAAAGATTCATAGACAAGGAATGACCGATGACAGTTGTCGCAACGGATGCCGACAATGAGGCCGAACGCCGGCCGGCTCGAACCCGTATCGGCTGGAACCTGACTCTGGCCTCACTGGGCTTGCTGCTCGCCTCGGGCGCGCAGGCTCAGGAAACCGTGAAGCTGTGGCGTACCAACAGCCTCGCGCTGGCGCCGCAGACCACCGAAGCCGCGATGCAGCAGGGCATCAGGAATTACTTCGCTCAGTTCGGCGGCCCGCCGATGAGCATGTACGTCAAGAGCCAGAGCCCGCTCAACAACAAGACCGTCTACAAGTACGCGATCGAGCCCAAGCCACCGACCCTGACCGACTGGGCCTACAAGGAGCTCAACGACCCGTCGGGCACGCCGACGCAGGCCTCGCTGGACGCGATCGTCGCCCGCATCAAGCAGGACTACGACGCCCAGAGCGTCGCTCAGGGCTGCGCGGCGGCCAGCACGGTCACGCCGACGGTCTGGACGACGGATCTCACCTGGTCGACCAGCCCGATCGCGATTCGCGAATCCACGCCTACCGACGTCAAATACATGGTGGCGCCCGGAGGCGGCGGTGCCTGTTATCTCACCAACACCCAGGTCAAGATCGTCAAGGATCGGGCGGCCAGTTGCCCCGGCCGGCTCATGACCTGGAACACCGATCTCAATGCCTGTGGCGCCGGGTCGAGCTTCGACATGGCCTATTACAGTGATCCGCTGCCGAGCAACGAGTGCCCGGTCGGCAATCCCTGCGACCCGACAACCGGGGACAAGTCCGAGCCGGCGCACGATTTCGATCTGGGCTGGATTGCATTCGATCGTCATTACCACTCGCTAACGTCCACGCCTGCCGGGGGATTCGGCTATGGGTGGACGCATTCGCATAACCTGCGCTTGTCGGTCGGCCCCGATCCGACCACGCCTTCCGACCCGACCGTCCGTATTGGTTTCATTGAAGCCGATGGTTCGCAGGTCGCGTTCACACTGGTCGGTGCCGCTTACGAGGCGAACGACCAGAGCGGTGATCGGGTCGTCGCCGACGGTGCGCAATGGGTAATGTCTCGCAGCGACCGGGTCCTGCGTTTCGACGCCGCCGGCCGCCTGCTGGAGCAGCGGTTCGAAAACGGTTCGATCCTGAGTTATAGCTACGATGGCATGCGCCGCCTGGCCGCGATCGCCCACAACAGCGGCCGCAGCCTGGTGTTCGAGTACACAGCAGGCGGCGACGACGCGCCGATCACGTCGATTCGTTTGGCCGGCGTTGCGCTTGCGTCTTATGCATACAACGCCAATGGGCAGGTCGAAACCGTCACCTATCCTGGCGGCGAGTCGCGGACCTATCACTATGAGGATACGAGGTTTCCCCTCAACCTCACGGGCGTAACCGCGGAGGGCGGCCAGCGCTACAGTACGTTCAATTACGATGCCAAGAATCGGGTGACCTTGAGCGTCCATTCCGGCAATGCCGACCGCGTCACCCTGACCTATCCTTCGACGGGTGGTTCCATCGTCACCGATCCTCTTGATCGGCAGACCACCTATGGATTGACCGCGTCGCCGGCGAGCGGCGCACCGCGCAAGGTCAGCGGCCTGACCGACACCCGCGGCACCATCGGCAGGACGTATTACGACGAAACCGTCGACTTCCGCCGCCGCCTCGACACCGTCACCGACCGCAACGGCACCCAGACCAAGCACACGTACGCCGAAGCCAACGACCCGGTCACCGGGCAACCGGCGCGCACGCATACGGTCAAGGAAGCAGTCGGGCTGGCGCAGGAACGCAGCAGCGTCGAACGTCGCGATCTCGCCAGCAACCGCACGTTGCTGACCCAGGTCGGCAATCGCGAGACTCGCATCGTCCGCAACGCGCGTCTGCAGCCGGTCACGGTCACCGTACGTGACACGGTCAGCAACCAGACCCGCACGACCGCCTATGCCTATTGCGAAGCGGCCGACGTGGCCGCGAGCAACAGCACCTGCCCGATCCTGGGTCTGGTCAAGTCGGTCGATGGCCCGCGGACGGATGTCAACGACATCACGACCTTCCAGTACTACGGCAGCGACGACAGCACCTGCGCGACCCAGCCAGCGCTGTGCACCTACCGCAAGGGCGACCTGCGCAAGGTCGTCGATGCGCTGGGCCGCAGCACCGAGACCTTCGGCTACGACCCGCAGGGCCGCCCGCTATCGGTCGTCAACGCCAACGGAATCGTCACGGACTACGAGTACCACCCGCGCGGCTGGCTCACCGCGACCAAGGTGCGCGGCGCCGACAACAGCGTCGAGACCGACGACCGCATCACCCGGGTCGAGTACTGGCCGACCGGCCTGGTCAAGCGCATTACCCCGCCGGGCGGCGCCTACATCACCTACACCTACGACACCGCCCAGCGCCTGACCAGCGTGGCCGACAAGGCCGGCAACAAGATCCAGTACACCCTCGATCTGGCCGGCAACCGCAAGCAGGAAGACACCAAGACGGCTTCCGGTACTTTGAAGCGCACGCTGTCGCGCGTGTTCAACACCCTGGGGCAACTGCAGACCGCCAAGGACTCGCTGGCGCACGCCACGAGCTTCAGCTACGACACCGACGGCAACCCGGACCTGACCACCGACGCCCTCAACCGCGTCACCAACCAGGACCACGACCCGCTCGATCGTTTGAGCCGTACCCTGCAGGACGTCGGCGGCCTCGCGGTCGAGACCAAGCTGGAATACAACGCCCTCGACCAAGTCACCAAGGTCACCGACCCGAAGGGCCTCAACACCACGTACGGCTATAACGGCTTCGGCGATCAGATCCAGTTGTCGAGCCCGGACACCGGCGTCACCACCTACGGCTATAACAGCGCTGGCCTGCTCGCGAGCAAGCAGGACGCCAACGACGCCCAGGCGCACACCTACACCTACGACGCCCTGAATCGGCCGAAGACGATCTCGTACAGCGGCGGCGCCGCCGACGTCGAATACGACTACGACACGGTCAACTCGGTTTGCGCCGCCGGCGAGAACTTCGCCCTCGGCCGCGTGACCGCGATGCGCAGCGACGGCACCGAGCTGAAGTACTGCTACGACCGTTGGGGCCAGCTCGTGCGCAAGGTGCAGACGGTCGGCACCCGCAGCTTCACCCTGCGCTACGCCTACACCAGCTCGGGCCAGGTGCGCAGCATCACCTACCCGGACAACGCCCTCGTCGACTACGTCCGCAACACCCTGGACCAGGTCACCGAAGTCGGCATCAAGCCGGCCGGCGGCGTGCGCACGGTGCTGCTCAACAATGCGGCGTATGAACCGTTCGGCCCGGCCACTGGCTGGACCTACGGCAACGGCCGCAGCCTGGCTCGCACCTACGATCAGGACTACCGCGCCAAGACGATCCTCGACAGCGCCGCGGGCGGCCTGTCGCTGGCCTACGGTTACAACGAAGTCGGCGAGCTGACCGAACTCAAGGACGGCCTGCAGAGTGTCGCTCTGGCCAAGTACGACTACGACACGCTGGGCAGGCTGAAAATCACCCGCGACGGCCCGACCGGCACGCCGCTGGAGACCTACGGTTACGACGCCACCGGCAACCGCAACAGCCTGCTGCATGGCGGCATCACCACCAGCTACACCTACCCGAGTACGAGTCACCGCCTGAGCAACGTCGGCGGCGTCAGCCGCGGCTACGACCCGGTCGGCAACACCACCAGCATCGGCGGTACGGCGAGGGAATTCGTCTACAACGCCAACGACCGCATGAGCCAGGTCAAACAAGCCGGCGTGGTCAAAGCCAGCTACCGCTACAACGCCAAGGGCGAGCGAGTCTCGCGGGCCGACAACGCGACCGGTGCGATCACCGGCTACACGCTGTACGACGAAGCCGGCCATTGGCTCGGCGACTACGACGCCAACGGCGCGACCAAGCAGCAGGCCATTTGGCTGGGCGACGCCCCGGTCGGCCTGGTCGTCGGCGCCGGCGTCGCGCAGACCCTGCGTTACGTGCAACCCGACCACCTGGGCACCCCGCGCGCGGTGATCGACCCGAGCCGCAACCTCGCGGTCTGGACCTGGGACGCCAAGGGCGAAGCCTTCGGCAACAACCCGCCGAACCAGGACCCGGATCAGGACGGCACCGCGTTCGTGTTCGACATGCGCTTCCCGGGGCAGCGCTTTGATGTGGCTACGGGGCTGAATTACAACTACTTCCGGGATTACGATGCGGCTACCGGGCGGTATGTGCAGAGTGATCCGATTGGGCTGGATGGGGGTGTCAGTACATATGCGTATGTGGCGAATGATCCGCTTGTAAGCTCAGATCCCTTTGGCTTGGATTGCGTTTCGAAAAATGGAAGAGTGACGTGTTTTTATCCCGACCCAAATGGCCCGGCGTTTACGCTGCCTAGCTCAGCTGATTTTCCTGAAAAAATTGGATACAAAAACGACTTCTGGCGCTATCACAAATATCATGAGGTTGAATCCATTGGTTGCGCAAACCCGGCGGACGTAATGCAGAAGCTTGTGCAGAATCCAACTCCTGGCTCCCCGAACCCGGCCACCAAGGAGGGGGCGCGAAATAACGCGGTCGTTTTAAATCAAGACAATTTCGTGACATCATATTTGACAAGAGATCTCAGAACTGGCCGCCCATTGATTGTAAATATAACGGATGCAAACAGTTTGTTCGTATGGGGGTATGTTGCGCGCACCGTTGACAGTGCTAACGCGCACACATATGGCGAGGGAACGAGTCTCAGTCAGGCTCCACGAATTATTGGGCCGTTAATCCCGGCTATTGCGAATGATCTGCTTTGGGGAGGCCAGATGCGCGAGCTGATTTCTGACTGCCGATGCACCAAATAGGGTTTATAATCATGAACAAGATGCTGACCGCCATCATTGGCGTGGGTGCTGCAACTCTATTCACGGCCATAACACTAAGTGCTTTGACTCCGATTTACGACGGCCGACCTACTTTGGGATCTGTTGCGGGACTTACTCCTGTAGCTTTTTTCTTTACCCTCCCCTTTTCGCTGCTAATTGGTGGGCCGGCCATATTAATCCTTGATAAGTTTGGGATGATTAATATTTTATCCTCATCCTTGTCGGGATTTATAATAGGCATAATTGCAACGATAGTAATCAGATTCCCAGGCTGGCCTGAATTTGGGGACTTCATTGGGAATTGCCTAATTGGCATCATATCGGGTGTTGTTTTCTGGCTTGTTTGGGTGTTCGGTGAAAGATCTAGAAGGGCGAAGAGTTTTTAGTTCGCCCGCGAACACTTTCGTATTTCTTATTTATAAAAAACCGGGTCAGAGCACCCTTCCGTCTGTGGGAAGCTGCTCTGACCCGGTTCGCGCGATAGTCCGCGGCGCCCCCGGCAACATACAGATCGAGTTCTACGGGCACGGCACGGGTACGCCCCGAAAGGGGACGATACTCGCAACCCGATCTAATCGGTTTGAGTGGCGATATCAGCCTCTATGCATATGCTGGCAGCAATCCCACCCGTTACTCGGATCCGACCGGGCTGATCGTCAAAGTGGTTGGACACGCTTTTGGATACAACGACAACATCGGCGGGACCAATATGCTTGGCGACAACGTCGAGTTGGTCGAAAACCCTACTCGCAAGGCACTCGGCTACCCACTGCGCAATGCATACGTGTCCACCACGCAGTTGGCTCCAGTGGTCGCGACCCCGCCTAAGAAGTAACGTTTTTCAGCCGTGAAGCGCGTGGTGAAAAGCCAAGGCCCTTACGTGCACAGGTGAACTGATGAAAACTGCATTGGCAGTTCTGATGCTCAGCGTTTGCACATTCGCAAACGCGCAAGAAATCAAAACAGCAGAACGCGATTTGGCAGACGAGGTCGGCTCGATCGATCTGAAAGCTGGAGTTACAAAGAATCAAGCCGGCGCCATTGCTCTATTCTATTGTGAGCGGCACATCGGCGGTTGTGGCTCGACAGATGCACCAGTTAGTCAGGGCTCCAACTGGCAGATCACTCCTCGTACGGGAACCGATGGATCCCCCGACAAGGACAAAATCCTTGTGGGCAAGCATTCGGGAAAGGTTTCGTGGAGCAAAGGCCCGCCATTGATCTACTTTCGCTGGTGAGCTCGAAAGATCCTGCGCCAGCACCCGTTAATAAAGGCGACTCGAAGCCTGTTCCGACCTCTGCTTCTGCGGTGAAAATCGAGTTTACTGTCTCGCCGGCTGGCAAGGTCTCCGACGCCAGATTTAAGAGATCGTCGAAGAACGTAAAATGCGACGTGCGGTCCCGAAATCGAGTCGAAAGCTGGAAATTTCCGCCCAGGAAGACGCCGATTCAGCTTGTTACGACTTTGGGCTGTGACCGGTGAGAGCCTGGAACAGGCCGCAATGCAAAAAAAGCGGCAGCAGGAGTAGATGCTGACCACTACGTTCCAGAGTAAAAAACCGGGTCAGAGCACCTTTCCGTCTAGCCCCTGTCGGAAGCCACTCTGGCTCGGTTTTCGGCAATTACAGCACGGTGCCTGCGTTCAGCGTTTCGGCGTGGGATATTGCGAGACTGCGTGAAAGGTGGAACGTCGAGGGATGCGAGTGCAATTGATCCAGTACATCGTGATAGGTGCCGTGTTGCTCCTGTCTGGTTGCACCAAGCCTAACTCTGATAATCAGGAGGTTAAGGGTGAGCGGTCAGCGAGCACCCGCCTGACAAGCAGGGAGTTGCTTTCGACGAGCCTATATCCGCTGAGCACGTACTATGGAGTGTGCCTAAGGGGCGCGGGCATCATTCGCGGTGCGCTTCGTAATGGTATGCGCGGTTATCCCACGGTTGGCGAATTGTTGGCTTACGGCGCGGAGTTGAAAATTGCTGTTGGCAAATTCGGCGCTGAGCCGAACTCAACCTCAGAAAGGATTGCCTCCTCCCCAGGGCGGGCGGTGCATGTAATTCAAACAGAAGGGAGGCGCAGTCTTTTGGTATCCGATTTCGATGACTCTGGCAACATGGTCAGTGTTGAGTTCGAAAGCGCTGATCCCAAGGGGTATGGTGCCGCATTAAGCCTAGCCAATAATGTAGTTGCATGTAGTCTGGTACCTGCTTCCATTGAGGCAGGACTTCAGTAAGTTTAACCCGTGTAAGGCGGAATGAATTCCGCCCTATAGCAACGTAAATACCGTCTTACCCAACTGCGCGTCGAACGGCCTGCCTGACTTGAACCCGCGTAAGGCGGGTCTCGACTGGCCGCATTGAAGTATTGAAGCCCCGTCAAGTGCGGGGCTTCTTGTTTTAGCCGCCTGAGGCGCCGTATTGCTCGGCGAGTTGCCGTGTGCGGTGCTTGCCGATGAGGCCATCGAGTACGGCCTGCACGACGCGCTGCTCGTCGCTGGGCAGGCTGGCCACGGCCTCGAACAACAATGCCAGCCGCTCGCCCAGGCCGACGGAAGCTCAAGTGCCATCGAGATTCGGTGCCTAATCAGGACTCGGACCTGGACGGCACCGCGTTCGTGTTCAATATGCGGTTTCCGGGGGCGGCGCTTTGATGCGGCTACGGGGCTGAACTACAACTACTTCCGGGATTACGATGCGGCTACCGGTCGGTATGTGCAGAGTGATCCGATTGGGCTGGATGGGGGCGCAGGAACCTATGTCTATGCCAACGCCAGTCCTTTATCTACTGGCGACTTCTTTGGGTTAGCTCCGGGGGATTGTTATAAAACAATGGATTTAGCAGCTGCGAATGCCGTTGCTGACATAAACCCCCTTTCTATAAAGGAAGATCTTGAATATACGGGCTGGGTTTATAAGAGAGAGAGTGGGCTATTCTCATATACTAAGCCCCGTCAAGGTGAGAGGCACTCGGCTATTCCCGGGGACAGGCCCTATAGAGCGATGGGGGTGTATCACACTCATGGCGCTGAATCCGGGCCTGCTTTTGATGATGAAAAACTCATAAAGCAAGATATAAGTGGCATTTATCCCGATTTCGCATGGGTCGGCACCCCGACCGGCCGTATAATCAAATATTCGAGTACTGGTACTGCTTATCCTTGGAGTCTGCTGCCTAAGCCGGGTGCGAATAACTCAGATGCTTGCGGTTGCGATCAAGGCGGGCTTTGATGCAGTCAAGAGATTTTTCATTAATGGAGGGTGAGTCATGTTTAGGAAGTTTCTTGGTGCATTTATTTTTCTGTCTTTAGCTGTTTGTTCATTTTCCATTTCAGCAGCGGATAATTCTGCCATATTTGATGCTGGCGAGGTCGCGAGAAAGCTATTTATTCAAAAGCTGGGCGAGGAGCCTGCCAGGAATACTGATTTGTCTCGATATATAAGGAATATTAATAACTACGATGTCGGGATAGGCGATAGTGGCGAATGTTATGTGGTTGTCTTTAGATTGAGGGATCGCCGTATTATTGGGGGCGGCGGAGAAGTTTGGGTAAGAAAAAGCGATCGGGAGGTTGTTAAGTTCTCCGGGTACGAATAACTCTCCTTTTATAATTCAGGAGAAAAGGGGGGCATTTTCCCTGGCGGCGGGAAGTACTTTGATCTCAAAGGGCTCTCCACCTGCCTCGCCAAAGTCGGAATTAGTCTTGGCTGAACCAATTGGCGGGCCAGGGCATCGAAGCGTGAGCTGGATAACCTAGGGCTCTACTCGCTCTGATCATATGGATGGTCCGATAAATCTTTGTCTGATCGCTTTGAGGGGTCTGATGTCCCTGGAGTACTTATATGGCCTTATCGTTGGCATCGAATAATGAGAGGGTCGCCAAGCTGGAGGAGGCGATTGACTGGCAGAAAAAATTCCCCAGCTACGTGTTCAACAATAAAGCTCTTAAGGGGTTTTTCATCGTCGAGTCAGGGGTATTGTCTACTCGTGAATTTCTCGATTTTATTCTGGAGGATGATGGTGTTACAACTGACGCTCCCTTGACGATAGTCGTTCGCCTGGCTGACCAGGCTTCGAAAGATCTGGCTTTTTCCGCGGCCACCGTGGGTGAATTAAGAGACATAACGCTCCATCTAATGCAGGGCGAGCTCGATCTTTTTCGCGCGGTCGTTGCCGTGAGTGTTATGCCGTCGAAATGGGTGGCGTATGAAGAGATCGGCGAGGATTTTGCCGTTCTGGCCGCATTTGACGACGACACCTGGGGGCGCTGGTCATCGAAAGACAGCGGGATCCTCGACTACGTCATCAGCGAGGAGCGGATCGCCGAAATGCTGGCGAGCGACGCTCCGCTCTGGTGGCAACGGGATTTTCTGAGGGAAATATTGTCTGCCTACGGCCAAGCCGGAGAGCGTTGAACATCGTAAATCTGCTCGCCCGAGCAGGTGAGCACTCCTAAGGTGCTTCGGGCGCCGACGGGATAGATTAAAGGCCGCGTATCGGGCTCTGGAGCTGAACTGTCAGGCCCTCGGCGGAGTCGCACTGAACGTCGGAGCGCCAAGATATAGGGTGGATAGGTTGAGTATGGATCCAGTAGCTCAGGTGTTCGACGTCATCGGCAGAATGCCAGATGCACAACTGGTGTTTATGGCTATTTTTATGCTCATTCCGGTAGTCGGGGCTAAGTTCGTCTTTCATCTGAATAACAAGAGGCTGGGACGAAACCCAGTTTCTCGCAATCCATTTTTTATGATGGCCACATTCAATGCGCGCGAATGGCTTGTGTTCGGAGTCGTTCACTTATTGACGATAGCTTCGGCAGCTGCCGCTGTCAGGGCAGGCTGAGATTGGTCTCGACGCTGACGCCCATATGTGATTCAGAAAGCGTTCTGCCGGCGTTTGCTTGTGGTTTTCACGTTCCAGCGAACTGAGAAATCGACTATTCAATGAGCGCTAAGGTCAGAACGCAAGGTATGAGCAAATCCGGGGTGGCCGGGTGGTTCCTTATCGCAGCCTGCTTTGCTTTGGTGCTTTATTTAACGCTTCGCTCGGTAGCTGCCTTGGACAAGGGCTATTCCTGGGTCGACATGGATTGGAATCAGGACGGCAGCACGAGCCTGTTCGAGTTCGTATCGACTGGTGATGTCGGTGTGCGGCAAGTTAAGCGCGGCAGTCGCGACTGCAGGGAGTATTTTTCTTACAAGGACGGCTTGCCGATCAAGACGGTTTGCCCGGATTGATTCTGAGTTCGCGATTCATAGTGGATCGGGTGCCCGCGCAAACCACGAGTATCCCGATCTCGTCTTCAATCCCGTAATTGAGCATCGAGCTCATTCAAAAGCTCGCTGAAACGTCCGCGGCCATGAGGCGGGAGCGGCAGGCGTCGTAAGACGTCACGTACCGCGGGCGATGCGAGATTCGTCGCCCAGTGCAGTTGTTCTTTACCGACGGCGATGTCGTTTCCGGCTTCGAGTTCGAGCACCAGCGCTTGATGAGCCGCTGCGCCGAGGACATGTTTGACCTGATGCGGGGTGGCGAGGGGATGCAGATAGGCGGCCGCCGCGGCGTGACTGGCGGCATGCGCGGCGTTGGCTGCAGCCGCGTCCTTGGTTTCGCGAGCGGCCGCATACGCGGCCCAGGCACGGGCGCGCAAGGTCGCCGTGCGCTTGTCGCCCGCGGCAAAAGCTTCGGCCTCCGCTATGGCGTCCCACGGGCGCTGATCGTTCGGGCAGGCGACCTCGAAGATCGGCAGCACGCGTCGGGCGCAGGTCGCTGCGAACAGCGCGATCTCTCTGAGCTCGTCTTCGCCGAGCTGGATTTCGATTTTGTTTTTGTCCTTCACCTAGGAATCCCTCTCCTGGTGCCTGCATGGGCGACGCCCGGTCTGGCTGTCCGAGCCTGGAGGCGGTCGATCAAGAATCTTGATGCATCGAGGCGGGTGGAACGGCCGGGTTCTCTTCATGGCATGGAACCCTCGATGGCGGCCTTCATGCCGCCGCGCGTGCTCCCGCATGGGCGTGTAGGCCCACCGAGGTGCCGAGGCCCGGCTTCCCGGCGGCCGGCCGGCGACGCGCGTTGCCGACGCCCCAAACGAAAAAGCCCCTGAGGTCGTCAGGGGCTGTTTCGTAATCTGGCGGAGAGAGGGGGATTCGAACCCCCGAAGCGCGGTTTAGACGCTTACACACTTTCCAGGCGTGCTCCTTCAACCACTCGGACACCTCTCCGGGATCTGTGCGGGCGCTGTCGCGGGCCGTGCAGAGCCGGGGATTCTAGCTGCGGCGGGGTTCGGTAACAAGCTGAGGCTTTCGGGGCTGCCGCGGGAGGGCGCCGAAGCTCGGGCGCGGGGGTGGGGCGTGGCACAATGTGGGGGTTCGTTCACGCTTCGCTCCCGGCTTCCGTCGCGAGCGCCCGGACGGCGTCGTGCGCACCGCGTCCGGCCCGTCAGAACGCCTTATCGCAAAGGATCCGATGTCGTATCTCGTCCTCGCCCGCAAGTGGCGCCCGAAGCGTTTCGCCGAGCTGGTCGGGCAGGAACACGTGGTGCGCGCGCTGACCAACGCGCTCGGCACCGGGCGCGTCCACCACGCCTTTCTGTTCACCGGTACCCGCGGCGTCGGCAAGACCACGATCGCGCGCATCTTCGCCAAGTCGCTGAACTGCGAGCGCGGCACCTCGGCCGACCCCTGCGGCGAGTGCAACGCCTGCCTGGACATCGACGCCGGCCGCTACATCGACCTGCTCGAGATCGACGCCGCCAGCAACACCGGTGTCGACGACGTGCGCGAAGTGATCGACAACGCCCAGTACATGCCGAGCCGCGGACGGGTCAAGGTCTACCTGATCGACGAAGTCCACATGCTGTCGAAGTCGGCGTTCAACGCGCTGCTGAAGACGCTCGAGGAGCCGCCGGGGCACGTCAAGTTCCTGCTCGCCACCACCGACCCGCAGAAACTGCCGGTGACGGTGCTGTCGCGCTGTCTGCAGTTCAACCTCAAGCGCCTGGACGAGCAGCAGATTTCCGGGCAGATGACCCGGATCCTCGCCGCCGAGGGCATCCCGGTCGACGAGGCCGCGATCCGCCAGCTCAGCAAGGCCGCCGACGGCAGCCTGCGCGACGGCCTGTCGCTGCTGGATCAGGCCATCGCCTACAGCGGTGCCGGCAGCGACGCGCGCCTGGAAGGAACGGCGGTCGCTGCGATGCTGGGTACGGTCGACCGGACCCGGGTCGGCGCGGTCCTGGCCGCCCTGGCCGACGGCGACGGCCAGCGCCTGCTCGACGAGGTCGCAACCCTGGCCGAGTTCTCGCCCGACTGGGGCGGGGTGCTGGAAACCCTGGCCGACGCGCTGCACCGGGTCCAGGTGCGCCAGCTCGTGCCCGAGGCCGCGGTCGAGGCCGACGGCGTCGATGTCGACGCCCTGGCCGAACAACTGCGGCCCGAAGTCGTGCAGCTGTGGTACCAGATGAGCGTCAACGGCCGTCGCGATCTGCCGCTGGCGCCCAGCCCGCGCGCGGGTTTCGAGATGAGCGTGCTGCGCATGCTGGCGTTCCGTCCGGCCGGTGCCGGCGGCGACGCCGGCCCGGCGCCGTCGTCG
>NZ_CP013141.1:5314048-5345890 GCF_001442535.1 Lysobacter antibioticus | reverse complement strand
CAAGGCCGGTGCCGGTGCGCTGCAGATCAACGGGCCGTCGGAGTTCATCAATGTCGATGTGATCGGCGGCCTGCTGGAAGTCACCGCCAGCGGCAGCGTGTCCGCGCAGAACACCACGGTCGCGGCCGGCTCGACCCTGAAGGCCACGGGCCTGTACACCGGCACCGCCGGCAACGACAGCTTCAGCTCCGCCGGCACGGTGATCGGCCGCTTCGAGTTCGGCGCCGGCAACGACAGCGCCGATTTCCGCGGCGGCGACCTGAGCGGCCTGGTCCGCTTCGACGGCGGCGCGGGCGGCGAGGACCGGGTCAACTTCCGCAGCATGACCCTGGACCAGAGCGACGTCAGCCCGCTGTCCAACTGGGAGCGAGTGGATCTTCTCACCGGCACGCAACTGACGCTGACCGCGCCGCTGAACCTGGCCGGCGGTTTGCTGTCGATCGACGGCACCTCGGAACTGATCGGCATGAGCGGCGCCAGCCTCACCGGCAACATAGCCAATTCCGGTTTCATTCGGGTCGGCGGCGCTCGTTTCGGCATCAGCGGCAACTACACCGGTGGCGGCGGTTTGGCCCTGACCGTATCGCCCGGCAGCCAGAGTTCGGGCGGCCTGGACATCGGCGGCGACGTTATCGGCACTACCGCAGTGACCTTCCTGACCGATGGCACCGAAACCCCGCAGCAGCCCGCGTCGATCCGGGTGATCTCGGCCCCCAACGACAATTCGGCGACGGAAGGAAGCTTCACGCCGGCTGGGGCGACGAACGGCGTGGTGCGCTTGAACGGCAGCGTGTTCCCATGGACCTTCGACCGCCAGGGCGACGGCTGGTACCTCAACACCGAAGCCAGCGACATCCTGCCGGAAATCGGCGGCTATGCCGTGCTGCCGAGCATCGGCGCCGCCCTGATCCAGGAGAACAACCGCCTGTTGTTCGAACGCATGGCCGGCGTGCGCGGCGACACGCCGCGTTGCGGCTCGCACGAAGACGAGATGGAGCGCGCCTATTGGTCGCTGGAAGGCGATTGCCATGGCTTCTGGATGGCGGCCACGGGCAGCGAACTGGAGATGGGCGCCAACCCAGGCTTCGCCTTCAGCGGCGACACGCTCGGCCTGTACGTCGGCGTCGATGCGTTGTTGCAAGACCGCGAGACGCGCAACTTACGCGGCGGTCTGTTCATTGCGTTCCAGCACGGCAACTACTGGGCCAGCGGCGCCAATTCGACCGACCTGCAAGGCATCGGCGAAGCCAACGTGCGCGTCGACACCCCGATGGTCGGCATGTACGGCAGCGTGAGCTGGCAAGACGGCACGTATCTGGACATGACCCTGGTCGGCCAATTGCCCGAGGCCACCATTGCGGTTGCCGACGGCTTCAAGGAGGAGATCGGCGGCAACAGCCTGACCGCGAGTGCGCAGCTCGGCCATCGCTTCCACTTGAGCAACGGCTGGACCGTCGAGCCGCAAGTCAACTTGAGCGCCAGCGCGATGCAGTGGCAAGACAAGCGCGATGCCAGCGGCAAGCAACTGGTCATGGACGACGATTTGTTGGGAACCGCCCGGGTTGCCGTTCGCGCCGAAAAGCTGTTTGAAACTTCGCGGGGCGCACGCGTGCGGCCTTGGGCGACGCTCGGGGTGCAGGACACTTTGGGCGAGAAGGACGGCGCCCTCGTCGTCCTGCCGCCCGGCGCGGCTGCACAGGCGCAGGCGTTCCCGAATCACGAACTGGGCCTGATGGCGACTGTCGACGTCGGCGTGGAAGCCGAATTGAACGAATCGGTCAGTCTGTTCGGTGTGCTGTCCTACGGCGAAAGCCTGGACGGCAGCGATGCCAAGCAGCGTCAGGCCAACCTCGGGGTGCGGGTGCGCTGGTGAGGCCCGCCGTGGTGCAGCCGGTTATCGCGCAAGCGTTGTAAGGGTTGAGCGAGGGCCCGTGTTCGCACGGGCTCTTGCTTGGGCAGATTCGGGCAGTCGCCTGATGCTCGATCAGTTCAGCCGCGAGTCCACGACTTGCGACGGACTCACCCCCAGCAGGCGGCGCATGCAGCGGGCCATGTGGCTGGGATGCGAGAAGCCGGCTTCGAGGGCGATCTCGCTCATGCTCTTGCCGCCTTGCAGCAACAGCGTACGGGCGCGTTCGACGCGTCGCTCCAGCACGAAACGGTGCACCGGCAGACCGGTCGATTGTTTGAACAGCGGTTTGAAGTGGGACAGGCTGAAGCCGGCCACGCTCGCCAGCTCGGCCAGGGTCAGGTCTTCGTCGAGGTGCGCCTCGATGTACTCGACCACGTGACGCAGGCGCCAGGCGGGCAGGGCGCGCCCAGGCTTGACCGCCGCCAGCGTCTTGCGCGATTGCAGCGCCAGCAAGCGCGCGGCGAGTGCGGAGGCGAGGCTGTCGGTGAACAAGCGGCCGCCCGGATACGCATCGTTATCTTCGGCCTGCATCATCCAGCCGATGCGTTCGACCTGCGGGTCGCGGATGTGGATCGACGGCGCAAGGTTGGAATCGTACGAACCCAATCCCATCGCGTCCGCGCTTTCGCGCAGCAACGACGGCGTCAGCCGCAACAGCAGCGAACGCGCCGGTTTCGACACGATCCAGCGTGTGCTCGATCCGGCCGGCACCACGCAGAACTGGCCGTGGATGCGCACGCCTTGACGTTCGTGGCCCTGGACGCGATAGGACACCGGCACCGGATGGCCTTCGTGCAGGCACAGCACATGGCGGGTATCCAGCGGCGAATCGAACAGGCCCGACGGCACCGGTTTGCTGAGCACGTCGAGCAGCGGCGCGCGGCCGGAGCCGGTGCTGGCGAGCAGCGCGGCCGAAGGGCCGGGATAGCAGGAAGGGCGGTCGGTCATGAGGCGATCCTCCGACCCGCTGCGGCCCGGCAACAGTGCCGAAAATCATCCCTGCGTGCTGCGCGTCGGCCGTTCGTGCGCGCCAGGCCGCGGCCGTGCCGCCAGCATGGCGCATCCGACACCTATCGCAGGGACTAGTAATGAAACGTAGACAGTTCATGGCGATGACCGCCGCCGCGGTCGCTGCCGGCGTGGCCGGGGCCTGCGCGCCGCTGACATCGACTCGCCGCACCGTCGCCGCCGCTGCAATGCCGGCGACCGGCGTCACTGCCTTCGCCGCGGCCAGGCGCTACGCCGAACTCGCTTTCGGCCGGATCGCCTATGTCGAGCGCGGCTCCGGCGAGGCGGCCCTGTTCCTGCACGGCGCGCCGCTCAACGGTTACCAGTGGCGCGGCGCCATCGACCGGCTTTCGCCGTATCGGCGCTGCCTCGCCCCCGACTTCATGGGGCTGGGCTATTCGCAGGTTTCCGAACATCAGTCCCTGGCCGCCGACGCCCAAGCCGAGATGCTGGCGTCCTTGCTCGACTCGCTCGCGATAGGCGCGGTCGATCTCGTCGCCAGCGACAGCGGCGGCGCCGTCGCGCAGTTGTTTTTGATCAGGTACCCGGAGCGCGTACGCAGCCTGTTGTTGACCAACTGCGACGTCGAACCCGACAGCCCGCCGGCCAAGGTCAAGCCGATCGTCGAGATGGCGCGCGCCGGCACCCTCGACGACATGACCGCGCAATGGCTGACCGACAAGGCGCTGGCGCGTTCGACCTTCGGCGCGGCGGTGTTTCGCGACCCGGCCGGTTTCGCCGACGAAACCATCGAGTACTACATCGCGCCCTTGCTGAGCACGCCGTTGCGCCGGGCCCAGTACAACGCCTTCCACGCGGCGTTCGAGCCGAACCCCTTGGCCGGTATCGAGGCCGAGCTCAAACGCAGCACGGTGCCCCTGCGCGTGGTCTGGGGCGCGGCCGACGACATCTTCGCCCAGAGCGACGCCGAGTACCTCGACCGTGTGTTCCCGAACTCGCGCGGGATACGCCGCGTGCCCGGCGCGAAGCTGTTCTTCCCGGAAGAATTCCCCGAGGTCATCGCCGAGGAAGCGCGGCGCCTGTGGAAGGTCTGAGGCCCGCAGGCACGGCAGGCGAGGCGCACGCCTGCTGCGCGCTGGTCCATGCGGGGTAACACTGCGCAGTCGCACCGATGCAGGCCCGAATCGTATCCACGCCTATCGCCATGGATGCGATCCGAAGAACTGTGATCTCGCCGGGCTTCGCGCCCGGCTCATTCTCTATCGGGTCACATTCGTAATGCCGTCCATGCAACGGGAACGAGCCCGCGATATCGATGCGCGAATCGCGATTCGAACGACGATCGAATCGGCGCCGATCGAGCGCTGACTCACGAATGCCCAATCCACGATGCTAATCACGTTTGCCCGCGATTCATGCTGATAGTTTCGCGCTGCGGATGCGGCTCGCCGCTGCGATATTCGAACGGCAATCGATGTATCGATAAGCACCATTGAGGCGACGGCTGCGCACGGCCCGTCGTTGCGCACGGCATCGCCACCCACCCCGTATCCAACCGGCTTGGCCTCGCACGATCTCGGGGCGCGCAAGCGCGCGCTGCTGCTTTCGAATACATCTGCCGATCGAAGCCTGGCCAGACGATGCGTCTTTGCATCGCTAGCGTTTGGGAGAAAGGAAGCATGAAGGCACCCAAGGCGGTTTCGTGGTCGATGGCGGCGGTGCTCGCCCTTACCCTGGCGGCTTGCTCGCGCGATGGCGACGGGCCTGGAGGAAAGCGATCGGCGAGAGCGGCAGGGGTGGGCGCTTGCGCCGCTCCGCAATACCAGGCCGGCACTAATTACCAAGCCGGCGACGAGGTCTCCAACCTGGGGCATCAGTACCAGTGTTGGAAAGACGAGGAAGCGCCGTTGGGGCCGGGCAGTTGGGCCTGGTGCAGTCAACACGCCTATAACCCCGGTCTGCCGGCCGACAGCGGCGCGGTGCACTGGCCGGATGCCTGGAAAGACCTCGGCCCCTGCGACGAGGGCGGATTCGAGGGCAATCGACTGACCTTGGAGTTCGGCGAGCCGGATACCGACGATTCCAGAGGCAGGAAGGCCGGAAAGCATCCCGCGACGATGAGCGGCGTTCTGCGCTGCGGCAGCGAAGCTATACCGATCCGCGCCGTATGGGGAGAAAGCCTCAAGATCGACGAGCTCAAACGCTGCGACTACGCGTTGATCATGGACGTCGCCGAGGGTTTCGCGCCGATGAACTCGCCGCAGACGGTGTCGTTCGAGGCCGAAGAGGGCGAGCAGCAGACGCGCATCGTCCGTTACCGGCCGCGCGTCGACGTCGCCAAGCTGCGCCCCTTGCCCGGGGTCAAGGTCGAGTTGTTCGCCGAAGGGTTGTTGCAACCCAGGCAGATGGCGCTCGGCAACGGCGTGCTCTATGTGGGCTCCGGTTGGGTAGGTGGCGTGTTCCCGCCGCCGATCTCCAAGCAGATCTATGCCTTGCCCCTGGACGGCGCTTCGGGAAAACCGACGGGCGTCCACGTCGTCGCGTCGGGCCAGTTGGAACCGCATGGCGTCGCCTATCGCGACGGCAGCTTGTTCTATTCCACCGCCGATGCGATCTATCGTGTTCCCGATGTGGACAGCAGTTACGCCCAGGCGAAGCCGGAGCTGCTGCTGAAGTTGCCGGGCGGCGATACGCCGTTTCCCTTGCCTCCGGTAGACGTCGCCCTGGAATGGCTGTACTGGCATCAGAAGCATCCGCTGCGATTCAACCCGCACGATGCCGACGACAAAGGGCTGTACACCGCGGTCGGCATCCCCTGCAACCTGTGCATGGTGCCGGCGGATCCGCGCTACGGCACCATCCTGCGCTACGACCTGGTCACCAAGCAGGCGACCATCGTCGCCAAGGGCGTGCGCAACTCGCTGGGTTTCGATTGGAACCCGGCCAGCGGAGAGATCTGGTTCAGCGACAACAACCGCCAACTCTTCCCCAACTCGGAAGAAGTCAATCGCATCAGCAAGGACGATGAGCACTTCGGCGTACCGTACGTGTTCGGCCGGAGCACGCTCGGATTCACCGCCGAGGAGGAGAAAAATCCCAGGTCGGCCAACGACGGCAGATGGCTGGACGGCTTGCGGCTGTCGGACATTCCTTTAGGGCAGATCGATGTTTCCCGGTACACCCCGCCGGCCTTCGAGATCGCTTCCAACTCAGCGCCGCTGGGGGTCAAGTTCTGGAACGGCTATCCGCAGCCGGCCGGGGCGCAACGCTTGCTGGTGGCGACCCATGCCCTCGGCACGAGCGATGAGCCGGGCCTGCAATTGCGCATGCTGACGATCAAGAACGGCAAGGTGATCCACGAAATCCCGTTGGTCGACGGTTGGCTGCAGGATCGCGCGACTGCGGACCCGAACTGTCTGCGGGGCGGTTGCATCGGCCGTCCGGTGGATTTCCTTGAGCTGCCCGATCACAGCTTGCTGGTGTCCGATGACGTGGCCGGGGCGATCTACCGGATCCGCCCCTACGACCCCGCGCTGGTGCCGGCCACGGCGCTGACGCTCACGCCGTCGCCTGCACCCTCGCCGGATATCGCCGACGAGCGGGTCAGCGGACATCTGATCGATGCACTCGGCCACAAGCGGCTGTTCCATGCGGCTTGGGGCAGCGAGTCCCTGGCGATCGCCGGCTTGGCCTATGGCGATTACGAGGTGCAGCTCAACGACGTCGACAACTGGATCCCGATCAAGCGCTCGAATCATTTCAGCCTCTCGGCCGGGCAACCCACTCACGCCATCGATATGACATATCGCGAGCGCCCCGAGCATATCGAAGTGCCGATGACGATTCATGCGCCGGCCAAGCCGGGCGGGGCGGCCCGCGAACATTGGGTGGTCAAGTTGATCGATGCGAAAGACGGGGTGCGCGAGGTGTCGGTGCCCTGGGGCGGCCAGGTGGAAGTCATGCTCGACTACGGCAAGCACCGGGTGGTCTATCCCTATTACCCAACGTATCGCCCGCAGCCGAGCATGCACGGCGTGGACGTCAACGAAGAGAGCGAGCGCGTCGACCTGCCTGCGATGAGCTACCTCTACGAAGCCAACCTCGGCCTGGCGGTATTGGAAGACAGCTGCAGCGGCTGTCACGACTCCAAGTTCTTCGACGATCCGAACAAGGCGCATAACTGGGAGGCGACCGGCCGCGAGGCCCTGGTCAAGAAGATCCAGAGCATGAACATCGAGGGGCATTGCGACGGCGTCTGCGCCGGGGCGATTTCCGATTACCTGTTCGACACCGTGTGGAGCGTGTACCTGCGGCCGCAGACCCCGTTCGGTAAGCGCCAGATCCGCCAGTTGACGCCGAACGAATACGCCAACAGCGTGCGCGATCTGTTCGGTGTGACGATCAACCCGGCCAAGCTGCCTGCCGACAAATCGGCCAAGGAATTCAAGTATCCCGGCGAAGCCGACCTCGGCATCCTCCAAGCCGAAGACGTCAAGCGCTATTACGATGCGGCACTGGAGGTGGCGGGGCAGGTCGAACCCGCGGCGCTGGGGTATCGGAAAGGCGCCAAAGCCACCTCCATCGTCGGCGAACTCGGGCACAAGCTGTTCCGCCGTCCGATGACCACGCAGGAGATCGAGCGCTACAGCGCCTTGCTCGATGCGCATGGCCTCCAGGACATGGTCGCCGGCATGTTGCTGTCGCCGCACTTCCTCTATCGTTCCGAGCTGGGCGACGACACTTACGGCCGGGTCAACGCCTACAAGCTCACCCCCAGCGAAGTGGCGACGGCGCTGTCGTTCACCTTCCTGGGCACCACGCCCAGCCTGGAGTTGCTGGGCAAAGCCGAGAGCGGAGGATTGTCCACGCCCGAGCAGATCGGTGCGGAAGCCGCGGCGATGATCGTGACCGATCGCGGGGTTGAGCAGTTCGTCCGTTTCATCCGTCATTACACCAAGACCGCCGGCGACCTGCAGGAAAAGCCTGGCCTGAGCGGCCCGGTGATCCAGGCCATGCGCGAAGAGCAGTCGGCGTTCGTGCGCTACGTGCTGTTGGACGGCGAAAGCACGATGACCGAATTGTTCGATCCGCGTTACACCTTCCTCAACCATACCCTGGCCCAGCACTACGGCATCGCCGGCGTGTCGGGCGAGGCGATGCGCAAGGTCGATGTCGACGAAAAACGCGGCGGTTTGTTGCACCAGGGCCTGACCCAGGCCGCGACTTCGGACTACGTGACCACTTCGCTGGTGAAGCGCGGCATCATGATTCGCGAGCAACTGCTGTGCCGCGAGTTCGGTGCGCCGGTGGAAGCCGACCCGGAAACGCCGACCTTCCCGAACCGTCCGATCACCACGCGCGAGCGCTGGGACCTGGTCAATGGCGAGCACGCCTCCGGCGGCCGTTGCTGGCAGTGCCATCAGTTCATGAACGACACCGGCGCGTCGATGGAGCACTACGACGCCGCCGGGCGCTACCGGCTCAAGGAGCGCGCCTACAACCACGCGCAGTTCCCGGTGGATGTGGACATCGATGCGGCCGGGCCGTTCGTCGACAACGTCGGCCACAGCGAGTGGGCGCAGATCAAGGACGTGCGCGACATCGCCAGGTTCATACCGACGAACTCGACCGCGTTGACCTGCATGGCCGACAGCTATTTCCGCTACGCATTCGGCAACCATTCCGATGCCCTGACCGCGGGCACCATCAAGCAGATGCGCGACGAGCTGAAGAGTTCCGGATCGCTGCGCAAGATGCTGCAGGAGCTGGCTACGTCGAACGCCACCCTCTACAAGAAGGAGCGGGACTGAGCATGGACATTCTGAAGAATCGCCGTCGTTTTCTTGCCGGCCTGACCGCCGCCGGCGTGCTCGCGCCGTTGAGCCTGTATGGCCTGGCGCGCATGGCCGTGAGCGGCGAGACCCAAGCGCCGCACCTGAAGGTGGTGTTCTTCGTCACGCCCGACGGCCTGGCGGTGGATTCGTTCACCGGCGGCGCATTCGGCGACGGTCGCGGTCTGTGGCATCCGGACGCGCAGGGCGACGATACCGGCGACTTCACCCTCGGCGAGGTCAGCCGCGAACTGGAGGCGTACCGCCATCAATCGTTGTACCTGCGCGGCACCATCCTCGGGCCGGCGAACGTCGGCCACAGCGGTTGGAAGTGGGTCCTGCGCGACTCAGCCGAGAGCAAAACCTCGATCGACAACCTGCTCGCCGCGGCGATGCCCGGCACCGATCCGTCGCTCGGCGCGGTATTCGCCGGCCCGCACGCCGGCATCGACGGCACGCATTGGGACGTCTCGTGGATCGACAACCGCATGCGGATTCCGCAAAACGATCCCGGGCTGCTGTTCGAAAGCATCTTCCGGTCGGCGGCGAGATCCGGCCGGGGCCAGCAGGTCCGCAGCAAGGACGTGTTCGCTCCGGTGTTCGCCGATATCCAGGACTTGAATGCGCGACTGGCCGGTTCGCAGCGCGAGAAGCTCGCGACCCACCTCGACGCGGTCAACAAAGTGGTCAAGGATCTCGAAGACACCCGGCCGCCGCTGGAATGCGATCCGCAGCGGCCGGAGCACAACCCGATCAATTCGGCCGAGTTCCGCAATCAGGTCCAGGCCGCTCATCATCAGGTCGTCGCGACCGCGCTGGCGTGCGGTGTGGTGCGGGTGGCGACGATTCAAGTCGGCCGTTCCGCCGAGTCGCTGAACATCCTGGACGTCACCAACGACATGAATCCGCACGATTGCGCCCATCGCTACACCGGCGAGGGGCCGTGGAAGGGCACCCGGCAGTGGTATACGCGCCAGGTCAAACTGTTCCTCGACGAGTTGGCCAAACACGCCGACCCGGACGTGCCGAGCGATAACCTGTTGCAACATACCTTGGTCGTCTTCACCAGCGAGATGGCCGACGGCGCGCCGGAGCACATGATCGACATGCCTCTGGTGATGCTGGGCGGGGCATCGGGTCTGCTCAAGAGCGGCGACGGCCAGGGCCGCTATCTGAAGATCACCGGACAGGCCGACCGCGACCATCACACCGGCAATCCGGTGATCGGCAAGCGCTTCGTCGACATGCAGCGGATCTGGGCGACGGTCGGCAAGGCCGCCGGTATCGAGGTGCCGTATGCCGGCAACATCGCGCCGGTGAGCGGCATCTTCAGCAACGTCGGCTGACCGGGCGGCGTCGACGAGCGTCGGCGCTGGACCGCGCTTGACGTGCGCGCCGCCGTCGGTTCCGCGCCGACAGCGTTTGCATCGCAATGCGCTTGCCTCGTGACCGGACGCAGGGGTATTCAGCGATAGATGGAACGACGTGCGCGCGCATCGGCGTTGAATGGCCATCTTTGCAATGATCGCTGACGATCGAGTCCGATCGATTGCAGGCTCTGCGCACAATCGTGTCGAGTTCACGATTCGGCGAATCGTTTCGTCGTTTTCGCAATGCGAAAAAGAGCCAAATGCTTCGAGTACAAGCAGAAGCGAACACGCGCGCTTCGATACGAAACGATTTTTGACGAGGACCACGGAACCGCACGATGCATCGTGATAACAAGTGCAACGTCGAAAGTCAGGGGGCATCGACCCACACAGCGCATCGCTGGTGGTCAAATCTGAGGACTTCCCCATGTTGCAGCAACACGATCTCGTCCAGGATCCAAGTACGACTGCCGTGCCGTTCGCCGAGGAACTCTCGGACGACAATCTCGAAGCTTTGTTCGGTGGAAAACCCGTGGTATGCGGTTGCGGTTGGCTTTGTTCGTTCACAGGCGAGTGCGGCTGTTCCAACGGCCACTCGGTATGTGTCGGCCACTGCTGATCCGTTAACCGGAGCCGCCTGGCGGTAGCGGGCGGCTCCTTTCAAGTACGGCCCTTACAGCGAATCCTGTAGCGGTGCTTCGGGCATCGTGCGTCGGGCTGTGCGCGCATCGTCGGACGGGGCGCGATCACGCGCGTCGCGTATGCCGGTGGACGCGTGCTGCCGACGCTTGTCCGCGCGTTGCCGGGATTCGTTTCCAAGGTCCGCTGCCTCTCAATCTCGGGGCGTCTTGCCTGGACGGACAGCGCGTGAACAAGCCATCGCGGCGCGGTAGCACGAAAACCAAGTTCGTCAGCCAGACCTCGGCCGCCGATTGCGGCCACGCCTGCATCTCGATGCTGCTGTCGGGCCTAGGCTTGCGCATGCCGATGCTGGCGCTGGCGGCGCGTTACCCGGTCAGCCAGCGCGGCATGTCGGCCAAGGAAATGCTCGACGTGTTGCGCATGTGCGGGGTCAAACCCAAGGCGCTGCGGGCTACCGACGGCACGGTGCAGGCGCTGCGGCACGCGGCCTTGCCGGCGATCGTGCATTTGCGCCACGAGCATTTCGTCGTGGTCGGCGCGGTCGACGACAAGACCGTGGCGGTGCTGGACCCGGCCAGTGGCGAAAGCCGCATGGCCCACGCCGAATTCGAGGCGATCTGGAGCGGCGTATTCATCTGCGCAGAACGCGACGAAACCGCGCGCTCGCAGGTCTCGATATCGCCGCTGGGGCAGTTGTTCAAGGAATTCCTCGGCGAGAACTGGTCGCTGTGGCTGTTCCTGCTCAGCGTAATCACGCTGACCGTCGCCACCACCATTTCCTTCCCCTGGCTGCTGAGCCGGGCGGTGACCTTCCTGGCCTACGGTGGCAGCGGTAGCGCCACCGGTCTCGGCGTGGGCCTGTTGGTGCTGTCGCTGGCCTTCGTGGTCGCGCACTGGATGCGCGCGCGGGTGTCGCTGCTGATCCAGTTGCGTTTGGATAGATCGCTGATCACTCGTTTCGTCGACCGCCTGCTGAAGCTGCCGCTGCGGATCTTCTCGCTGTTGCCGGCCGGCGATCTGATCGCGCGGGTCAATTCGGTGTCGGGCGTGCGCGATTTCCTGTCGGCGCGCATCACCGGGCTGATCCTCGATTCCGGCGTGCTGATAGCGACCCTGGCGGTGTTGGCCTTCCAGAGCGCGCCGGTGGCCTTGTTGTTCCTCGCCCTGACCCTGCTGTCGACGGCGGTATTGATCCTGTGCTGGAAGCGCCTGTTGCGCCTGACCGGCGGCGAAGTGCTGGCCTATTCGGGCTACTACAGCACCCTGGCCGAAACCCTGACCATGGCGGTCGACGTCAAGGTCAACCGCAAGGAGCAGGTGTTCGCCGACCGCCTGATGGATCGCTTCGGCGAGCATCAGAAGTGGCTGGAGGCGCGAGGCAAGCTCAATGCGGTGTTCGAGGCCTTGTATGCCTATCAGGACAAGGTCGTGCCGATCGCGGCCTTGTTGCTGCTGTTCGTGGCGTTCCCGACCATCGACCTGTCCGACCAGACCGCGTTCTATTGCTATTTCTTGTTGGGCTGGACCGGGCCGTCGGTGCGCGCGATCCAGATGTTCTTCATGCAACTGGTGGTGGTGCGCATTAATGCCGACCGCATCGAGTCGATCCAGGGCCTGATGAGCCTGGACGAGGCTGCGCCGGCCGCCGACGCGCAGGCGCCGCCGTGGGCGGGGCCGAGCCAGGTCGCGGTCAGCGGCGTCGGCTTTTCCTATCTCGGCACCGGCACGCCGGTGCTGGAGGACGTGTCGGCGAACTTCGACGACCGCGGCCTCAACGTCATCGTCGGGCCCTCGGGTTGCGGCAAGAGCACCTTGCTGAAGCTGATCGGCGGCCTGTTGTTGCCCGATGCCGGCAGCATCCAGGTGCGCGTAAACGGCGAGCGCGGCGGCGGAACGGGGGCCGCCGCGGCCTCGGTGGCCTATCTCAACCAGCATCCGGCTTTATTCGCCGGCACCGTCGCCGAAAACATCGCCATGTTCGATCCGCAGGCCGATGTCGAGCGCATCGAGCGCTGCGCGCGCGCCGCCTGCATCCACGACGAGATCGTCGCCTGGCCGTTGGCTTATCGCACGCCGGTGGTCGCGGTGGGGCAAAGCCTGTCGTCCGGCCAGTGTCAGCGCATCGCCCTGGCGCGCCTGCTGTACAGCCATGCGCCGATCATGCTGCTGGATGAGTTCACCAGCGACATCGACGCCGCCACCGAAGGCTCGATCCTGCGCCATTTGCGCCAGTGGCCGGGCATGAAGATCATCGTCACCCACCGCACCCAATGGATCCAGCCGGGCGATCGCGTCCACGACCTGGGCCGGATCGCGCAAGGAGGACCGCGTCATGAACGTCCCGTCTATGCGTGAGCGGCGCCCGCGCCGGCTCGCGTTTGCCGTCGGCGCGGTATCGCTGGGGGTGTTGGTGGTCGGCCTGCTGATGGTGCGCAACACGATCGCCTCGGTGGCGCCGGTGGCGGTGGTGAAGCCGACGCTGGACACCTTGCCGACGACGATCTTCGCCGACGGCACCTTGTCGTATCGCAACGAACTGGCGATGACCTCGGAAGTGCTCGGCGCGGTCGAGGAGATCTACGTGCGCCAGGGCGACGAGGTCAAGCGCGGGCAGCCGTTGATGAAGCTGCGCTCGCAGCAGTATCAGGCGCAGTTGGCCCAGCGCGAGGCCGGGCGCGACGGCGAGATGGCGTCGCTCGAGGTCAAGCGCGCGAGCCGCGAACTGGCCGCGGCCAAGCTGCGTCGGTTCACCGAGTTGCGCAAGCAGCAACTGGTCAGCGAGGAAGGCCTGGACGAGGCCGAGGCCGCGTACCGGCAAGCCGATGCGGCCTATCGCGAAGGCCATGCGCGCATCCAGAACCAGCGTGCCCTGGTCGACGAGGTCCAGGACAGCCTGCACAAATCCATCCTGCGCTCGCCGATCGACGGCACCGTGTTGTCGATTGACGTTTCCGCCGGCGAGACCGCGGTGCCGAGCGCCTTGAGCTTCAGCGGCTCGACCGTGGCGCGCATCGCCGACACCCGTGTGCTGGTGGCCACCGCCAAACTCGGCGAGTACGACGTCTGGAAGATCCGCCCCGGCGCCGCCGCTAACGTGGTGGTGCCGGCCTTCGACGAGACGCCTTTGCCCGGCACGGTGCGTTCGGTGTCGATGGCGCCGGCGCGTTCGGCCACCAGCAGCGGTGCGCCGGCCGCGGGTGCGGCGAACTACGAAGTGCTGATCGAGATCCGCAACACCCGCCGCGCCAGCCTGCGCACCGGCATGACCTGTCGGGTCGAGTTTCCGAGCCGCAAGGCCGCGCCGGTATTGACCGTGCCGATTGCGGCCTTGCGCGACGATCCCGCCGAACTCGGCACGCAGCCGGGGCAGGGGGCCGTCGGCGCGGTGCTGGTGGTACGCGACGGCGTCGCCAGCCTGCGTCGGGTGCGTCTGGGCGACGTCAACGAGACCCATCAGGAAATCCGCGGCGGGCTCGATGCCGACGACCTGGTGGTGGTGCCGGCGAGCGGCCAACCGTCCTTGAAGCCGGGCACTCGGGTGCGGGTGATTTCGTATGAACGCGGTTGAGCTCAGCGGCATCCGCAAAAGCTATCGCCTCGGCACGACCGAAGTGCCGGTGCTGCGCGGGGTCGACCTGCACGTGGCCCAGCACGAATACGTCGCGGTGATGGGCGCCTCGGGCTCGGGCAAGTCGACCTTGCTGAACATCATCGGCTTTCTCGACACCCCCGACGCCGGCGAGATCCGCATCCACGGTGCGCCGGTGCAGCGCCAGGACGATGCGGCCTTGTCGGGTTTTCGCAACCGCACCATCGGCTTCGTGTTCCAGAGCTTTCATCTGCTCGGCAACTGCTCGGCGCTGGAGAACGTGATGCTGCCGCTGCGTTATCGCGGCGAAGCGCGCGCCGCCGCGGGCCGCCGCGCCCTGGCCGCGCTGGAAGAAGTCGGCATGGCCCATCGCGGTGCGCACCGTCCCGACGAATTATCCGGCGGCGAGCGCCAGCGGGTCGCGATCGCCCGCGCCATCGTCGGCGAACCCGAGATCATCCTGGCCGACGAGCCGACCGGGAACCTCGACTCGAAGACTTCCGACGAAGTGCTGGACGTGTTCGCGCGCATCCATGCCAGGGGCCGCACCCTGATCGTGGTGACGCATGCGCCGCAAGTGGCCGAACGCTGCCAACGCACGATCCGGGTCTGCGACGGGCAAGTGATCGACGCTGCCGCGTCCGCGGCCGCCTGAGCGCGACCGGCATGCGCCGCTGGCTGGCCAACCTGTGGGACGCCGCACGCTCGCTGGCGCGCAGCCCGCGCCAGACCGTGTTGTGCGCCAGCGCCATCGTGCTGGCGGTAATGGCCTATTCGACCGTGGTCAGCATCGCCGACGGCATGGCGCAGGTGCTTGGGCGCCGCTTCGAAAGCCTGGGCGACGACACCCTGGTGATCCGCGGCCAGTCCACCGCCAGCGGCGGCTTCGTCCCTGGCCGCGGCGATCTCGACGACTTGCAGCGGATGCCTCAATGGATCGCGCGCGCGGCGCTGGTGCAGGAGTTGTCGGGCGCGGCTACGTTGCTGGAAGGCGCGGGCACGCGCCAGGTCGCGCAGGTGTTGGCAGTGAGCGAGGATTATTTCGCCATCGATCGAGTCGTGGTCGGGCAGGGCCAAGCGCTGAGTGGGCGCGGCGCCTCGGCGAAGCACTGCGTACTGGGTGCGCGCATCGCCGCCCGGCTGTTCCCCGGGCAAGCGCCGCTGGGCAAGTTCCTGCGCGTCGGCGGGCAGTGGTATGCGGTGGGCGGCGTGCTCGCGGCGACCGACGAGCCGGGCAAGTTCGTTTCCAACGACGACGCGGTGTTCCTGCCCTTGGCCGGCGCCGGCGCTCTGGTCCGGCCCGGCGACGACGGCGGGCGTCTGGTGGTCAAGGCCGCGCCCGGCGTCGACATCGAGGCGCTGAAGGCGAAGCTGCAAGCCTTGCTGCTGCGCAAATACGGCGGCCGCTTCGATGCCGACGATTTCCGCATCGAGGCCAAGCAGGCGCTGCTGCAGGGCGCGCGCGCGGCGACCGAGAGCCAAGGCCGCACGGTGGCGTGGATCTCGCTGCTGGCGTCGCTGGTCGCGGCCCTGGGCGTGATGAACATGATGTTCCTCAGCGCCGACGAACGTTCCGGCGAGATCGGCCTGCGCCGCGCGATCGGCGCGACCCGCGCCGACATCGCCGCGCTGTTCCTGTGCGAGGCCTTGCTGCTGTGCCTGGTGTCGATTCCGTTGGGGCTGGTGCTGGGGCGTGTCGCCGCCGGCTTGCTCCAGGGCGTGTTGCGCTTGGACTCGGCGCCGGTGTTGAGCGGGCAGGCCTGTGCTCTGGTCGCGCTGGCGACCACCGCGCTGGTGCTGGTGTTTTCGCTGGCGCCGGCGTGGCAAGCCGCACGCAAAGACCCCAAGCGGGTGTTGCGCGCGGAATGAACGCGACCACGCGCTCCGCTGAAGTGAGTTCGGTGCCCGCGGCGGAGCGGGCCGCATCGACCGTGGAAGCCGCACCGGGCGCGTGGTTCGTGCTCGGCGAAGCCTTCCAGGCTGCCTTGCGCCAGCTGCGCAGCTTTCCGGTGCGCACCGCGGTGGCGATGCTCAGTGTGGCCCTGGGCGTGGCCGGCATCGTCTCGGTGGCCTCGTTGTCGGAAGGCCTGTCGCGCACCCTGGTGCGTTCGTTCGAGTCGATAGGGCGACAGGTGCTGATCGTGCGCTCCGACCCGTCTTACGAATCCTTGGTGCTCGGCCGCGCCAATCGTTTGTCCGAGCGCGACCTGCGCGTGGTCGCCACGGCGTTCGCGCAACGGCCGGTGGCGCCGCTGCTGCGCTACGGGGCGTTCAACAACCCGGTCGCGCTGGGCGCGCGCAAGAGCACGGCCGCGATCTACGGCACCACGCTCGACTACTTCCGGCTCGGCGAAGTCGAGCTCGTCGTCGGGGCTTGGCCGTCGCGACAGGACTGGCGCGGCCGCGGCCGCCAATGCCTGCTCGGCCGCAGCCTGGCCGAGCAACTGGGCGGCGCCGCCGCGGTGCTCGGCCACGACCTCAGCCTCGCCGGGCGCTCCTGTCGCGCGGTCGGCGTGGTCAAGGGCGCGGGCAGCGCGCTGGGTTTCGATGCCGAGCGGCTGGTGATCTCGCCGATCGGCCTGGTGCGGGCGATGGATGTCGACGGCAACCAAAGCGATCTGGAGATCCACGCCGGCTTCTCCGATGCCGACGACATCGAGGCGATCGGCCGGCGTCTGTCGGCGCAGTTGCGCAAGCAGCGCCACGTCGCCGGCGGCGAGGACGACTTCATCGTCGTCACCGCGCAGCGCCTGCGCGGCTATCTCGACGACACCCTGGCCAGCGTGCGCGCCGGCTTGTTCCTGTTGATGGCCGTGGTGTTCGCGGTCGCGGCGCTCGGCATCGGCAACGTCATGGTGTCCGGGGTCAACGCGCGCCGCCGCGAGATCGCGATCAAGCGCGCCATCGGCGCCTCGCGCGCCAACGTCTTCCTGGAATTCCTGTTGGAGGCGGTCGTGCTGACCGGCTTCGGCGGCGTGCTCGGCGTGGCCCTGGGCGCCGTCGCGGCGCTGGCGATCACCTCGGGTTCCAGCTATTTCGGCGAACCGACCGTGTCCTGGTCGGGTTGCCTGTTCGGGGTCGTCACCGCGCTGCTGGTTGGGCTGTTGACCGGGGTGTGGCCGGCGGCGCGCGCGGCGCGCCTGGACCCTGTGGCCGGTTTGCATCATCACTGAGGTGGATACATGAAAGGACCGTGGGTTTGGATAGGGGCATCGGCCCTGGTGGCGCTGCTCGCGGTATCGCTGGGTTTCGTGCTGATGGCCGCGGGCCGGTCCGAGCCCTTGCAGGGGATGCAGGTCGACGACCTGCCGATGCTCGGCCGCGGCGATGCGCCGCACGAGATCGTCCTGGTCACCGATTACGGTTGCCCCGCATGCAAGCGCTTCCATGCCGAGATGCTGCCGCGGCTGATGGCGCGCTTCGTCGACAACGGCGGCGCGAAGATCCGCGTGCTGGCGTTTCCGATCCGCGAAGGCTCGACCGAACTCGCGCATGCGGTGACCTGTTTGCAACAACGCCCCGGCAGCGACACAAGGGTCTTGTACGACCGCGTCTATGGCCAAGATCTGGTTGGGATCAGTGGTGTCGAGCTGGCGCAGCGCCTCGCGCCCGCGGGGCGCGAGGCCGTCGAGCTCAACGCCTGCATGCAACGGCCCGAGACCGCGCGCCGGGTCGAGCAGCAACGCTACCGCGCCATCGTCCACGGCATTTCCTCGGTGCCGACCGTGGTCATCGACCGCGTCGCGCTGGACGAGCCCTGGACCTTCGCCCACTACGAGACGGCGCTGAACGCCACTACGACGGAAGCCCGATGACATGAGCAGCCTGGATTTCGACCGTTACTACATCGCCGCGATCTGCCGCGCCGAAGCCGAGGCCCTGCGCGGCGAAGTCGCCGCCTGTGTCGCCGCGAGCCGCCTGCCGCCGGCATTCCACGCGCCGATCGCCGACGGCGCCGGCGACTACCTGATGCAGCGGCTGTGCTGGATGTTCCAGAAAGTGTTCGTGTACGAACTCAACCGCTACGCCGCGGCTTCGCCGAAGCGCGACACCGCACAGACCGCGCCGACCGCGGTCGGCGACCCGGTGTTCGTCGCCTTCGTCCAGTCCATCGCCGGCGGCGACGCTGCGCGCGAACTGCGCGAGCGCTACGGCTTTCTGTACCAGCGCGCGCAGTGGTTCTGCGCCGGCTTTATCGAGTTCTTGGGCGAACACTTGGTTCATTTGACCGACGATCTTTCCGCTTTGGCGGCCTTCGGGGTGCACGCCGGCGACGCGCCCCTGCGGGTCGAATTCGGCCAGGGCGATCCGCACCGTGGCGCACGCGCCACGATCCGTTATCGCTTCGAACGCGTCGACCTGTACTACAAACCACGCGGCCTGGGATTGGACCTGTTGTTTGCGCGGCTGCAACGCCTGGTCGATGCAGACATGGCCGTGCTCGCTTCGATCGACCGAGGTCACTACGGCTGGCAACTCGGCATCCGCGGCGGTGGCGCCCAGGGTAGGGCGGCGGCCGAGCGTTTCTATGGTTCGCTCGGCGTCTGCACCGCGGTCGCGCATGCGCTGTGCGGCTCCGACCTGCACTTCGAGAACATCGTCACCGATGCGCAGGGGCAGCCGTTCTTCGTCGACGTCGAAGCCTTGTTCACCAACACCGCGCGCATCGACCGGGAACCGCCTTCTGGCGTGCCCTTGCTCGATGCCGAGCGCGAACTCGACCGCCGCCTCGGCGAGTCGGTACTGTCGGTCGGTGTCGTGTCGTTGCGGCGCACCCGCGAGGGTGTGTTCTCCGGCGCCGCACAAGGCGACAAGGTCGCCGCTCCGGTGTCGCGCGAGGTCGCGGTCGACGCGAAGACCGCGACCATGCGCCTGTCGCGGGTGCAGGAAGCGATCCAGATCGACAGCCCGGTGCCGAGGGTCGACGGCGAGCCGGCCGCATTCGCCGCGCATTTCGACGGCTTCAGTGCAGGCTATCGCCGCGCTGCCGCGGCCCTGGTCTCGCATGCCGACGGCATCGAAGCCCTGCTGCGCGACAACGCGGCGTTGCGATCGCGGCAGATCCTGCGCCACACCTATCTGTACGGCCTGTTCCTGGCCGAGACCACCCACCCGGCGCTGGCCGACCCGGTCAAGACCGATGCCTTGTTGCTCAAGCTGCGCCGCGAAGAAGCCAGCAAGCCCTTCCTGCGCCATCTCTACGCCAGCGAACGCGAACAGATGCTGCAGTTCGACATCCCGTACTTCGAAGCCCAACTCGACAGCCGCGACCTGCTCAGTCCCTGCGGCAAGGTCGAAGGCTTCTTCGAGCGTTCGGCGCTGGAACAAGTACGCGAACGCCTCGCGCATTTCGCCGATGAGCGCTGGATAGCGCGGCAACTGAGCTATGTCGCCACCGCCCTGGGTTGCGAAGGCGCACCCCGCCTGGAACAGACCGACATCGCCACCGCCGCGGCTGCCGTACTCGCAGAGCGCGCGGTGCCGGGCGAGGGCGACGGCAGCGTGCTGTGGACCTACAGCCCGCCGGCCGGCACGCCCGGCGGCGAGTTCGCGATCATGCCGATGGGCCCCGACCTCTACACCGGCCTGGCCGGCCTGCTGCTGTTCCTGTCGCGCCGCTGCGCGCACGGCGCCGACGCCGAGGAGCAAGCCCTGACCGAACGCCTAATCGCCACCGGCCGCCGCATCCTGGTCGAACGCAGCCCCATGCTCGGCAGCGGCGCCTACTCCGGCATGGAAGGGCTGATCCTCGTCCTGAGCGAAGTCGCCGGCGACCGCGGCGACCGCGAACTCGCCTCGCTGGCGCTCGAAACCTTCCTTGCCCGCGAATCGCAGTGGGACCCCGAGCGCCAAGACATCATCGACGGCGCCGCCGGCATTGCCCTGGTCGCCCTGGCCCTGCATCGCCAACACCCAGACCCACGCCTGCTCGACATCGCCCGACGACTCGCCGATCGCCTGACCACCGCCGCCCGCGACACCGCCGACGGCCCCGAGTGGTGGCTGCACGGCGTAGACCGCTGCGTCACCGGCTTCGCCCACGGCGGCAGCGGCATCGCCTTCGCCCTGATCCACCTCGCGCGTGCACTCGGCGACGCGAACATGCACGAACTCGCCTTGAGCGCATTACGACGCGAAGATCGGCTGTTTAATCCCGAAATCGGCCTATGGCCCGACACCCGCATGGACGAACCGCAGTACTCGCTGGGTTGGTGCAACGGCGCTGCGGGGTTTTTGCTCGCTCGGGCTGAGGCTTGGGACGATCTCGAAGACTGGCAGCGTGAGCATCTGCGTGCTGCGTTCGCGCGTAGCGTCGAGTGGTTTGGGCGGTTGGAGGACGATTCGCTGTGTCATGGCACCGTTGGTGTTGGGCTGGCTTTGGCCAAGGTCGCGGGCAAGCTGGGGTTTGCCTTTGATCTGCCGCAACCTGAGTCGATTGCCGACATGCATCACTATCGTTCTGGCTGGAGCCACGATAACGGCAATCTAGGCCTGATGGTCGGCCTGTCTGGGGCCAGGTCGACACTGTTGCGGACGCACGACGGTCGTGGCAGGGGCGAGCAGCCGTTCTGTCCACTCACCCTGACGTAGCTTCTCGCGTTATTGGAGATGACTCCACACTGGCCCGCTGGCTCTATATTTTCTACTCGCAGTTGCCCTTGCCGCAATAAATCGAGACGTTCGAGGAGCTTTTCCCCGCTGTAATGACGATGAGTCCGCTGGAATTCGTGCTGTACTCGGAAAGCGATGTCTTCATTTGTTTCCAGCCGTTGGCTTCGCCGCATTGGAGCTGGTGTTGTCCGACTTGTCGCAATTCGCCGGCCCCTCGATAGGTAGCCACCGCTGAGCAACGAGGATGGCGAAAATTGGCATGCGAGCCCGCCGAATAGACAACATAAGCAGGGCGGGTGGCATCGGCCCACTCCTGACTATTGCTATTTTCCGTTTCCGCTCCGTGATGAGAGGCGGCCAAGACGGTAGATTCCAGTGCATCCGGGTAGTTGGTGATCGCTGCTGCTTCGCTTGCGCCGGTTGCGTCACCGGTAAAGGTGGCACTGAAGGCGCCGAACTGGATGGCGAGCATCAGGCTCTTGGCGTTGGATGTTGTTCCATTGTTCACGCCGAGGACGTACGTGTCCGCGACGCCGCAGGCTAGATCGGCGACAGCCTCTCCATTATTGCTCCAGTTGACCCCAAGAGTGTCGTACACCGTGCCTCGGTCGCCCGCCGGCATGTCCATTATGTCGGTTACCCATGCGAGGAATGGTTCCTTGTAGTTGACGTAATCGTCACCCACCCAGAGTGACCTCACTTGTTCTGGGGTAATGACTTTATGAATCCAATTCACATGATCATCGTCTGGATGGCTAACGACGACGTGGACTTTGCCGTCGCCAATGATTCCTTGCAGGTATTCGCGAGTCGTTTCCACGTCGTAATGGGCGCTGCCCTTGGACCCGCAGTCGATCAAGAGCGGTAGGGCTCCACTCCCAGGACACTCCACTATCTGGCACGACCCGGTACCGACCGGAAGAAAATGAATGCGAAGCTGATCGACTCGTTTCGGCGGCAGCGAAGACGCATCGAACATGCCGAATGAGATGTTCGTACGCCGCTTCGGTTTGATCGTGCCCGTTCCTTGCGACGCAACGGACGCAAAGCGGCTTTCAATTTCCGCTGTGGCTTTTCTTGCGGTACCTACTTCGCTAGTCGACTCTGCCACTGGCTGAGAGGGCAGCGAAGCGCAGCCCGAGGTCATCGCAAGTGCCACCGCGATGAAGCAAGCGGAAAGATGCGGTATCGGGCGTTTCATTTGGCCATCCCCTGTGATCCCGATGCAGCCAACGCGTATGCCCGGCTGAACCGGCCAACATGGCTGCCCGAGACGAAATTTTGGGTGAGGCGGTGGGGTGTCGGTCTGCCAGAACAGGCTTCTTTCTGGCTTGCCCCGGATTTTGGAACGATCTCGAACTTTTCGACTACGGCTACGTATAGGCAGCCTACGGTCAGGTACCGAATGATTTTGTCGCTTAGTCCGTTGCGACGCGAAGAACGGCTGAGAATTCCGGTGTCAGCAGTCGCGCTGCTCAGGGAGAAATGGTGGGGTGGCTTCTGTCTATCGGTATCAAAGAGATCGTTTCAACTTTGCAATCGGAACCGCGACGGCCAAGCAAGAAGTGATGGTGAATTCTGAAGAGCGATAGCTGACCGATGGCGGACCCCGTTGGAGCGGCTGTCCGAGTTAACGGGGACTATGCGTTAGCTAAATACCCTTCACAGGATGGATGCCGCCATGAAACTTGCTGTTTTTCCCGTTTCTGTTTCGGACAACCCACGCGCTACGACCTTGACTCGGGCTTGGATCGAACGGGCGTGCGCCTCGGTCAAGCGCTATATCGAAGAACAATCCGGCGGTCGTAAGAGTCCGGATTTCAAGGTATTTGATTGGTTGGCTTTATCGATGACCCGGCAGCAATGGATGGCATTGGGAGGGAACGTTAGCTACACAGTGAATCAGGAGGTCATAAGCGTCTTGCAAGCTGATCTGTCCGGCTACGACAGATTTATCTACATCATTGATGACGGTGTTTCTACCAGTGGCGTGAGTGAGAACAATGAAATCAGGATCGGGGCGTTGGATTTCGATCCGGCCTTGCTGGCTCATGAGCTGACTCATGTATACGGCGCGGGAGATACTTTTTTGGACGCTCCTGATGGTCCAAAAATCTATGACGCGCTGTTCTGCATCATGGGGAGGGAGGGGAGCAAGCATTCGTTCCGTGATATGAGTCTGGTGTCGCCACACGACGGGGCTGATATCGGCCACGCCGATTGCGGTCCCGGAATGTGTGTCCCGACGCTGCTGGCGACGGGGTGGTTGGATCTGGCCAAACATGGAGTCGAAGTAACGGGATTCACCACTGGATTGACCGGCAGCACAGCGCGCATTCGCGCACTCGATGGTGCACCGCGAGAGGACGGTGGGTTGCCCGTGTGCTGTTTTGTGGATGACGGGGATCGGTACTTGGTCGAATATCGGTCTCCGAAATCCAGATGGGATGGCGGATTACCAGCCTCGGCCAATGGTTGGTTGGTGGTTAATCGCACCCCGCTCGACGGGCCGCTCACGACTCTGGAAGTCGCATCGTTTGCGGTGATGCCAGGGAAAACGGTGTCCTTCGGCGGGCCGGACAATATGTATCCCTTTGGCGCTGGGCCTCTTCGCTTATCGGTGATGGCTTGTGACGTGACCAATGGGACCGTGGATGTCCGTTTTGCGCGTCAACTGGGCAAGGCACCCCAGTACACGCAGCCGTTCGAGGGGTTCATCCCGGATGACGGCTGCTTGCTCTGGACACCCACATCCGGTTGGCGAAGCTTCCCAGCCAGATCGGATTTGGCTTTGGTGCTGGAGAAGGTAGTTGAACTCGACCAGATCCGAGACTTGGCCCGGGTTAGCGGCCGGCGCTACGCCATGAACTTAGCCGGAGCGAGCGAACGACAGCACGTGGCCTTGCAGGAAGCAGTGGCCCAGATAGGCAGCAACATGCAAACGCCCAAGGGCAAGTTGATGGCTCAAACGGGGCGCTTGCGTCAACTGCTGCATCCCAACAATTCAATGTTGGACAGGCGTGCGCTAACTGAGGAATTGGAGAACCTTCAATCGATTGTTCAACAAGTCCAGTAATGCTCTTGTGTGCCATCACAGGCTAGTAGCCCGACCGGTTCCCCGCGGTCTACGCGGACAAGCCCGCAACGTATGCCAGTTGCTCGAGTGCCTATAAGGCCATTGTGATTCAGGCATAAAAAACCCTCGAAAACCAAGGGCTTTCGAGGGTTCTGGATTGGTGGAGCGGAGGAGGATCGAACTCCCGACCTTCGCATTGCGAACGCGACGCTCTCCCAGCTGAGCTACCGCCCCACTTCGGGGATCGAGTGTAGCGGGCCGGGCTGGGGGGCGCTAGTCCTTGAGTTCAGTTCCTCGGGCTCAGCTCTGCTGGGCCAGCAAGGGGGCGAGGTCGGGTTCGAGCGCGGCGCGGCGCCAGCCGGACAGGGCGTCGGGCCAGTCGCCGTGGTCGAGCAGGGCTTCGAGCCAGCGGCGCGAGGCGAGCACGCCGTCGGGCAGGCCGAGGGCGGCGCTGCGGGTGGCCACGGCTTCCTGCAGCTGGCGCAGGCGCTGTTTGTCGCGGGTTTCGGCGACGCCGGCGTCGGGGGTCTGGTCTTCGTCGGCCAGTTCGGTGCTCAGCGCGGTCCAGATGGCATCGCCGAGTTTGCGCGGGGCCTTGGGGTGGGCGTCGAGCTGGCGCTGCAGGGCGTCGCGGTCGGCCGGGACTTGGCGCGCGATCGAGACGGCGAGTTCGTTGTCGAGGATCCAGCTGCGCGGGCGGTCGCTGTCGCGCGCATAGGCGTCGCGCCAGCGCAGCAGGCGCACCAGGCGGCGTTGCGCGGGGACGTCGAGGAATTGGGCGCTGCGCATCGACAGATGCGGCCAGCGTTCCGGGGCTTCGTTTTCGGCGTTGAAGACGGTGCGGGCGGCGTCTTCGTCGAGCCAGGCGCGGCGGCCGAGCGGGGCGAGCAGGCCGTCGAGGGCGTCTTGCATGGCGAACAGGTGGCGCACGTCGTCGGCGGCGTATTCGAGCTGCGAGGGCGAGAGCGGGCGGCGCATCCAGTCCGAGCGGGTCTCGCCCTTGGCGAGGGCCACGCCGGTCAATTGTTCGACCAGCTTCTGATAGCCCAGGCCGCTGCCGATGCCGGCCAGGGCCGCGGCCTGCTGGGTGTCGAACAGCGGCTTGGGCACCACGCCGCAGGCGTGCTTGAAGGCGACCAGGTCCTCGCTCGGGCTGTGCACGATCTTGAGGATGCTCTCGTCAGCGAGGATCGGCGCCAGCGCTTCGGCGATGCCGGGGCGCAAGGGGTCGACCAACAGGATCGTCGGTTCGTCGGCGTCGGCGCTTTCTATCGCGATCTGCACCAGCGCCAGCTGCGGCCAGTAGGTGCGTTCGCGGATGAATTCGGTGTCCAGCCCGATGCGTTCGGGCTTGACCTCGAAATGCGCTTGCAGCGCGGCGGGGGTGGTGATCCAGACGGGCATGTTTCGGTTCTTTTGCGTGGCCGGCGTCGAGGTTGCCGGGGCGGGCGACAATAGCCTACTTTTCGCGGCGACGGGTCGCGGCGGCCTGGCCCGGCCAGGGTGCGCAAGGCGGCAGGCCAGGCCAACCGGCACGCGCAGAGCCGCCTGTGGCTGTAATCGCGTGCGCCGCCTCGTTCGGACCCGGTGCGCACCACATTGCCTGAACATGGCGCCGCGGTCGAAGCGATATGCTGCGTCCCATCGATCGCCAAGACGGTTCCGGAGAGGTTGCAGGTTGCGCGCATTGATGTGGTCAGGCATCGCCGCGATAGGGCTGCTGGTCGGGTGCACCGATCGGGGCGGTAAGGCGTCGTCGCAGGATGGCGGCGCGCGCGCGCCGATCGTGACGATCAGCGCCGACCAGGCGGTGTCGCCGGTGCCGCCGTGGCGGGCGCCGGCCATCGCGGTCACCGCCGAGAACCTGGACGACTTGAACAAGCGCGGCGAAGCGGCGCTGGCCGCCGGCCGGCTGCATGCCGATGCCGATTCGGCGATCCCGATCTATCTGGCGCTGCGCGCTTACGCGCCGGACGACCGGCGTTTCGCCAAGGGCCTCGACAAGGCCGTGGCGCTGTTGCTGGTCGAAGGCGATACCGCACTGAAAGGCATCGACGACGAGCCCCTGTCCCTGCGCGGCGCCCACGAGGCGGCGGCGGTGGCGCGGGTGGCCGCGCCCGAGCACCGCAAGGTGGTGGCCTATCTGGAGCGGGTCGACCGCGCCGACCAGGCCCAGGAGGCCAACCGCCTCGGCGAGGAAGACTTGAACGCCGGCCGGGTCGGCGAGAACGGCAAGGGCGGGGCGCTGGCGCGGTTCCGCGAGGCGTTGGAGCTGCGCCCGAACGATGCGCGCGCCTCGCAGGGCATCGCCGCGGCCGAAAGTGCGTTGATCCGGCGTGCCGAACTCGCCGCCGACCGCGACGATTACGCCGGCGCCGAGCGTTGGCTCGCCGCGGCGGCGCAGGTGCGGCCGAAGTTCGACACCGCATCCAGCGCTCAGGGCCGCATCGCGGCGCAGCGGCGGGCGCGGATCGGCGGCCTGCGCGACCAGGGCATCGCCGCGCTGCCGAAGTTCGGCGGCATCGACGTCGCCCGCGGGCATCTGGCGACCTTGCTGCGGATCGCGCCGGCCGGCGACCCGGCTGCGGCCGAACTGCGCGAGCGCATCGAGCTGGCGACCCATTACGGCTTGTTCCGCCCCGGCCAGGTGTTCACCGATGCGATGAACCTGGGCGGGCGCGGGCCGGCGATGGTGGTGATCCCGCACGGCGCGTTCCGCATGGGCGCCGAGCCCAGCGAGGCGGGCTCGACCGACGCCGAGCGGCCGACCCGCAACATCCGCTTCGAGCGCGGCGTGGCGATGTCGCGCTACGAGATCACCGTCGGCGAGTTCCGCCGCTTCATGAATTCGACCAAGCACCGTGCCCGCGCGGCGCGCCGCGGTTATTCCACCGCCTACGACGAGCGCAGCGGCAACCTGGTGCGGCGCGGCGGGGTCGACTGGCGCTCCGATTACGCCGGCAACCCGGCCGCCGACAACCTGCCGGTGGTGCATGTCAGCGCCAAGGACGCGGTGGCCTACGTCGAGTGGCTGTCGGCGATCACCGGCCAGCGTTACCGGCTGCCGAGCGAGGCCGAGTTCGAGTACGCGCTGCGCGCCGGCAGCCAGGGCGCCTATCCCTGGGGCGACGGCTCGCCGCCGGCGCGGGTCGGCAACCTCACCGGCAGCCTCGATGCCTCGCCGAGCCGGCGCCATTGGCGCAACGCCTTTCAGGGCTTCGGCGACGGCGCCTGGGGGCCGATGCCGGTCGGCAGCTATGCGCCCAATGCATTCGGTCTTCACGACATGGCCGGCAATGTCAGCGAGTGGGTGGCCGATTGCTGGCACGACAACTACCGCCGTGCCCCGCGCGACGGCGCGGCCTGGTTCAATCCGGGCTGCCGCACGCGGGTGCTGCGCGGCGGTTCCTGGTCGAGCTCGCCGGCGCAATCGCGCGCGGCGTGGCGGCAGGGCACCAGCGCGGACACCACCAACGGGCGGCTCGGGTTCCGGATCGTGCGGGAAATTTGAGATCGATCGGTTTGAGTTGATGGGTTTGAGTTGGGTGGGCGCGGACCCTCGACAGGGTTCATGATGGAATCGCGCCGCTCGCAGGAGGCAGGCGGGTACGGTGGTCGCGGCTTCGGCCGCGGCCGGCAATCAACGGATCGGGCCTGGGCCCGTGTAGTGGGGAGTGTGGAAATGAGGATCGATCCCATGGGTGGCGCGAGTCGCGGGCAAGGGCGGCGCGGCTTCGGCGGGTTCCGTTGGTGGATCCTGGTGCTGTTCGCGATCTACGCGGCGTGGTCGTGGTTCGGCAGCGCCCAGACCGACCCCTACACCGGCGAAAAGGCCCACTACGGCACCACCGCCGACGAAGAAATACAGCTCGGTGCGCAGGCGTTCCAGCAGGTGCTCGGCGACGCCAATGCGCAGCGCGCGCTGCTGCCGGACAACGCGCCGCAGAGCCAGGGTGTGCGCGAGATCGCCCAGCGCCTGATCAGCAAGGTGCCGCAGGTGACCGAGTCCTTGGCGGCGAGCAACGGCCAGGCCGCGCCGACCGACTACCGCAACTTCCAATGGAACGTGGCGGTGATCAACTCGCAGGAGGCCAACGCTTTCTGCTTGCCCGGCGGCAAGATGGCGGTCTACACCGGCTTGTTCCCGGTGACCCAGAACAACGACGCCTTGGCGGTGGTGATGGGGCACGAGATCGCCCATGCGCTGTTGCGCCACGGTTCGCAGCGCATGGCCCAGCAGAAGCTGGTGCAGATGGGCCAGATCGCCGCGGGCATGGCGGTCGGCGGCATGGACCCGCAACAGCAGCAGATGGTGATGGCCGCGCTCGGGGCCGGCGCGCAGTACGGGCTGGTGCTGCCGTACGGGCGCAATCACGAAACCCAGGCCGACCAGGTCGGCTTAATGTTGGCGGCGGCGGCCTGCTACGACCCGCGCCAGGCGATACCGCTGTGGGAGCGCATGTCGGAGCTCGGCGGCGGTCAGCGTCCGGCGGAGTTCGCCTCGACCCATCCGGATCCGGCCAACCGCATCCAGACCTTGCAGGCGTTGATGCCGAAGGCGCTGCAGTTCTATCAGGCCAATTGCGCGAGTCGGCCGTTGGCAGCGCGCTGAGAGCAAATCCCCCTAACCCCCTCACCACAGGGGGGAACGGCAAAGGCAAAGGCAAAGACGCTGTCGATTGCTGCCACCAACAAAAAACCGCCGAGAGGCGGTTTTTTTTGTTGCGGCGATAGTCTCAGGTCTTCAGCCTTTCCCGATTCCCGATTCCCGATTCCCGATTCCCGATTCCCGATTCCCGATTCCCGATTCCCGATTCCCGATTCCCGATTCCCGATTCCCGATTCCCGATTCCCGATTCCCGATTCCCAACCCCTCAGAAACTCATGAACAAGCCGCCGTTGACCGGAATGTTGGCGCCGGTGATGAAGCCGGCGTCGTCGGCGGTCAGGAATTCGACGGTGCGGGCGATTTCGCTGGGTTTGCCGAGGCGCCCGACCGGGACGCTGTCGACGATGCGGCTGCGGATGTCTTCAGGCACGGCCATGACCATCGCGGTCTCGCAGTAACCCGGCGATACCGAGTTGACGGTCACGCCCTTACGCGCCACTTCGCGCGCCAGCGCCATGGTGAAGCCGTGCATGCCGGCCTTCGCCGCCGAGTAGTTGGTCTGGCCGAACTGGCCGGTCTGGCCGTTGACCGAGCTGATGTTGACGATGCGGCCGAAGCCGCGTTCGGTCATGCCGTCGACGGCGTGGCGGCACAGGTTGAACACGCCGTCGAGGTTGACCCCGAGCACGTCGTCCCAGGCGCGCTTGTCCATCTTGCGCAGGCTGCCGTCGCGGGTGATGCCGGCGGCGTTGACCAGGATGTCGATGCCGCCGTCGTCGCCGACGATGCGTTCGATCGCCGCGCCGCAGTCGTCGTAGTCGGCCACGTTGGCCGCTTCGAAGCGGATGTCGAACTCGCGGGTAAGGCCGGCGAATTCGGCGATGCGTTCCTCGCGCGAGCCCAGGTCGAGGGCGACGACGCGGCGGCCGGCACGGGCCAGCGACAGGCAGATCTCGGTGCCGAGACCGCCGATGCCGCCACTGACGACGGCGATGCGTTTGTTCATTGAGTTTCTATCTCATGCGTAAGGCGCGGTGCATGCACGCGCCCGGGCCGTCCCCCGACGGCCCGACAGGAAAACACGCGCCACGACCGCAGTCGGTCAAGCGGCGCGCAACAAAAAAGCGCGGCTCAACGCTCGCGCTTGTCGGTCTTCTGCTTCGGCGTCGTGGGCTGGCCTACGTTGCCGGACAGGTTCTGCTGGAACTCTTTCCACAAGGTCAGATTGCGCTCGGTGAGCTGGTTCATCATCGCCCAGGGCGTCTGCCCGAGCATGCCGCCCATCTGGTTGCGGAACTGTTGCTGCTGATCTAGGAACACCTGCATCGAGCGTTCCAGGTAGTTGCCCATGAAGCCCTGCAGCGAGTCGCCGTAGAAACGGATGATCTGGCTCAGCAACTGGGTGGAGAGCACCGGCTCGCCGTCTTGCTCGTGTTCGGAAATGATCTGCAGCAGGACCTGGCGGGTCAGGTCGTCGCCGGAGCGCGCATCGCGGACTTCGAATTCTTCGCCATCGACGATCAACTGCCGTACGTCTTCGATGGTGATGTAGCTGGAGATCTCCGTGTCGTAAAGACGACGGTTCGGATACTTCTTGATAATTCGGGTCGAGGCCATGGAGCTTTGGCTCTAAAACGTGGTGCCTTGCAGCATGGCTCAGGGCGCAAGGGCTTGCAACAGGTACGGCGCTCCGGGCTGCGCCGCCCGTCGTGGCGCTTGCCTGCGTAGCGTTTCGGCGGGCCGGACGATGCCGCGCAGGACCCGTTGCGGGCCTGCGGAGGGTGGCGGGCAGGACGATTGCGCGGCGCGGCCGCGGCGGTGTTGCGTCGAAGCGGGAAGGCCGGCCGGGTCTAATGCCGGAACCGGAGACCCTGAACAGGTCTCCGGCGCGGCGCAGGTCCTAATCCAACCCGGCTTTTACCAACCCATGTACTGGCCGCCGTTGGCGGACAGGTTGGCGCCGGTGATCCAGCTGGCTTCGTCGGGGATGAAGAAACCGACTGCGTAGGCGATCTCGTCCGGCGTGCCGAGGCGGCCGGTCGGGATCTGGGCGACGATCTTGTTGCGCACGTCCTCGGGCACGGCCATGACCATGTCGGTGCCGATGTAGCCCGGCGAGACCGTGTTGACGGTGATGCCGAACTTCGCGTTTTCCTGCGCCAGCGAAATGGTGAAGCCGTGCATGCCGGCCTTGGCCGCGGCGTAGTTGGCCTGGCCGTACTGGCCCTTCTGGCCGTTGATCGAGCTGATCTGCACGATCCGCCCCCACTTGCGCTCGCGCATGCCTTCGATCACCGGACGGGTGACGTTGAAGCAGGAGTTGAGGTTGGTGGCGATGACCTCGCTCCACTGTTGCGAGGTCATGCGGTGGAAGGTGGAGTCGCGGGTGATGCCGGCGTTGTTGACCAGGATGTCGACCGGGCCGAGCTGGGACTCGACGCCGCGGATCAGGGCTTCGGCCTGTTCCGGCGATGAGACATCGCCGCTGGCGATCGCCACGTCGATGCCGAGTTCCTTCATCTGCGCCTGCCAGGCGCGGCCCTTGGCTTCGTCTCGATAGTTGGTCGCTACCTTGTGGCCCATCTTGGCGAGGCGTTGGACGATCGAGGTGCCGATGCCACCGGTACCGCCGGTGACGAGTGCAACGCGTGACTGCATCTGTACTCTCCTTGACCGCGACCGCGCGGTCTCGGACCGATTCTAGACAGCATTCGTCAAAGGATCGTTGTGCATCGCGGCGAGAGCGTTAGCACATTTCGGAATCTGTGCCGGACTAAACGAAACCTGTGCGCGTTCGAGCAGTTCCGTGACAGTCGCTACCGCGTCCAGGGCCTGCGGTTCCTGGCCGAGGCTGCGCCAGGCGGCCCGCAGCGCGGGTAGGGGATCGGCCGCATCGACCGGCTGGGCGGCATCGGACTTGGACAGTTTGCGGCCCTGCGCATCGAGCAGCAGCGGCAAATGCGCATAGCGCGGCGTCGGCAAGCCGAGCGCGGCCTGCAGCAGGATCTGGCGCGGCGTCGAGTCGAGCAGGTCGGCGCCGCGCACGACGTCGCTGATGGCTTGCGCGGCGTCGTCGACCACGACCGCGAGTTGGTAGGCCCAGTAGCCGTCGGCCCGGCGCAGGACGAAGTCGCCGACTTGGTTGGCGACGTCCTGCGATTGCGCGCCGAGGATGGCGTCGTCGAAGCCGGCTACGGCGCCGTCGGCGACGCGCAGGCGCACCGCCGGCTGC
>NZ_CP013141.1:5281158-5314012 GCF_001442535.1 Lysobacter antibioticus | reverse complement strand
GCAACCGCGGGCCGCGCAGCGACCCCGACCGGCGCCATGCCGCCGGCTTGGCGGCCGCCACCGGAGCCTGCCGGACCGGTGTCCCTACAGCCTCACGAGCGAGCGCACATGACCCACGAACATCCGCCCATCGCCTGCGACCTGTTGATCGAAGCGGGCTGGGTGGTGCCGGTCGAGCCGCATGCGGTGGTGCTCGAAGACCACGCCGTGGCGATCAAGGACGGCGTCATCGTCGGCCTGCTGCCCAGCGCCGAGGCGCGCACGCGCTACGCCGCCGCGCAGACGGTGTCGCGGCCCGAGGCCGCGCTGATCCCGGGCCTGGTCAATGCCCATACCCACAACCCGATGACCCTGCTGCGCGGGATCGCCGACGATCTGCCGCTGATGGAATGGCTGCAGGGCCACATCTGGCCGGTCGAAGGCGCGGTGATCGGGCCGGAGTTCGTCGAGGATGGCATCACCCTGGCGATCGCCGAGATGCTGCGCGGCGGCACTACCTGCGCCAACGAGAACTATTTCTTCCCCGACGTGCAAGCCGCGGTCTACAAGCGCCACGGCTTCCGCGCGCGGGTCGGCCTGCCGGTGATCGATTTCCCGACCGCCTGGGCCAAGAGCTCGGACGAATATTTCGACCGCGCCGGCGAAGTGCACGACCTGTGGCGCGACGATGCGCTGGTCGCGACCGCGTTCGCGCCGCATGCGCCGTACACGGTCAGCGATGCCAATTTCGAACGCATCCGCATGCTCGCCGACCAGCTCGACCTGCCGATCCACCTGCACACGCACGAGACCGCGCAGGAAGTGACCGACTCGATCAAGCTGCACGGCCAGCGCCCGCTGGCGCGCCTGGACCGGCTCGGCGTGGTCAGCGACCGCCTGATCGCGGTGCACATGACCCAGCTCACCGACGCCGAGATCGCCCTGTGCGCCGAGCGCGGCGTCAGCGTGGTGCATTGCCCGGAATCCAATCTCAAGCTGGCCTCGGGCTTCTGCCCGGCGAGCAAGCTCGACCAGGCCGGGGTCAACCTGGCGATCGGCACCGACGGCTGCGCCAGCAATAACGACCTCGACATGTTCGGCGAGACCCGCACCGCGGCGTTCCTGGCCAAGGCCGTCGCCAACGATGCCTCGGCCCTGGACGCGTTCAAGTCGCTGCGCGCGGCCACCCTCGGCGGCGCCAAGGCGCTCGGCTTCGAAGCCAAGATCGGGTCGATCGAGATCGGCAAGCAGGCCGACCTGGTCTGCGTCGACCTCGGCCAGCTCGAAACCCAGCCGGTGCACCACGTGGTCTCGCAGTTGATCTATGCGACCGGCCGTCACCAGGTCAGCGACGTCTGGATCGCCGGGCGCAGCAAGCTACGCCAGCGCGAGCTGATCGACATGGACACCGCGGCCCTGGTCGCCAATGCCCGGCAATGGCGCGAACGCATCGCGACGATCCGGCGCTGAGCGCGATCGCCGCGACGCGATCGCCACCGGCCGCTGCCGCCGTGCGCCGGCGCGGCCTCGACGGCGCATCGGCGGCGCTTGCTTCACACTATCGACCCACACGCCGCGGGCACGGCCCGCGCCACGCCGGACCGATCCTCGCCCGCGCATCGCGCGGGCAGGGCGCTCCGCAACGATCCGCAGCAATGACGGGCAGGAAGTCATGAGCGCAGCCAAATCCACACCGCATACCGAATCCGACAGCTCCGCCGAAGCCGGCGCCGCGGCCGAGCACAACAATTTCAGCCAGGCCGAACTCGACAAGTTCGGCGCCCTGGCCAACCGCTGGTGGGACCCGGAAGGCCCGCAGAAGGCCTTGCACGCGCTCAACCCGGCGCGCCTGGGCTACGTCGCCCAGCGCGCGAATCTGCGCGATGCGCAGGTGCTCGACGTCGGTTGCGGCGCTGGCCTGCTCAGCGAGGCCCTGGCCGCGGCCGGTGCACACGTCACTGCGATCGATCTGGCGCCGGAACTGATCAAGGTCGCCAAGCTGCACCGTCTGGAGACCGGCGTCGCCGTCGACTACCGCCTGCAGCCGGCCGAGAGCCTGGCCGAGGAAATGCCGGGTCGCTTCGACGCGATCACCTGCATGGAGATGCTCGAACACGTGCCGGATCCGGCCGCTGTCGTGCGCGCCTGCGCGCGCCTGCTCAAGCCCGGCGGGCGTCTGTTCCTGTCCACCCTCAACCGCACCCCGGCGGCGTTCGCGTTGGCCATCGTCGGCGCCGAGTACGTGGCGCGGGTGCTGCCCAAGGGCACCCACCAGTACCGCGATTTCATCAAGCCGTCGGAACTCGCCGCCTGGTTGCGCGAGGCCGGCCTGCGGATGGAAGACGTCAGCGGCCTGATGTACGAACCCTGGCGCAATGCGGCGCGGGTGATCTCGCGCACCGACGTCAACTACCTGGCCTGCGCGCTGAAGCCGGAGCTCGACGCATGACCGCCGCTTCGCCCCAGGCGAACGCGCGCGCCTTCCCGAAGGCGGTGCTGTTCGATCTCGACGGTACCTTGCTCGACAGCGCGCCGGACATGCTGGCCGTCGCCAACCGCATGCGCGCCGATCGCGGCCGCGACCCGATCAGCCTCGATCTTTTGCGTCCACACGTGTCGAAGGGTTCGCGGGCGATGATCGGTGCGGCCTTTCCCGACCTCGACGCCAGCGAACGCGATGGCTGGGTGCAGGAATTCCTCGATCTGTACGAAGCCGAACTCGGCCTGCACGGCGCGCCGTTCGAGGGCGTCGAGCCGATGTTGGCGGCGTTGGAAGCGGCCGGCTGCGTCTGGGGCATCGTCACCAACAAACCCGAATACCTCGCGCGCAAGCTGATCCCGTTGCTCGGTTGGCAGACGCGCTGCGCGGTGCTGATCGGCGGCGACACCCTGGCGGTGCGCAAGCCCGATCCGCTGCCGCTGACCCATGCCGCCGAATTGATCGGCATGCGCCCCGGCGACTGCATCTACGTCGGCGACGACGAGCGCGACATCGTCGCTGCGCGCGCCGCCGGCATGGCCTCGGTGGTGGCGTTGTGGGGCTATCGCCTGGCCGAGGACGACCCGATCGCCTGGCAGGGCGACGTGCTGGTCGAGCTTCCTTCCAGCTTGAGCGAGCCAGGCGCATGGCCGGCGACGCGATGACCGCAGCGGCCGCCGCCGAACGCGACGACGCGCTGGAAGACTTCACCGGCAAGTGGCGTGCGCGTTGGCCGGAATGGTCGGTGGCCGAAGTGTTCGTGCCGCGCGCCCAGCGCGGCACCGCGGTGGCCTGGGCGAGCCTGCAGCAGGAACTGACCGACGCCGCCTGGGGCGGCAGCGATGCCGCGCCCGGCGAAGCCAAGCTGGGCTGGTGGATAGAAGAACTGCAGGGCTGGAGCCAGGGCCGGCGCCGGCACCCGCTCGGCTTGGCCCTGCAACGGCAAGCGGCGCCGTGGAAGGCGCTGGCGGTGATGCTGCCGTCGCTGCGCGACAGCCGCGAACGCCCGGGCGACCGCAACGAGGCTTTCGAGGCGCTGACCCCGCTGGCCGAGGCCATCGGCGCGATCGACCTGGCCCTGTTCGGGCCGGTGCCGGGGCAGTTGGCCGAGGCCGCGGTGGCGCCGATCCTGTCCTCGCTGCTGGAAGCGCGCCTGGTCCTGCAGGGCGATGCGGCGGTGCCGCTGAGCGTGGTCGCGCGCAGCATGGCGCGTGCGGGCGAGGGCGCGGCGGCCGAATGGAGCCGCGAACTGCTGGCCCAATGGCCGGCCCGCGGTGGCTCGACCGTGCCGCGGCGCTTGTGGACGGCCCTGGCCCATACCCGCCTGCAACGCGGCGATGCGGCCCGGCCGCTGTCGCCGTGGACGGCGCTGCTGGCGGCCTGGCGCGGCGCCCGCAACTGACCGTTGCAGGGCCGGGCAGGGGGTGCCCGGCCCCCTGCGGCTAGAATGGCGGCGTTGCGTTCCCCCCACGCGCCCCCATGTCTGCCGTCGTGAATCCTCCCAACACCCCCTCCGCACTCAAGCCCGTCCTGCCCGATGTCGCCTTCGACGCCGCCGCCGCGGCGCGACCGCTCGACTGGGTCGGGATGTCCAACATCGCCTTGCCGCTGCGGATCGCCGCGGCCGACGGCGGTTCGATCCAGGTCGCGGCCTCGGTCGACGTCTCGGTGAACCTGCGCGACGCCGACGCGCGCGGCATCCACATGTCGCGCATGTACCTGCATCTGCAGAACGCCTTCGCCAGCGAGACGGTGACCCCGGCCGGCCTGCGCCGCGTGCTGCAGAGCCTGGTCGACGGTCAGGGCGGCATTTCCAGCGCCGCGCGCCTGGTCCTGCGTTACGAGCAGTTGCTGCTGCGTCCGGCATTGGCCAGTCACAACGCCGGCTGGAAGCGCTACCCGGTCGAGATCGACGCGCGCCTGCTCGACGGTCACCTGCACCTGGGGCTGCGTTTCGCGGTCGAATACTCCAGCACCTGTCCGGCCTCGGCGGCGCTGTCGCGCCAGCTCAACGCCGAACGCTTCGCCGACGACTTCGCCGCCGCCCATCCGCTGTCGACCGCGGTGGTCAGCGATTGGCTGGCGTCCGAACGCGGCCTGGCGGCGACGCCGCACGCCCAGCGCAGCCGTGCCGACGTGCGCGTCGAGCTGCGCCCGGCCTTCGACGAAGTGCCGCTGGTCGCCCTCATCGACGCGATCGAGCAAGCCCTCGGCACGCCGGTGCAGACCGCGGTCAAGCGCGAGGACGAGCAAGCCTTCGCCCGTCTCAACGCCGAAAACCTGATGTTCTGCGAAGACGCCGCGCGCCGCGTCGCCGCCGCCTTGTCGCACGACAAGCGCATCGAACGTTTCGATGCGCAGATCGCGCACTTCGAAAGCCTGCACGCGCACGACGCCGTCGCCCGGGTCACCGGGCAGGGCGCCCGCGACTGACGGTGCGAGGCGGCGATGTCCTACGGATAGTCGGCGTCGCCGCGACGTAGCGGACGTGTAGCATCTCCTCCAAGCCGCGGCAGGATCGCTGCGGCAATGCATGGAGGCGTGTGCGAGTGCACAGATTCGAGGCCCAAACCGTGACGGCCCCCTCCCCCGGAGCGCGAGGCCCATGGGCTATGCTCGGTTCACCAGACTTGTGACCGGAAGGGGCATGGGGAAACCCTCGCGTCGAGCCTGGCAGACCCTGTTGGTGCTGCTGGGAATGTGGGTGGCGACGATCGTGTCGGCGCAATCCTTGGGCCTGGCTTCGCCGGGCCGCGCCTCCTATGCGTCGCCGTCGCTGAGTCTGTCCCGCCTGGGCCAGGACCCGGTGCCGGCACGGATACTCGGGGGCGAATTCGATCGCGAGTTCGAAAGCATCGCCGGCAACCAGATTTCGGCGCCGCGGCGCCAGCCGGTGTGGTGGCGGGTAACGGTCGACCAGGACATCGCCGAATCCGATGCGCCGCAGTTGGTGATCAGCCGGCCCTATCGCCGCGAGATCGAACTGTGGCGCCCGGGCGACGCGGTGCCGCTGCGGCGTTCGATCTACGGCCCCGACACCGACTTCAGTCATTCCACCCGCTTCATCGTCTTTCCCTTGCCGAAGGGCCTGCGCCGCGGCGACTCGCTGTATCTGCGCGTGCTGACGGTCGACGTGCTGCCGTCCAAGGTCATGATCCAGCCGCTGGCGAAGGTCCAGCGCGAGGACATGCTGCACGTGGGCTTGCGCAGCGTGGTGCTGACTGCGATGGGAGTGGCGGCGGTGCTCGCGTTCGGCTTCTGGGCCGGCCTGCGCGAGCGCGGTTATGCCTACCTCGGCCTGACCCTGGTCCTGCAGATCCTGACCCTGACCGCCGACGGCGGCGAGATGCGCGCGATCCCCTGGCTCGACGAGATCGCCCCGGACGGGCGCACTAACGTCGTGCTCAATACCGCGGCGGTGCTCGCCAGCATCCGTTTCCTGATCTTCTTCCTCGGCTTGCGCACCACCCAGCCGAAGGTCGCGCGCATCCTCGACTACTGCAGCGTCTCGCTCGGCGCGCTGTTGCTGGTGTCGTTGTTCAAGACCTGGAAGCACAGCGCGCTGTTCGGCAATCTCAACCTGCTGCTGGTGATCGCGCTGGTGCTGTACTGCACCGTGGTGGCGATCTGGCGGCGCCAGCGCGAGGCGTATTTTCTGTTGCTGGCGTGGTCGCCGCTGATGGTGCTGCTGGTGGTCCTGGTCGGCGCCAATCACGAGTGGTGGCCGGAGTACGCCTGGCTGGAGTATTCCTTCCCGGTCGGCCTGGCCTTCGGCGGGCTCGGCCTGCTGCTGGGCCTGACCTCGAAACTGCAACAGCTGCGGCGCGACCGCGACACCGCCAACCGCCTGGCCACCTACGACAGCCTGACCGGGGCGATGACGCGCGCGGCGATCTCGCAAAGCCTGCGCGGCGCGGTCGAAAGCGCGCACCGTTCGCACCGGCCCTTGTCGGTGGTGTTCTTCGACATCGACCACTTCAAGCGCATCAACGACGAACACGGCCACCGCGTCGGCGACGAAACCCTGCGCATCGTTTCGCTGCGCACCCGCAACCGTCTGCGCGCCTACGATCTGTTCGGCCGTTACGGCGGCGACGAAGTGCTGGTGGTGTTGGCCGACACGTATTTGCGCGACGCGATCCGGGTCGCCGAGCATCTGCGCGAATCGGTCAGCGGCAGCCCGCTGTCGATCGACGGCCGCCTGTTGCCGGTCAGCCTGAGCCTCGGCGTGGCCGAGCTGCGCACCGGCGAAACCCCGGAGCAGTTGCTCGAACGCGCCGACGCCGCCTTGTATGCGAGCAAGTCGGCCGGGCGCGACCGCGTCACCGGCCACAGCGTCGCGCCCGAGCGCGAGGTCGTGTCATGAATCCGCCGGACGGCGCGGGCTTGGCCGCGGTCTCGGCCGCGCAGTTGCGCACCGGCGACCTGTTGCTGATGCGCAGCCGCAACGAACTGGCGACGTTGACCACCTGGTTCGGCGACAGCGACTACGACCATGTGCTGTTGGTCGGCCGCGCCGGTTGCGTGATCGATTTCGGCGCCGGCGGCGTGGTCGAACCGGCCTTGGACGAACGCCTGGGTGCGGCCGATGTGGTCGCGGTCGACGTGCGCCGCCCCTTGTCGGGGCAGGGCGAGGATTTGCAGGACAACGACCGCATCGCCGTGCTCGCGCATGCCTTGTCCTTGCGCCGGCCGAACTATGCCGGCGACCCTTTGCGCGCGCTCGGCGTGCTGGCGGCGGTACGCGAGCGCGAGCTGCCGCCGCAACCGGCCTTGCGCCGCGTGCTGTACGAAGCCTTGCAGCGCGTCGCCCGCGCCGGCGCCGATGCGATGACCGCGAGCGAATTCGTCTACCGCTGTTTCGCCGAGAACCCGGTGCAGCCGCCGGGGCGTCTGGCGCCGCAGCTGACCCCGATGGCGGCGCGCGCCGCGCCGTTCCCGCACATCGACTGGCCGGCGCTGTGGCTGCAGATCGCGCCGTGGTTGCCCGAGGAACGCCGCGCGTTGCCCTCGTTCGACGGCGACGCGGGCGTCGACGACGGCGATTTCTACATCGCCGTGACCGCGGCGCGTTCGCGGCTCGGCCTGATTTCGACCGGCGCCGGCCTGCTTGCGGCGGGGCCGCGCCAGCCGAATCCGAAGTGGCTGCGCCTGTGCGAGCTGGAACGCTCGCCGTCCTACGAGCCGCTCGGCCGCCTGTATCCGGCGCCCGGCGCGGTCTGAGCGCCGTATACGTTCTACAGCGCCGGCGTTTTCGCCGCCTGGGTCGCTTGCCCGCGTTCCAACACCAGCAGCGGATCGACCCGCACGTCGAACCAGTTCATGCCCCAGTGCAGGTGCGGGCCGGTCGCGCGCCCGGTTGCGCCGACCGCGCCGAGGGTCTGGCCCTGGGCGACGCGATCGCCGACTTTGACGTCGATGCGCGACAGGTGCAGGAAATTCGAGCTGACGCCGTGGCCGTGGTCGAGCAGCACGGTGCCGCCGGTCAGGTACAGACCGGGCTTGGCGAAGGTGACCACGCCGGCGGCCGGCGCCACGATCGCGGTGCCGGTCGGCGCGGCGATGTCCATGCCGGAATGGCCGGAGCCTTTCTGGCCGTTGTAGACGCGCTGGTTGCCGAAACGGCCGCTGATGCGGCCGCGCACCGGCCAGACGAAGGGCTGGGCGAAATCGGCGCGGTCGTCGTCGCGGGCGCGCGCGGCGGTGACTTCGGCCTGCTCGCGCTCGATGCGCGCGGCGATCTCAGGCGGCGGGTTGACGGTCTTGGGCGGCACGCCCTGGATGTATTCGGTCGGGAAATCGCGCGGCGTCACCGCGATGCGCACGGTGTCGACCCGGCCCGGCGCGGTTTCGACCTGCAAGGCCAGCGTCCCGCTGGCCTCGCGGCCGACGCCGAACACCACGGTGCCGTAGCCGGTGGTGCGCAGGACGCGCTCGCCGTAGCGCACGACGCTGCCGGCCGGAACCTTGCCGATCACCAGCGCGCCCTGTTGCACCGCCGGCGGAAACACGATGCGGGTGTCGGCCGGCGCGCGTGCCGGCGCCGCGACCGGGACGGTTTGCGCACCGGCGAAGGCCACCGGCACCAGCCACGCCACAACCAACATCGACCCTGCCAGCACTGCTCTCATCGATTGAACGCCAGGCGTTGTCCGTTAGGTGCGCCGACTAGGGCGCTGCCGTCCCAGGCCAGCACGCCGTTGACCCAGGTCGAGGCGATCCGCGAATGGAAGGTGCGGCCCTCGAACGGCGACCAGCCGCACTTGGACAGCACGTCCTCGCGCTGCACCGTGTAGGGCGTGTCGTCGATCAGCACCAGGTCGGCGGCATAGCCCTCGCGCAGGAAGCCGCGCCGGTCGACGTCGAACAGCTTGGCCGGCGCGTGGGCGAACTTGTCGACCACCTGGGCGGTGGTCAAGTGGCCTTCGTGGACCAATTCCAGTGCGGCGTTGAGCGCGAACTGCACCAAGGGCAGGCCGCTCGGCGCGCCGGTGTAGGGGCGGGCCTTTTCTTCCAGGGTGTGCGGGGCGTGGTCGGTGGCGAGCACGTCGATGACGTCGCCGGCCACCGCGCGGATCAGCGCCTCGCGGTCGGCCGGGTCTTTGATCGCCGGATTGCACTTGATCAGGTGGCCGAGCTTCTCGTAGTCGTCGCGGTCGAAGCGCAGGAAGTGGATGCAGGTCTCGGCGGTGATGCGCTTGCCTTCGATCGGGCCGGCTTCGAACAGCGCCAACTCGTCGGCGGTGCTGATGTGCAGCACGTGCAGGCGGGTGCCGTGCCGGCGCGCCAGCGAGATCGCCAGCTCGGTGGATTTCTTGCAGGCCTCGCGCGAGCGGATGTCGGGATGGAAGCGGGCCGGAATGTCGTCGCCATACTGTGCTTTGTAGCGCGCCAGTTCGGCGTCGATCATCGGTGTGTCTTCGCAGTGGGTGATGATCGGCGTCGGCACGTCGCGGAAGATCGCGTCGAGGGTGACCGGATCGTCGACCAGCATGTTGCCGGTCGAGGCGCCCATGAACACTTTCACACCGGGCGCCGTGCGCGGGTCCAGGGTCTGGATCGCCGCCAGGTTGTCGTTGCTGGCGCCCAGGTAGAAGCCGTAATTGCCCCAGGCGCGGCCGGCGGCGCGGCGGTATTTGTCCTCCAGCGCCTGCGCATCCAGGGTCGGGGGATTGGTGTTGGGCATGTCCATGAACGTGGTCAGGCCGCCGGCGACCGCCGCGGCCGACTCGGTCGCCATGTCGGCCTTGTACTCCAGGCCCGGTTCACGGAAGTGAACCTGGTCGTCGATCATGCCCGGCAGCAGGCGCCGGCCCCGGGCGTCGACCACGGTTTCGTTGCCGCGCGCGGCCAGGCCGCTGCCGATCTGGGCGATGCGGCCGTCCTCGATGCGCAGGTCGCCGTCGTACTCGCGTCCTTCGTTGACCAGGCGGGCGTTGACGATCAGTGTCGATGACATGAGTGCTTTCCAGGTTCCAGGGGCGGCACCGGATCGTGCCCGCCGGGGTGCAGGGGATGGCAGCGCGCGATGCGCCGGACCGTGAGCCAGCTGCCCTTGAGCGCGCCGAAGCGCTCGATGGCCTGCATCGAGTACGAGGAGCAACTGGGATAGAAGCGGCAGCGCTGGCCTAACATCGGACTGATCCAACGTTTGTAGCCATGAAGCAGGGCGATGAGCAGGCGGTCGATCACGTTTCCTTCATGCCGGCAACGGTAGGGACTAAGACAGGGCCGGGGCGCTGGATAGACCCGCGGGCATTGCGTTTGGCCGGGTATTTCGCGCGGTTGCCGCGGGTGCCGCAGCAGGGTATAACAGCGCGCTTTCCCCAAACAAGGCAAGTGCAAGACGAAGGTCCGCGCGGCGTGGAAGCGAAGCCGCCATGTTTGCTCGGACCGGGCGAAAACCGGCGTAATGTCGGATTTCACTTGCGGTCGTCGAACGCATGTGCATTTGATGACCGGGTGGGTCATGCTTGGCCCGCGAAGCTCCTGGACCGCGTCCGGGGGCGCCCTCAGGGAATAGAAGGACAAGCCGCTCGTGGCAGTGAAAAAACCTGCGAAGAAGGCCGCCAAGGCCGCCAAGAAGACCGTCAAGCCGGCCGCTAAGAAGGTGGCCAAACCCGTGGCCAAGCCTGCGCCGAAGAAGGCGGTCGCCAAGAAGCCTGCGGTCAAGACGCCCGCGGCCAAGAAGCCTGCGAGCAGGCCCGCGGCGACCAAGACGGCAGCAGTCAAGAAAGCCACGCCGAGCAAACCAGCGGCCAAGAAGGCCGCGCCCGCGAAGAAGACGGCGCCTGCCAAGGCTCCGGCCGCGAACAAGCCGGCCGCCAAGCCGGCGGTTCCGGCGAAGAAGGCGGTGCCCGCGGCACCGGCCAAGAAATCCGCGGCAGGCAAGGACAGCGGAGCCAAGAAGCCCGAGCTTAAAAAAACTGAAGTGAAAAAGCCCGAAGCTGTGAAGCCCGCAGCCAAGCCTGCCGACAAGCAGCCCGCATCGTCGCCGCCCTCCAAGGCCGCCCCGACGCAGGTCGTCAGCATCTCCGACCAAAGCAAGAACACAGTGACCCAGACAGCATCCAGCAAAAATTCCGCGGGCAAGCCCGCGACAACCACCGCCGCTCCGGTCGTGCGCCCGGCCGGCAAGGTCGCCGTGGCCGTCACCGCCAAGACTCAACAAACCCCCGCACCGAAAACCAAGGTCAAGGTCGTGCCCTACAAGAACGACCCGGCGACGGGCCGTCCGCTCGTGCCGGAAGGCTACAAGCCGGCGTCGGACGAGGAATACATGAGCCCGCTGCAGCTGGAGTACTTCCGCCAGCGTCTGTTGCAGTGGCGTACCGACCTGGTCGAAGAGTCGAAGCAGACCATCGAGAACCTCAAGGACGAAGTGCGCGATGTCGGCGACGAGGCCGAGCGCGCCACGCGCGAGACCGAAAACTCGCTCGAGCTTCGCACCCGCGACCGTTACCGCAAGCTGATCAGCAAGATCGACAGCACCCTCAAGCGCGTGGATTCCGGCGACTACGGTTTCTGCGTCGACACCGGCGAAGAAATCGGCCTGGAGCGCCTGGAGGCGCGCCTGACCGCCGAGCGCACCATCGACGCCCAGGAGCGTTGGGAACATCTGCAGAAGCAGATGGGCGACTGAACCGTCGCTTCCGTCCCGCATCACGAAAGGCCCCGCGCAAGCGGGGCTTTTCGTTTTGGGCCGTCGCTTGCGATGCGAGCCGCGTCGGTCCGGCACGCTCGGGTCGCGCCCGCGCGGCGCTCGGCCGCGGTGGCGGCGACAGCGGCCGGCTACTGCCGCGCCGGCGAGACGGTGCTACCGTGGCGGCCACTGCATCACCGGCGACGATTCATGGACGATCTGCTGTTACTGGCCGCACCGGTGTCGATCATCGGCCTCAACGTCTTGCTGTGGCGGCTGTCGTATGGCTTCAACCGCGTCGCCGGTTCGGCCTTGTTCGTTCTCAGCCTGGTGCTCGGCTCGCCGCTGATCGGCTTGGGCGTCTGGTACTTGGCCAACCTCGATGCCGAGCCCAGCGCTGCCGGCAGCTATGGCGACGTGCTGGTGACAGTCGCCGCGGTGGCGTTGAACGGCCTGATCGCCCTGGTCGCCGCGGTCGCGGCGGCCCTGCGCAAACCCGCGCCGCGCGCCGACGCAGCGGAGCATCCCGAAGCGGAGAGTCGCCGGGTCAGACTGCGCAGCGATTGATCCGGCCGCGGCGCGGCTTCACTGCAGGTCGCGCAGGTCCAGCCGGCGCAGCTTCGGCGCCAGTTTCGCGGTCGCCCCGACCACCGCCAGGGTCATGCAGCCGCCGAAGATCACCGACGGCACCAGGCCCATCAGGCGCGCCGCCAGGCCGGACTCGAACGCGCCGAGCTCGTTCGAGGAGCCGATGAAGATGCCGTTGATCGACGAGACCCGGCCGCGCATTTCGTCGGGCGTGGACAGTTGCAGGATGGTCGAGCGCAGCACCACCGAAACGCCGTCGCACATGCCCGACAGCATCAGCATCGCCGCCGACAGCCAGAACTGCCGCGACAGGGCGAAGCCGATGATGCACAGGCCGAACCCCGCCACCGCGTACAGCAGCAGGTGGCCGGCGTTCTTCTGCGGCGGGTGCTTGGCCAGCCACAGCCCGATCAGCACCGCGCCGGCGGCCGGCGCCGCGCGCAGCACGCCCAGGGCTTCCGGGCCGTAGTGCAGGATGTCGTTGATGAAGGCCGGCAACAGCGCCACCGCGCCGCCGAACAGCACCGAAAACATGTCCAGCGCCTGTGCGCCCAGTACCACCTGATTATTGAAGACGAAGCGCAGGCCTTCGCCGATGCTCTTGAACACCGGCGCACGTTCGGCCGGCGCCGGCGGTTCGGTCACGCGCAGAGAGATGATCGCGATCGCCGCCGCCAGGGCGAAGCCGGCCGCGACCAGGTACGCGGAGGTCTTGCCGCCCCAGGCGACCAGCGCGCCGCCCATGGCCGGGCCGAGCACCAGCCCGGTCTGCATGACCACGCTGCTGACGCCGGCGCCGCGCGCGTAATGCTCGCGCTTGAGCACGCGCGCGAACAGCGACATGTAGACCGGCGCAAGGAAGGCGCGGACCACGCCGTTGACGGCGATCGCCGCGTAGATGGTCAAAGTGCCGAAACCGAACGCGCCGGTCGGCAGGTGGCCGCTGGCGACGCCGGCGAGCATCAGCGTCGTCAGCAGCAAGCCGAGGCAAGCGAACAGGCCGAGCTTGCGCCGCGGCAGGTGATCGACCGCATAGCCGGCGAACAGGGCGAAGCAGAAGTAGGGGATGACCTCGGTCAGGCCGATCAGGCCGAGCGCGAGCGCGTCGTGGGTGATTTCGTAGACATGCCAGCCGACCGTGACCGCGACGATCTGGTAGGACAGCATGCCGAGCAAGCGATACACCAGCAGGCCGACGAAGCCCGGATTGCGCAGCAACTGCGCGGCGCCAATTGCCGGAGTGGCCGCCGGAGTGACCGCCGGAGTGGCCGTCGGAGCGGGCGCCGCGGCCGGCGTTTGGGCGGTAGTGGCGATGGCGTCGCGCGAGCCGGGGCCGACAGCGCCGGGGCGGTCGGCGTCCGTACTCACAGCCGGCGTTGCGCCTGGTCGCGGACGAAGGCGAGCAGGGCCGCCAGGCCGTTGCTGCGGGTCGGCGAGAGGTGCTTGGCCAGGCCGATGTCGGCGATGTAGTCGGCCTGGGTGGCGACGATCTCGGTCGCGCTGCGGCCCGAGTACACGCGCAGGGCCAGGTAGATCAGGCCGGAGACGATGGCCGAGTCGCTGATCGCATGGAACACCAGCTTGTCGGCGTCGCCTTCGACCACGATCCAGACCATCGACTGGCAGCCGAGCAAGCGATGCTGTTCGGTCTTCCACTCATCCGGCAGGTCGGGCAGCTTGCGGCCGAGGTCGATCAGGTACTGATAACGCTCGGACCAGTCGCCGAAGAAGGCGAATTCCTCGCGGATCGCGGCCTGCGCCTGCGCGGCGGTGGATTCGAGCGGGAAGGGACTGACTATCATCGATTCGATCACGGTAGGCGGCCGTCCCTGGCGCGGTATTCGGGGCGTGCGCCGCGGCCGTCGCCGGCCGGGCGTCCGCAAGCGCAGCGGCGGTCTGCTTCAGGCCGGCTGCGTGGCGCGCTTCCTGACCCAGCGCACGCCGGCCGGCGTGTCCTCGAGCAGGATGCCTTCGCCGGCGAGTTGGTCGCGGATCGCATCGGCGCGGGCGAAATCGCGCGCCTTCTTGGCGGCGTTGCGTTCGTCGACCAGATCCTGGATGCGGGCGTCGTCGCCGGCATCGACCGCGCCGACGAACCATGCCGCCGGGTCTTGCTGCAGCAGGCCGAGGGCGAGGCCGGCGCCGAGCAGGTCGCGCTTGAGCTGGGCCTGTTCGGCCGGGTCGCTGGCCTTGCGCGCTTCGCCGGCGATGCGCGCCAGTTCGGCCAGGGCCTGCGGCGTGTTGAGATCGTCCTCGAGCGCGGCCTCGATGCTCGCCGGGATCGCGACCGTGCCGGCGTCGACCTCGGCCAGCTCGCGCAAGGTGCCGTACAGGCGGTCCAGGGTGCGCGCGCTTTGTTCGATCAGGCCCGGCGACCATTCCAGCGGCTGGCGATAATGCGCCGACAGCAGCGCATAGCGCAGCGCCTCGGCCGGGTGCTTGCCGAGCAGGTCGCGCACGGTCTCGATGTTGCCCTTCGACTTGGCCATCTTGCCGCCGTCGAAATTGAGCATGCCGTTGTGCAGCCAGAAGCGGGCGAAGGTCTTGCCGCCGTGGGCGCATTCGCTCTGGGCGATTTCGTTCTCGTGGTGCGGGAACACCAGGTCGACGCCGCCGGCGTGGATGTCGATGGTTTCGCCCAGGTGGGCGGCGGCCATCGCCGAGCATTCGATATGCCAGCCCGGGCGGCCGCGGCCCCAAGGCGAGTCCCAGCCGGGCAGGTCGCCGGTCGAGGGCTTCCACAGCACGAAGTCGCCGGCGTCGCGCTTGTACGGCGCGACCTCGATGCGGGCGCCGGCGCGCATGTCGTCGATGTCGCGGCGCGACAGCTTGCCGTAGCCGTCGTAGGTCTCGATCGCGAACAGCACGTGGCCTTCGGCGGCGTAGGCGTGACCGTTTTCGATCAGGCGCTCGATCATCGTCACGATTTCGCCGATGTGCGCGGTCGCGGCCGGCTCGATCTCCGGCAGGCGCACGCCGAGGCCGGACATGTCTTCGCGGTAGGCGGCGGCGAAGCGATCGGTGATGGTCGAGATCGGCACGCCCTGTTCGGCGGCCGCGGCGTTGATCTTGTCGTCGACGTCGGTGATGTTGCGCGCGTAGGCCAGCACGCCGTAGCGCCGGCGCAGCAGGTCGGCGAGCACGCCGAACACGACCGGGCCGCGGGCGTTGCCGATATGCGCGAAGTTGTAGACCGTGGGGCCGCAGACGTACATCGTCGGGCGTGCCGGATCCAGCGGGACGAAGGCTTCGACCTGTCGCGACAGGCTGTTGTAGAGATGCAGGCTCATGGAGATACGGCTTGGGTTCGGTTCATTCTAACGGCCGATGAGGCCTGCGGCGCGCGCCGTGGCGATCGGGCCGGCGATGCGGGGCCGGCGATGCGACCGCTCCGCTTCGCGGTTCGCCGGGCCGGTGCCGGCGCGCACGGCCCGGCCGGCGGGCGAGGCCCGGCGAAGATCGCGAGGATTCGGGCGCGGCGGCGCGGCCCGATGCGCAATCCGGGCGGCTCCGGGCCTGTGAAGCGCCGCCGACACCGGCGCGAGAGCTCGCAGGGACAAGGTCTAAAGGCGGGATTCAGGCCGTGAGCGGACACTGCTCTTACACTTTGTTTACGAATCCCACTCCGCGAGCCCGATGAACCGAACCGTCCTGCAGGCTTCGATCCTGGTGCTCGTCAGCGCCCTGGCTGGCCTGTGGACGATGCCGGCGGCGGCCCAGCACACGGTGATCCAGGCCGAAAACGTGCGATTCGACTACGCCCAGGTGCTGAAGGTGACGCCGGTCTACCAGACCCTGCGCGCCACCACGGTCGAGCAGCAGTGCGAGCCGGAACCGACCACCCCGGAGGATTCGCGCCTGTCGCGCGTGGTCGGCGCGGTCCGCGAAGCCCTCGGCCGCGAGCGCAATCCCAAGCCCAGCACCGGCGACAACTGCAAGCCGGTGCCGGTCGAGCGCGAGTTCCGCCGCCCGATCGCCTACGACGTCGATTACGTCTACAAGGGCAGCCGGTTCCGCTCGCGCCTGCCCGAAGACCCCGGCAACAAGCTGCGGATCCGGGTCGCGGTGACCCCGATCATCACCCCCATCAGCACCTCGCGCTGATCCCTACGCCCCTGGACGGGCCCCGGCCGGCTTGCGCCCCGGGCCTGCCCATGCGAGCATTCGCGGCCTCATGAACCCGAACTACGCCGACGCCGACATCCTGACCTCCGCCTACATGGCGGCGGGCATGACCTCGCGCGCGCGTCGACCGTTGCCCTGCCAATCAGCTGGGTGACGGCGCTCGCCGTCGTTCGTGTAACAAGCACCACACACGAAAAGCCCAGCCTTAGCGCTGGGCTTTTTTGTTTTTCGGGTCGGGAATCGGGAATGGGAAGTCGGGAGTCGGCAAAGCAGTACGCCGTTATCCGTCTCCTCTCGCGACTGCCGGCCACAGCGCAACCGTTCTAACCGATTCCCCATTCCCGATTCCCAATTCCCGTTACGGAACCGAGCCAACCGATGAAGCACTTCCTCAACACCCAGGACTGGTCGCGCGCCGACCTCGATGCGCTGCTGGCGCAGGCCGCCGCGTTCAAGCGCAGCAAGCTCGGCGACCATCTCAAGGGCAAGTCGATCGCGCTGGTGTTCTTCAATCCCTCGATGCGCACCCGCACCAGTTTCGAGCTCGGCGCGTTCCAGCTCGGCGGCCATGCCGTGGTCCTGCAGCCCGGCAAGGACGCCTGGCCGATCGAGTTCGAGCTGGGCACGGTGATGGACGGCGACACCGAGGAGCACATCGCCGAAGTGGCCAAGGTGCTCGGCCGCTACGTCGACCTGATCGGCGTGCGCGCGTTCCCGAAGTTCGTCGACTGGGCCAACGACCGCCAGGACAAGGTGCTGGCGAGCTTCGCCAAGTACTCGCCGGTGCCGGTCATCAACATGGAAACCATCACCCACCCCTGCCAGGAGCTCGCCCACGCGCTGGCCCTGCAGGAGCACTTCGGCACCAGCGACCTGCGCGGCAAGAAGTACGTGCTGACCTGGACCTATCACCCCAAGCCGCTCAACACCGCGGTGGCCAACTCGGCGCTGACCATCGCCACCCGCATGGGCATGGACGTGACCCTGCTGTGCCCGACCCCGGAGTACGTGCTCGACGAGCGCTACATGGGCTGGGCCGAGCAGAACGTCGCCGAGAGCGGCGGTTCGCTGCGGGTCAGCCACGACATCGACAGCGCCTACCGCGGCGCCGACGTGGTCTATGCCAAGAGCTGGGGCGCGCTGCCGTACTTCGGCAACTGGGGCCCGGAGAAACCCATTCGCGACCAGTACCAGCACTTCATCGTCGACGAAGCCAAGATGGCGCTGACCAACAACGGCGTCTTCAGCCATTGCCTGCCGCTGCGCCGCAACGTCAAGGCCACCGACGCGGTGATGGATTCGCCGCAGTGCATCGCCATCGACGAAGCCGAAAACCGCCTGCACGTGCAGAAGGCGATCATGGCCGCTTTGATCCAGGAGTGAGTGCAGAGGAGTGAGTAGGGCAACTGCTCGCTCCTCCTTCCTCCCACGCTCCCGCTCTTACTCACTCCTCACTCCTCTCCACTGATTTCTCTCCCCGGAAACCCCCATGACCGAGCGCAATATCGTCCTAGCTTTCTCCGGCGGCCTCGACACCAGCTTCTGCGTGCCTTACCTGCAGGAGCGCGGCTGGGCCGTGCACACCGTGTTCGCCGACACCGGCGGCGTCGATGCCGAAGAGCGCGCCTTCATCGAGCAGCGCGCCGCCGAACTCGGCGTCGCCAGCCACGTCACCGTCGACGGCGGCCCGGCGATCTGGTCGGGCTTCGTCAAGCCCTTCGTCTGGGCCGGCGAGGGCTACCAGGGCCAGTACCCGCTGTTGGTGTCGGACCGTTATCTGATCGTCGAGGCCGCGCTGGCGCGCGCCGCCGAGCTGGGCTGCAAGGTCATCGCCCACGGCTGCACCGGCATGGGCAACGACCAGGTGCGTTTCGACCTGGCGGTGAAGGCGCTCGGCGATTACGAGATCGTCGCGCCGATCCGCGAAATCCAGAAAGAACACACCGAAGTGCGCGCCTACGAGCAGAAGTACCTGGAAGAGCGCGGCTTCGGCGTACGCGCCAAGCAGAAGGCCTACACGATCAACGAAAACCTGCTCGGCCTGACCATGTCCGGCGGCGAGATCGACCGCTGGCAGGCACCGGGCGAGGGCGCGGTGGGCTGGTGCAAGCCGCGCGCGGAATGGCCGAGCGAAACCTTGTCGGTGAAGTTGACGTTCAAAAACGGTGAGGCTGTCGCACTGAACGGAGAGGCCACCGCAGGCCATGTTTTGCTCGCTAAGCTCAACGGGCTTTTTGCGCGCTATGGCGTTGGTCGTGGTTTGTACACCGGCGACACCACCATCGGTCTCAAGGGCCGGATCATTTTCGAAGCACCGGGCCTGATCGCGCTGTTGACCGCGCACCGCGCGCTGGAAGAGGCGGTGCTGAGCAAGCAGCAGAACCGCTTCAAGCCGGACGTGGCGCGCAAGTGGGTCGAGCTGGTCTACGAAGGTTTCTTCCACGACCCGCTCAAGACCGACCTGGAAGCTTTCCTGGCCAGCTCGCAGAGCACGGTCAACGGCGAAGTGGTGCTGGAAACCTCGGGCGGCGTGGTCAACGCGGTCGCGATCGACTCGGCGCACATCCTCAACGCCAAGGGCGCGACCTATGCTCAGGCCGCCGACTGGGGCGTGGCCGAGGCCGAGGGCTTCATCAAGTTGTTCGGCATGAGCAGCACGCTGTGGGCGGAGATCAACCGCAAGCGCTGAGGCCCTTGCTGGGAGTGAGCGCAGAGGAGTGAGAAACGAGCTGAAAAGCCGCTTCCGCTCCTGCTCTGCTCACTCCTCACTCCTCTCCACTCACTTCTGTTCCGCACCCAAGCGAAAGACTCGAGCCCAACCATGCTCCCCGAAGTCCTGAAGCACCTGCAGGCCCTGGTGTCCTTCGACACCCGCAATCCGCCGCGCGAGATCGGCACCGGCGGCATCTTCGATTATCTGCGCAGCCAGCTCGACGGCTTCCGCATCGAAGTCGTCGACCACGGCGCCGGTGCGGTGTCGATGCTCGCCGTGCGCGGGCAGCCGCGGCGTTTGTTCAACGTCCATCTCGACACGGTGCCGTCGTCGCAGGCCTGGAGCGCCGACCCGCATACCCTGCGCGTCACCGAGGATCGCGCGATCGGCCTGGGCGCCTGCGACATCAAGGGCGCGGCCGCCGGCCTGCTCGCCGCCGCCGCGGTAACCAAGGGCGATGCCGCGTTTTTGTTCAGCACCGACGAAGAAGCCAACGACCCGCGCTGCATCGCCGGTTTCCTCGCCACCGATCACGGTTTCGATGAAGCCATCATCGCCGAGCCGACCATGTGCGAAGCGGTGCTCGCGCATCGCGGCATCAGCTCGGTGCTGTTGAAGTTCCGCGGTGTCGCCGGCCACGCCTCGGGTGCGAACGCGATGCAGACCAGCGCGCTGCACCAGGCGATCCGCTGGGGCGGCAAGGCCCTGGACTTCGTCGAATCGCAGTCGCACCAGCGCTTCGGCGGCCTGACCGGCCTGCGCTTCAACATCGGCCGGGTCGAAGGCGGCATCAAGGCCAATATGATCGCGCCGAGCGCCGAGCTGCGTTTCGGCTTCCGGCCGCTGCCGTCGCAATCGATCGACGGCCTGCACGAAGGCTTCCGCGGCATGGCCGACGCCAGCGCGATCGAGAGTTACGAAGAAACCTTCCGCGGCCCCTCGCTGCCGGCCGGCGACGTCGCCACCGCCGAACAGCGGCGCCTGGAAGCGCGCGACCTCGCCGACGCGCTCGACCTGCCGATCGGCAACGCGGTGGATTTCTGGACCGAGGCCTCGCTGTTCTCGGCCGGCGGCCTGACCGCGATGGTCTACGGCCCCGGCGACATCGCCCAGGCCCACACCGCCGACGAATGGGTCGCCCTGGAACAACTGCAGCGTTACGCCGACAGCGTCGCCCGCATCATGGACAACAACGCGCAATGAGCATTTCGATGGACGCCCACCTGCAAACGCGACAGACCATCGTGCGCCTGCTTTCCAGCATGGCCAGCGCGAAGGAGATCTCGCAGTACCTCAAACGTTTCTCCCAGCTCGACGCCAAGCGCTTCGCCGTGGTCAAGGTCGGCGGCGCGGTGCTGCGCGACGATCTCACCGCGTTGACCTCGTCGCTGGCGTTCCTGCAGGACGTCGGCCTGACCCCGATCGTGATCCACGGTGCCGGCCCGCAGCTCGACACCGAGCTGGCCGCGGCCGGCATCGAGAAGCAGACCGTCAACGGCCTGCGCGTGACCTCGCCGGAAGCGTTGGCGATCGTGCGCCGCGTGTTCCAAGCGCAGAACCTCAAGCTGGTCGAAGCCCTGCAGACCGGCGATGCGCGCGCGACTTCGATCATTTCCGGCGTGTTCGAGGCCGATTATCTCGACCGCGACACCTATGGCCTGGTCGGCGAAGTGCGCGCGATCAACCTGGCGCCGATCGAGGCCAGCCTGCAGGCCGGTTCGATCCCGGTGATCGCCAGCCTCGGCGAAACCGCCGGCGGGCAGATCCTCAACGTCAACGCCGATTTCGCCGCCAACGAACTGGTGCAGGTGCTGCAGCCATACAAGATCGTGTTCCTGACCGGCACCGGCGGCCTGCTCGACGACGAGGGCCGGGTCATCGACTCGATCAACCTGTCGACCGAGTACGAGCACCTGATCCAGCAGCCGTGGATCAACGGCGGCATGCGGGTGAAGATCGAGCAGATCAAGGACTTGCTGGACAAGTTGCCGCTGACCTCGTCGGTGTCGATCACCAAGCCGGCCGAGCTGGCCAAGGAACTGTTTACCCATAAGGGGTCGGGCACCCTGGTGCGGCGCGGCGAGCGCGTGCTGCAGGCCGAGCGTTGGGACCAGCTTGACCTGGTGCGCCTGCGCAACCTGATCGAGTCCGCGTTCGGGCGCAAACTGGTCGGCGACTATTTCGACAAGACCACGCTCAAGCGCGCCTATGTCAGCGAGAACTACCGCGCCGCGGTGATCCTGATCGACGGCGGCGGCCATACCTATCTGGACAAATTTGCCGTGCTCGACGACGCCCAGGGCGAGGGCCTCGGCCGCGCCGTCTGGCAGGTCATGCGCGAACAGAACCCGAGCCTGTTCTGGCGCTCGCGCCACGGCAACCCGGTCAACCCGTTCTATTACGCCGAGTCCGACGGCTGCTACAAGCAGGAGAAGTGGAAGGTGTTCTGGTACGGCATGAACGGCTTCGACGAGATCGCCGAATGCGTGGCGTTCTCTTCCCAGCGCGACCCGACCCTGCAGGACTGAACCCATGAACGAAGACCGCACTGCTGCCGCCTGGCATAGGCCGATCCGATTGAGCGGCGAGCACGTCACGCTCGAACCGCTGAGTTATGCGCACGCCGACGGCCTGCGCACGGCCCTGGCCGACGGCGAGCTGGCGCGCGCCTGGTACACCAACGTGCCGGCGCCCGAAGCGGTCGAGGCCTATGTCGATGCGGCCCTGGCGATGCAGGGGCGGGGCACGGCCTGGGCCTATGCGGTGCTCGATGCGGCCGGCGAGGTGGTCGGCAGCACCCGCTACTACGACATGGACGCGAGCGTGCCGAGGCTGCAGATCGGCTACACCTTCTACGCGCCGCGCGTGCAGCGCACCAGCCTCAACACCGAGGCCAAGCTGTTGCTGCTCGGCCACGCCTTCGAGGCGCTGGACTGCATCGCGGTCGGCTTCGAGACCAGTTGGTTCAACCTGGCTTCGCGCACCGCGATCGCCCGCCTCGGCGCCAAGCAGGACGGCGTGCTGCGCAACCATCGCCGTCATGCCGACGGCAGCCGCCGCGACACCGTCGCGTTCTCGATCATCGACAACGAGTGGCCGGCGGTGAAACGCAATCTGCAGTACAAGCTCGAACAGCATGCAGCCAAACAGCAGGCTTCCGGAGGCAAGACCCATGGCTAAGACCCTAGGCATCGTCGGCGCGCGCGGCCATGTCGGCGCCGACCTGATCCGGCTGATCGCCGCGCATCCGCAGTTCGAGCTGGCCTTCGTGTCTTCGCGCGAGCTGGTCGGGCAACCGCTCGCCGACCACATCCCCGAGTACGCGGCGAAAGGCGGCGACCTGCGCTACAGCTCGCCGAGCCATGAGGAACTGCCCGGCCTGGGCGCTGATGCGATCGTGCTGGCCCTGCCGAACGGCAAGGCCGCGCAGTGCGTCGCCGCCTTCGACGCGGTCGGCGCCGAGCCGGTGTTGATCGACCTGTCGGCGGACTACCGCTTCGACGACCACTGGTACTACGGCCTGCCGGAACTGACCCGCGCCCAGTACCACGGCCAGCGCCGGATCAGCAATCCGGGCTGCTACGCCAGCGCGATGCAGTTGGCGATCGCGCCGCTGCTCAACGTGCTCGAAGGCCCGGTGCAGTGCTTCGGTGTGTCGGGCTACTCCGGCGCCGGCACCTCGCCGTCGGACAAGAACGACCCCGACAAGCTGCGCGACAACCTGATGCCTTACGCGCTGACCGGGCACATGCACGAGCGCGAAGTCACTCGTCACCTCGGCCACCCGGTCGAATTCATGCCGCACGTGGCCGCGCATTTTCGCGGCCTGACCATCACCTCGAACCTGCACCTGTCGCGCCGCTTCGAGCGCGAGGAACTGGTCGAACACTATCACCGCCATTACGACGGCGAGCCGATGGTGCGGGTGCAGGAAGAGGCGCCGTGGGTCAGCGCGATCGCCGGCAAACACCACGTCGACATCGGCGGCTTCAGCATGTCCGAGGACGGCCGCCGGGTGGTGGTGGTATCGACCCTGGACAACCTGCTCAAGGGCGCGGCGACGCAGGCCTTGCAGAACTTGAACCTGGCGTTCGGCTTCGACGAGTTGGCTGGTATCGAGGTGGAGCCGCGACCGCAACCGTAACCGTAACCACCACGCTATTCCCCCCTCAACAAAAGGGGGGGATTAACAGGCGGAATTCGGTTCTCGTTTGCTGGTTCGTTTGGAGCAAGTCGTCATGCGTCTGTCGCGTTACCTGTTGCCGACATTGAAGGAAAACCCCGCCGACGCGCAGATCGCTTCGCATCGGCTGATGCTGCGCGCGGGGCTGATCCGGCAGGAAGCGGCCGGCATCTATTCCTGGCTGCCGGCCGGCCTGCGGGTGTTGCGCAAGATCGAGGCCATCGTTCGCGACGAGATGAACCGCGCCGGCGCGCTCGAGTTGTTGATGCCGACCCTGCAGTTAGCCGACCTGTGGCGCGAAAGCGGCCGCTACGATGCCTATGGCCCGGAGATGCTGCGCATCAAGGACCGGCACGAGCGCGAGCTGCTGTACGGGCCGACCAACGAGGACATGGTCACCGCGATCTTCCGCGCCAACGTGCGCTCTTATCGCGCGCTGCCGATGAACCTGTACCACGTGCAGTGGAAGTTCCGCGACGAGCAGCGGCCGCGTTTCGGGGTGATGCGCGGGCGCGAGTTCCTGATGAAGGACGCGTATTCTTTCGACTTGGACGAGGCCGCGGCGCGCCGCTCGTACCGGCGCATGTTCGTCGCCTATTTGCGCATCTTCGCCCGCATGGGCATCCGCGCGATCCCGATGCGCGCCGAGACCGGCCCGATCGGCGGCGACCTGTCGCACGAGTTCCTGGTGCTGGCGCAGACCGGCGAGTCGGCGGTGTACTGCGACCGCGCCGTGCTCGACCTGCCGATTCCCGGCGACGACACCGATTACGAAGGCGACCTGGAACCGATCGTGCAGGCCTGGACCGCGCGCTACGCCGCGACCGAGGACGTGCACGACATCGAACGCTTCGAGCGCGAAGTGCCGACTGAGGAGCGCCTACAGACCCGCGGCATCGAGGTCGGACAGGTGTTCTACTTCGGCACCAAATACTCGGCGCCGATGAAGGCGCTGGTGACCACGCCGGAAGGCGACGAGCGGCCGATCCACGGCGGCTCCTACGGCATCGGCGTGTCGCGCCTGCTCGGCGCGATCATCGAGGCCGGCCACGACGACAGCGGCATTATCTGGCCCGATGCGGTCGCGCCGTTCCGCGTCGGCCTGGTCAATCTCGACCCGGCCGATGCCCAGGTCGAGGCCACCTGCGTCGAACTGCAGGCGCAGCTCGAAGCGCGCGGCATCGACGTATTGCACGACGACACCCCAGAACGCGCCGGGGTCAAGTTCGCGCGGATGGACTTGCTCGGCCTGCCTTGGCAGGTCGTGGTGGGCCGGCGCGGACTGGATCGCGGTATCGTCGAACTCAAGCGCCGCGCCAGCGGCGAACGCAGCGAACTGACGCCGGCCGACGTGCCGGTGCGGATCGCCGAGCACTCCTGACCGAATCGAGCGCCCCCATGTCCGATCTGCTTTGGCAAAAACCCGGCGTCAAGGTCGACGCACGCATCCAGAACTTCCTCGCCGGCGAGGACGTGATCCTCGACCGCGAGTTCTTCTTGTTCGACATCCAGGCCAGCGCGGCGCACGCGCAGGGCCTGCAGCAGATCGGCATCCTCAGCGCCGACGAGCTCGCCGGCCTGAGCCGCGAGCTCGACGTGCTGGCCGAGGATTTCCGTGCCGGCCGCTTCGTCCTCGACGAACGTTTCGAGGACGGCCATTCGGCGATCGAAGGGCGCTTGATCGAACGGCTCGGCGACGCCGGCCGCAAGATCCACACCGGCCGCAGCCGCAACGACCAGATCCTGGTCGCGACCCGGCTCTGGCTCAAGGATCGCCTGTCGCACCTGTACGCGCTGTGCCGCGAGACCGCCGAGGTCGCGCTGGCCCGCGCCGAAGCCGAAGCGCAGCTGCCGTTGCCGGGTTATACCCATCTGCAACGCGCGGTGGTGTCCTCGGCCGGTATGTGGTGGGGCGCCTGGGCCGAAGGCTTCATCGACAACGCCGTGCGCGCGCAGCAGACCCTGGAGTGGGTCGACGCCAATCCGCTCGGCAGCGCCGCCGGTTACGGGGTCAACCTGCCGCTGGCGCGCGACCACACCACGCAAGCGCTCGGCTTCGGCCGCCTGCAAATGTCGGCGGCCTATGCGCAGCTGTCGCGCGGCAAGTTCGAACTCGGCGCGATCGATGCCTTGTCGACCGCAGTGCTCGACCTGCGCCGCCTGGCCTGGGACCTGAGCCTGTTCACCACCGCCGAATTCGCCTTCGTCGCGCTGCCGGCCGAGTACACCACCGGCAGTTCGATCATGCCGAACAAGCGCAACCCCGACGTGATCGAGCTGATGCGCGCGAGCTACGCCAGCGTCGCTGCCGCACGCTCGGAGATCGAGCATCTGCTGTCGTTGCCCTCGGGTTATCACCGCGACCTGCAGTTCTCCAAGGGTGCGATCTTCCACGCCTTCGGCCGCGGCCTGGCCGCGCTGGAACTGTTGCCGGACTTGCTGTGCAACCTGGAATGGAAGCCCGAAAACCTCCGCGCTGCGCTCGACCCGTCGATGTACGCCACCGACCTGGCCGTCGACCTGGCTCGTCAAGGCCTGCCGTTCCGCGATGCCTACAAGCAGGCCGCCGATCCGGCGCGCTGGGCCGAAGGCGATCCGGAAGCGAGCCTGGCCGCGCGCGTCTCGCCCGGCGCTTCCGCCGACCTGCGCCTGGACGTGTTGCGCAGACGCTTGCAGGCACTGACATGAGCGTTGCGGCAAAGGATTTCATAGCGCAGCCTTTGCCGAACTGGCGTCGCGCTGTGCTCAAGGTCGGCAGCAGCCTGCTGGCCGGTTTCGCCGATCAGGCCGGCGGCGGGCTCGACCCGCGCTATGCCACCGGGCTGGCGCGCTTCATCGCCGAAGCGCGCGCGCAACAACGCGAAGTGGTGCTGGTGTCGTCCGGCGCGGTCGCGGCCGGGCGCAGCCGCATCGAGGCCGGTGGCAACGGATTAGTGTTGCGGCAGGCGTTGGCTTCGCTGGGCCAGGCTTCGCTGATCGCGTTCTGGCAAGGCCTGTCGCCGGTGCCGGTCGCGCAGGTGTTGTTGACCCACGACGACCTGCGCAACCGCCGCCGTTATCTCAATGCGCGCGCCTCGTTGCGCGAGTTGCTGCGGCTCGGCGCGCTGCCGGTGATCAACGAGAACGACACCGTCGCGGTCGACGAATTGAAACTCGGCGACAACGACAACCTCGCCGCCGCCGTCGCTTCCCTGGTCGATGCCGACCTGCTGCTGATCGCCACCGACATCGGAGGCCTCTATAGCGGCCACCCGCAGCGCGACCCGTCGGCGCGACCGATTCCGCAGGTGGCCGTGGTCACGCCGGAACTGCTCGACGCCGCCAGCGGCGGCGCCGGCGCGCTCGGCACCGGCGGCATGCGCACCAAACTCGAAGCCGCGGCCAAGGCCGCCACCGCCGGCATCGCCACTGCGCTGTTCTGCGGCCGCGATGCCGAAGTGGTCGCCGCGCTCGGCGAAGGCCGCCTGCACGGCACTCTGGTGGCGGCGCGCAGCGACCGTCTGCGTGCGCGCAAGCAGTGGCTGCGGCATGCGCCGGCCAGCGGCTGCCTGCGCATCGACGCCGGTGCGGCCACGGCCTTGCACGACCGCGGCGCCTCGTTGCTGCCGGGCGGGGTGGTCGCGGCCGAAGGCGAGTTCCGCCGCGGCGACGTGGTCGAGCTGCGCGGCGTCGGCGATGCCGTGCTCGGGCGCGGCCTGGTCCAGTACAACGCCGGCGAGGTGCGCCGGATCGCCGGCCGCCACAGCCGCGACATCGAAGCATTGATCGGTTTCCGTTACGGCGAATCGGTGGTGCATCGCGACGACCTGGTGCTGCTCGATCGCGCCAGCGAGCCTTCGCAAAGTTCCAACGGCGACGCCGGCCCCGGCGCCGTCACCGAGTTGCCCAAGGAAGTCTTGCCATGAGCGGTTATGTCCGGGCCCTGGCCCAACAGGCGCGCGACGCCTCGATCGTCCTGGCCGCGCTCGACGGTGATGCGCGCCGCCGCCTGATCGAAGCGATGGCGGGGCAGCTCGACTCGTCCAGCGCCAGTATTCTCAGCGCGAACGCCGAAGATCTCGGCCGCGGCGAGGCGGCCGGCTTGAGCGCGGCGATGCTCGACCGCCTGCGGCTCGACCCGTCGCGCCTGAGCGCGATCGCCGCGGCGCTGCGCGAAGTGGCGGCGCAGGCAGACCCGCTCGGCGAAGTGACCCGTCGCGAGACCCGCCCCAACGGCCTGGTGATCGAGCGCCAGCGCGTGCCGCTGGGCTTGATCGCGATGATCTACGAGGCGCGTCCCAACGTCACCGCCGATGCCGCCGCGCTATGCCTCAAGGCCGGCAACGCGGTGTTGCTGCGCGGCGGCTCGGAAGCGCGCGCCAGCAATGCTGCGATCGCCGCCTGCCTGCATGCCGCGTTGCGCGAACAGGGCCTGCCGACCGCGGCGGTGTCGCTGATCGAGGACACGGCGCGCGAGCACGTGCTCGAACTGCTGCAGTTGTCGGACCTGGTCGACCTGGCGATTCCGCGCGGCGGCGAGGGCCTGATCCGCTTCGTCGCCGAACACGCGCGGGTGCCGGTCATCAAGCACTACAAGGGCGTGTGCCATCTCTATGTCGACCGCGCCGCCGACCTCGACCTCGCGCTCGGCTTGCTGATCGACGGCAAGGCCTCGCGGCCGGGCGTCTGCAACGCGCTGGAGACCTTGCTGGTGCATCGCGACATCGCCGCCGATTTCGTCCCGCGCGCGCTCGCCGCGCTGGCCGGGCGCGAGGTGCAGGTGCGTGGCTGCGAACGTACCCGCGCGCTGGCGACGGGCGTGCTGGCGGATGCGGTGCAGGCCGCTGATGAAGCCGACTACGCCGCCGAATACCTCGACCTGATCATCGCCGCGAAGGTGGTCGACGGCCTCGACGAAGCGCTCGCGCACATCGCCCGCTTCGGCTCCGACCACACCGAGGTCATCGCCACCGAAGACGCCGCCACCGCCGAAGCCTTCGTGCGCGGCACCCGCAGTTCCGCGGTGATGGTCAATGCCTCCTCGCGCTTCAACGACGGCGGCCAACTCGGCCTGGGCGCCGAGATCGGCATCTCGACCACGCGCCTGCACGCCTACGGCCCGATGGGGGTGGAGTCGCTGACCATCGAGCGTTTCGTCGTGCGCGGGGCAGGGCAGGTACGGCACCCCGAGTCGCGCAGCGCCGAGTAGCCGTGGGGCCCCTTTAGGAGCGGCGCAAGCCGCGACTGCGGGCTTACACGCTCGCGCCGCACACGGGGCTCTCAGCTCGCGTCGCACGCCGAGTTTCGCGGTCGCGGCTCGCGCCGCTCCTACAGAAGAGCGACCCACCTGCGTCCGGAAAAGCCCGCGCAGCCGTCTGGGCCCCCTGTAGGAGCGGCGCAAGCCGCGACCGCGGGGTAACACGCTCGCGCCGCACACGGGGCTCTCAGCTCGCGCCGCACGCCAAGATTCGCGGTCGCGGCTCGCGCCGCTCCTACAGAAGAGCGACCCACCTGCGTCCGGAAAAGCCCGCGCAGCCGTCTGGGCCCCTTGTAGGAGCGGCGCAAGCCGCGACCGCGGGGTAACGCGCTCGCGCCGCACACCGGGCTCTCAGCTCGCGCCGCACGCCGAGTTTCGCGGTCGCGGCTCGCGCCGCTCCTACAGAAGAGCGTCCCACCTGCGTCTTGGAAATCCCGCGCCGCCTCAACGCCCGGCGGATTTAGCGGAATCGCCGCCCGATGCCATCGTCTCTTCGATCCAGCCTGCGTAGTTCCCCAAGCGCACGCCGTAACTGGTTTCGCCGTATCGCCCCGGGTGCAGTTCGGTGCCTTCGACCAGGCCACGCTTCCATGCCGTCAGGCCGGCGACCTGCCATTCCTTGTCCACCGCCACCAGGATCGGCCCGCCGCTGTCCCCGCTACCGGTCGACGCCTCCAGCGGCAGCGCGTTCGGCGGCGGGTCGAAGGTGTATCCGATCCAGCGGGTTTCCTCGATGCCGATCCGGTTGTAGCCCTGGCGCAGGTCGGTCCGGTTCGGCCCGTGCAGCGCATGGCCCTTCGAACCCGTCCCCGTGGCGCCGCGCCCCATGATCCGGACGACCTTGCCCAATGCCGAGCCCTTGTAGAGGCGCGCGGGTTCGACATCGCCCACCGGCTGCGCCAGCTCGATCAAAGCGATGTCGTCGGAAGTGGCGGCGAACTGGAAGAACGCCTCCCAATCGCCGGATTTCAGCGCGGCGTCGATCATCTCCTGGGGCGGCTGCTTGTAGCCCGGATGGACGACGATGCGGCGTACCTCACGCCGCGTGCCGCCAACGACCACCGCATCCACAGCGTGCTGCCAGGCGACGGCATGGGCGGCGGTTACGACCCACCGCGGCGCGATGAGCACTCCATGGCCTTCGCCGGGCAGGTCCGCCAGTGCAGGAAATTCGGAGGCCGCCATGCGATAACGCAGATCCGGGACATCGTCGCGGACGACGATCGCGTTGGCACCGAACGATGCCAGGAGAAGCAGTAGGGCGGCAGCACGCATGCGCAACATCCGTTGTTGGGAACCGCCATTGTCGGGTTCGAGGCGCGTCATTGGCTACATGCCGGCCCCGGGACATTCGGTCGCAGCCGCCCCCTGTAGGAGCGGCGCAAGCCGCGACCGCGGGGTTGCGCGTCGCGCCGTACGCAGAGCTTCCAGCTCGCGCCGCATGCCAAGTTTCGCAATCGCGGCTCGCGCCGTTCCTACAGCAAGCCACCCGGCGTAATCGTCCGGTCGTTGCCGGCCGCCGTGCCGGTTGTGCGACGATTCCGCCGCTGGCCGCATCCAGCCAGGGAAGTCATGCGCGCCTGGGAGGGCAAATGCTGCGACCGATCCTCATCACGGCCATCGCCGCCGTCGGCCTGTGCGGTTCCATCGCCCGCGCGGCCGATCCCGCCGAGTCCTACGCCATGCCCGCCATCGCCGCCGACGACGCGACGCGCCTGGACGCCGCCATGCCGGCCCTGGCGCGGCAACTGCTTGCCGACCATCGCGACCCGGACCGCGCCCGCGACCTCAACCAACGCTTCCGCCTGCAACTGGTAGCCGGCGACTACGCTGCCGCCGAACGCAGCCTCGACGAACTCGCCGCCAGCCCCAGCCAGGGCCCGGTGCCGGTGACGTTGAACCTCGCCCAGTACCGCTTGTACGCCCGCGCCAAGGCGTTGCAGGCGGGGCAGGGGCTGGCGTTCGACCAAGCCCTGCCGCGTGCCTTCGCCGAACTGATCGCGGCCATGGACGACCGCAGCGCCGGCGTGGCGATGCGCGTGCTCAACTTCGAGGCCGCGGAGTTGCCGCGGCAACAGCGCGCGCTGGCCGATGCCTTGGCGCCGCTGCGCAAACAGGCCGGGCTGGACCGCAATGTCGCGCTGGCCTTGCTGCGCAGCTACCAGGTCGAACGCAGCTACGCCGCGTTGGCGCCGCATTTGCCGGCGCTGATCGCCGCGGACGACGCGCGTCGCTATCTGATTCAGCGCGATGTCGCGGTGGTCACGCCCGACGGCGCCACCGTCTGCGCGCTGATCGTGCGCCAACGCAACGCGCCCGCGCGCCTGCCGACCCTGCTGAACTTCACCATCTACGCCGACCCGGTCCCCACCCTCAACGAAGCGCGGCGTTCGGCCTCCAACGGCTACATCGGCGTGGTCGGCAACAGCCGCGGCAAAGGCTGCAGCCGCGACCGCCCGACGCCGTACGAGCACGATGGCGACGATGCCGCGGCACTGATCGACTGGATCGCCGCGCAACCCTGGAGCGACGGCCGCGTCGGCATGTACGGCGGTAGCTACGAGGGCTTCACCCAATGGGCCGCGGCCAAGCGCCGCCCCAAAGCGCTGAAAGCGCTGATGCCCTCGGTGACCGGCGCGCCCGGCCTCGACGTGCCGATGGAAGGCGGCATCTTCTACGGCTTCCAGTACTACTGGCCGTTCTACGTGACCAACAACCGCCAGGTCGACAACGCCCCGTTGCAGGACAACGCGCGCTGGAACCGCATGTACCGCCAGTGGTACCTCGGCGGGCGCCCGTACCGCGAGCTGCCGCAGATCGACGGCACGCCCAACCCGTTCTACCTGCGCTGGCTGTCGCACCCGGACTACGACGCCTACTGGCAATCGATGATCCCCTACCGCGACGAATTCGCCGCGCTGGATCTGAAAGTGCTGACCACCACCGGCTATTACGACGGCGCCCAGATCGGCGCGCTGTACTACCTGCGCGAACACCACCGCTACCGCCCGCAGGCCGAGCACTACCTGGTGATCGGCCCCTACAACCACATCAGCGGCCAACGCGGCACCGTCGCCACCGGCGCGGAACTGCGCGGCTACACGCTCGACCCGCAAGCGCAGATCGACCTGGGCGAACTGCGCTACCAATGGTTCGATTACGTGTTCAAGGGCGCGCCCAAGCCCGCGCTGCTGGCCGACCGCATCAACTACCAGGTGATGGGCGCCGACGAATGGAAGCACGCGCCCTCGCTGGCGGCGATGGCGCAGCGGCGCCAGCGCTTCTACTTCGGGGCCGCCGGCCACGACGGCCGCAACGCTTTCGCTGCGCTGGCGCCGGCCGCCGACCGCTACGCCGAACAGACCATCGACCTGCGCGACCGCAGCGACGCCGACCGCATCGTTCCCGGCGGCGGCATCCTCGACCGCGAACTCGACACCGCCGACAGCCTGGTCTTCGTCAGCGCACCCTTCGATCAGGCCGAGGAATTCAGCGGCCTGTTCTCCGGCCGGCTGGAAGTCGAAACCAACAAACGCGACTTCGACTTCAACATCTCGCTGTACGAGCAACTGCCCGACCAACGCTATTTCGAACTCTCGCGCTATCAATCGCGCGCCAGCTACGTCGGCGACGTCAGCCGCAGGCAGCTGTTGCAACCGGGCCACCGCACGGTGCTCGACTTCGAAGCCGGCCGCGCCACCAGCAAACGCATGCAGCCCGGCAGCCGGCTGGTGGCGGTGGTGAGCGTGCTGCGCAACCCGCAGCAGGAGATCAACTACGGCAGCGGCAAGGCGGTAGCGGGGGAGAGCATCGCCGATGCCGGCGAACCGCTGCGGGTGCGGTGGTATGGCGGCAGCTATCTGGAGATTCCGCTGAGCCGTTGATACGCCCCCTGTAAGCGCGACCCACTGCGTCGCCGGAAAGCCCGAGTAGACGCCCGGGCTCCCCTGTAGGAGCGGCGCAAGCCGCGGCCGCGGGGTAACGCGCTCGCGCGGCACGCCAGGTTTCGCAGTCGCGGCTCACGCCGCTCCTACAAGAAGCGGCCCACCTGCGTCTTGGAAAGCCCGCATAGCCGCCCGGGCTCTCCTGTAGGAGCGGCGCAAGCCGCGACCGCGGGGTTTCCAATTCGCGCCGCACGCCAGGATTCACAATCGCGGCTCACGCCGCTCCTGCACGGAGCGCCCCCGGAAAGCCCGCGTAGCCGCCTGGGCCCTCCTGTAGGAGCGGCGCAAGCCGCGACCGTGAAGCATCAAGCTCGCGCCGCAAGCCTGGAGCCCGACGCCCGGCCATCCGTACAAACAGATTCACTACCCATCAAACCCGCCGCATGCTTTGGTGGTCTGCAACCTGCCTTTACGGCTCCAGGCGTCGCCGAGGCATGCCTCATCCCCATACGACTTGCCGTCTCC
>NZ_CP013141.1:5248252-5281122 GCF_001442535.1 Lysobacter antibioticus | reverse complement strand
CGCCAGGCCTTTGCCCAGGGCCCGTCGTGGCGCGAGGTGGAGCAGACGGCAGCATCGCCGTTGCCGCCGCTGTATCCGCCGCGCGCGCCGTCCTGAGCGAGCCAGGCTTGAGCGAGTCCTTCTGAACCGGCCGGCGCGCTGAGCGGGCGCCGCGATCGCCGTTCAGCCCGCCAACTCGTGCTCCGCCGGCCTCGACCGGCGCGGCTGCGACGCAGCAAGGCCGTCGCGGGCCCCTGGTGTATCCTGCCCGCTGTTTGGGCCAGGCCGGATTCATGAGCGAAAACCTTAACGCGCGCAAGCCGCTGCCGTTGCATTGGAAGATGGCGATCGGCTTCCTCGCGGGCCTCGTCCTCGGCCTGATCGTCTACGCCGCCGGCATCGGCAGCGTTACCTACGCGCAACTGGCCGGCCAGGTCTGTCCGGCTACCACGGCCGGCGCCGACGTCGCCTGGCAGTGCCGCCCGCTGCTCAAGCTGCTCACCGAAACCGTCACCGGCCCGGCCGGCGAAATCTTCCTGCGCCTGATCTTCATGCTGGTGATCCCGCTGCTGTTCTCGGCGCTGGTCATGGGCGTGAGCGAGATGGGCGACATCCGTTCGTTCGGCCGGGTCGGCTGGCGCACGCTCGGCCTGACCGTGCTGATGTCGGCGCTGGCCGTGATCCTCGGCCTGGTCATGGTCAACCTGTTCCAGCCCGGCGCCGGCGTCGACCCGGCCCAGGCCCAGTTGTTGATGAGCGAGAACGCCGAGCGCGCGCAGAGCATCGTCCAGGGCAGCGCCAACGCGCCCAAGGGCATTCAGATGCTGGTCTCGATCGTGCCCAGCAACGTCATCCAGGCCGCCGCCAACGACGCCATCCTCGCGGTGATGTTCTTCGCCCTGATGATCGGCGTGGGCATGGTGCTGACCCGTTCCAAGGCGGTGGACACCCTGCGCGAAGGCATCCAGGGCCTGTTCGACATCTCCATGACCCTGATCGGCCTGGTCATCAAGCTGGCGCCGTACGCGGTGTTCTGCTTCATGTTCAACCTGGCCTCGGCGTTCGGCTGGGACCTGTTGTTCAAGCTGGCCAAGTACGTCGCGGTGGTCGTCGCCGCGCTCGCCATCCACCTGTTCGTGGTCTATTCGCTGGCGCTGAAGTTCATCGGCGGCCGCTCGCCGATGGAGTTCTTCCGCGGCGTGCAGGAGGCGATGGTGCTGGCGTTCTCGACCGCGTCGAGCAACGCCACCCTGCCGACCGCCTTGCGCGTGGCCGAAGACGAACTGCACCTGCCGCGGCGCGTCTCGCGCTTCGTGCTGACCGTCGGCGCCACCGCCAACCAGAACGGCACCGCCTTGTTCGAAGGCGTCACGGTGATCTTCCTGGCCCAGTTCTTCGGCGTCGACCTGAGCCTGGGTCAGCAGGTGATGGTGATGCTGGTGTGCATCCTCGGCGGCATCGGCACCGCCGGCGTGCCCTCGGGCTCGCTGCCGGTGGTGGCGATGATCTGCGCCATGGTCGGCGTGCCGGCCGAAGGCATCGGCCTGATCCTCGGCGTCAATCACTTCCTCGACATGTGCCGGACCACGCTCAACGTCACCGGCGACATCGCCATCGCGGCGATGGTGTCGCGCGGCGTCGCCGATCCGCCGGCCGAAAGCCTGTCGGACTGAGGCCGCTGCCCGAGCGCACGAAAAACCCGCCTGAACGGCGGGTTTTTCGTTTGCGCCGCGCCGGCGCGACAGTCGGCACGCTCGGCCCGGCGGGCTTCGTGGCCGAGTGCACCGATCGCTTGTGGCGAGCGTGCCGATCCTGCCCTCAGAGCAGGCCCGGCGCGGTTTTCCGCGCATTTGCAAGCCCGGCGTGCGGCTTTCGGCCAGTGGTTCGGGGCGACACGGCGGCGCCGGGATGGGACAATGGCGGCTCTTCGCCGGTCCCGTCGGGAGCGGCTTCCAAGCCCCCAAGCATGCAGACTCCCATGACGACGCACAGCCGCCGCGACCTTGCCAACGCCATTCGTTTCCTCGCCATCGACGCGGTGCAGGCCGCCAACTCCGGTCATCCGGGCATGCCGATGGGCATGGCCGACATCGCCGAGGTGCTCTGGAACGACTACCTGACCCACAACCCGAACAATCCGAAGTGGTTCAACCGCGACCGCTTCATTTTGTCCAACGGCCACGGCTCGATGCTGCAGTACGCATTGCTGCACCTGTCCGGCTACGACCTGTCGATCGAAGACCTCAAGCGCTTCCGCCAGCTCGAGTCCAAGACCCCGGGCCACCCGGAAAACTTCATGACCCCGGGCGTGGAGACCACCACCGGTCCGCTCGGCCAGGGCCTGGCCAACGCGGTCGGCATGGCGCTCGGCGAGAAGCTGCTCGCACAGCGCTTCAACCGTCCCGAGTTGAGCATCGTCGATCACCGCACCTGGGTGTTCATGGGCGACGGCTGCCTGATGGAGGGCATCTCGCACGAAGCCGCTTCGCTCGCCGGCACCTGGGGCCTGGGCAAACTGGTCGCATTCTGGGACGACAACAAGATCTCCATCGACGGCAACACCGACGGCTGGTTCACCGACGACACGCCGGCGCGCTTCGAGGCCTACGGCTGGCGGGTGATCCGCAACGTCAACGGTCACGATGCGGTCGAGATCAAGACCGCCATCGACACCGCGCTCAAGCACGACGACAAGCCGACCTTGATCTGCTGCCGCACCACCATCGGCTTCGGCTCGCCGGCCAAGGCCGGCAAGGAATCCTCGCACGGCGCGCCGCTGGGCAAGGACGAAATCGCCGCGACCCGCGCCGCGCTGGAATGGCCGTACGGCGACTTCGAAATTCCCGAAAGCATCTACGACGGCTGGCGTTCGCGCAGCACCGGCCTGGTCCGCGAGGACCAGTGGAACCGTCTGTTCGACGCCTATGCCGCGCGTTACCCGGACGAAGCCGCCGAGCTGACCCGCCGTTCGCACGGCGAGCTGCCCGACGACTTCCTCGCCCAGGCCAACGCCTACATCGCCAAGCTGCAGGCCGACGGCCCGACCATCGCCTCGCGCAAGGCCTCGCAGATGGCGATCGAAACCTTCGCGCCGCTGCTGCCGGAACTGATCGGCGGTTCCGCCGACCTGGCCCATTCCAATCTGACCCTGTGGAAGGGCAGCAAGTCGGTCGCGACCGACGACCCGAACGCCAACTACATCTATTACGGCGTGCGCGAATTCGCGATGACCGCGATCAGTAACGGCCTGCAGTTGCACGGCGGTTTCATTCCCTACGACGCCACCTTCCTGGTGTTCAGCGACTACGCCCGCAATGCCGTGCGCATGAGCGCGCTGATGGGCGCGCACGCGATCCACGTCTACACCCACGATTCGATCGGTCTCGGCGAAGACGGCCCGACCCACCAGCCGGTCGAGCACCTGGCTTCGCTGCGCTACATCCCGGACAACGACGTCTGGCGTCCCTGCGACGCGGTCGAGTCGGCGGTGTCGTGGCGCGCGGCGATCGAGCGCAAGGACGGCCCGAGCTGCCTGATCTTCTCGCGTCAGAATCTGATGCATCAGCCGCGCAACGACGAGCAGGTCAAGCAGATCGCGCTCGGCGGCTACGTGCTGCGCGACAGCGAGGGCACGCCCGACGCGATCCTGATCGCGACCGGTTCCGAAGTCGGCCTGGCCACTCAGGCCGCCGACGCGCTCAGCGCCGAAGGCCTCAAGGTGCGCGTGGTGTCGATGCCGTCGAGCGACGTGTTCGACCGCCAGCCGTTCGAATACCGCGAATCGGTGCTGCCCAATGCGGTGCGCAAGCGCGTCGCGATCGAGGCCGGCGTCACCGGCTTCTGGCGCAAGTACGTCGGCCTGGACGGCGACGTGATCGGCATCGACGGTTTCGGCGCGTCGGCTCCGGCCGAGGCCCTGTTCCCGCACTTCGGCTTCACCGTCGAGCGCGTGGTGTCGGCGGTCAAGAACCTGGCGTGATCGGTTATGCAGGCCGCGCCGCCGCTGGCGGCGTGGGCCTGCAAGGCGAGGTGCGACGACACTCCGGCTAGCGGCATGACGAGGCTCGGGGCCAATGCGGAACCGAGCCGGATGACGCCCCTCTGCGGATCGCGCCGACGACCGTGTCCTTCCTTAGCTGCCGAGGCCGTGGCATGGCACAAGACCTCAATACCGAGCCGCTGCAGTTCCGGCTGCCCCAGTTGGATGCGCTGCGCGGCCTGGCCGCCTTGTATGTCGTGATCTATCACGTCATGGCGATGGCCGATCCCGATCTCGCCGTGCCAGCGGCGCTCCTGCCTTTCGTCGGCATGGGCGGCACCGGTGTCGCCCTGTTCTTCGTCATGAGTGCGTTTTCGTTGTGCCTGACCTGGCCGCGCCATGCCGCATCGGGCGCCGCCTTGCGCAGTTTTTATCTGAGCCGGTGGTTCCGCATCGCGCCGTTGCTGCTGGTGTTGCTGGCGGTGATGTTGCTCAAGGACCAACTGCGCGAGCCGGCCCGCTACGGCGTTGCCGAGACGGTCTGGAACGTATCGATGCTGTTCGGCCTGTCGCCGGATTGGCAGCCCGGCATCGTCATGGGCAGTTGGACCATCGGCGTCGAGGTGCTGTTCTACCTGCTGTTCCCGCTGTTCGCCATCTGGGTGCGCGGGCTGCTCGGACAGGTGCTGTTGCTCGCACTGGCGTTCGCGCTGTCGCTATGGGCGGCCGGGCTGCCGGCGCCGTTCGCGCACCTGGGCGGTGTTTATGGAGCCTTGACGCATTGGCCGGTATTCGCCTGGGGTTGTGTCCTGTTTCAGCTCTGGCTGTCTCTGCGCGACAGGCCGCAGCGCATTCTTCGGCCACTCGGCATCGCCTTGTTGCTGATGGGTGTCGTCGGCAACGCCTTGCTGTTCTATCGTCTGCTGCCGCCCGTGCCTGGGCTGAACGATTGGTACCAGTGCGCCCTGTTCTACGGTGCGATGTTGCTGGGTCTGTTGCTGGCCAATAATCGCTTGCTGGTGAATCGCGCAACCTGCTTCCTGGGCACGATCAGCTACTCGCTGTATCTCGTGCATCCGTTCGTGGTGTCGCGGCTGTACGGCGTGTTCGCACGGTTGTACGAGCATCTGCCGCCGGGTGCGGCGTATGCCGGGTGTGCGGCGATCAGTCTGGCGCTGGCGATTCCCGCGGCTTGGTTGACCTATCGTTTCGTCGAGAAGCCGGGCATTCGCCTCGGCCATCGTCTGTTCGCTTGCCTGTCGGCGCGCAAGCGGGCGCCTGCGGGCGAGACGCAGGGCGCCTACTGACGGAAGGTCTGCTCTTGCTTGAGGATTGGAACGTCGCGAATCCTTCTCCTGTAGGAGCGGCGTAAGCCGCGACCGCGTCGAATCAATCTCGCGCCGATGCCGGCCGCCTCGCGCCGATGCCGGCCGCAGCCTGTCAGAGTAGGAGCGGCGTCCTACTGGATTTCCTTCGGTCACAAGCCGCGACCGCGTCGTTTCAGTCTCGCGGCGGATCAGTTAAGCAAGATCAAGATCAAGATCAACCGCTAAAAGCTTCCGCCACTAAAGCGGCAGGTTACTTTCTTTTGTCATAAGCAACAAAAGAAAGGTAACCAAAGAAAAATGCTTTCTTTTGAATCACAGGCTCGCACGTTCGATGCATTCGCAGGGATTTTTCATACGGGACATCCCTGTCCCGATGAAAAACGGCGCGCATCCCTGCGCGCCGCCCTCCGGGTCTTCTTTAGCCGTCGCTAGTGCCAAGCGACGCACAGTCACAGCAACCGCAAAATCTTTACGGCAACGGCAACGGCAACGGCAACGGCGGCGAACCTGGATGGACTTACGGTTCGCAGCGCCTCGATGGGTTGGCGTTGGGCACTGCGCCAACGAATAGAGCTCAGCTGTCCTGGCCTTGCGCCAATGCCCACGACAGCAGGCGCGCCTGCAGTTTGTCGCCTAGGCTCGCCGGCTTTTCCAGGTCCATGCGCTGCAAGGCCTCTTGGTCGCGGCCGCTGTTGGAGAACAAGGCCCGCAGTACGGTTCGCACGGTGCCCGCGCGCGTGGTGGTGCCGGCCTTGAGCAGGCCGAGCGCCTTGACCAGGCGTTGCTCGACTTCGGTGAAATCGCTGCCGAGCGGATAGTCGGGCAGGGTGCCGTCGGCGCGGAACGGGGCGAGCGATTGGCGCAAACGATCCGGGGTGTTGGCGCCGCCGCGCGCGTTCGACGCCGGCTCCGCCGCGCTTGGCGCCAGCTTGCCAGAGGCGCGCGCGGCTTCGCGCAGGGCGTCGGCGAAGCGGATGTCGGCGATCGCGCACATCGCCTCGATGCAGTCCTCGTCGGTCTTGCCGCGCAGGTGGGCGATGCCGTACTCGGTGATGTAGACGTCGCGCAGATGGCGCGGGATGGTGGCCTGGGCGTAGTTCCAGACCACGTTGGAGCGCGTCGTGCCGGCGCTTTCGCGGGTCGAACGCAGCATCAGCACCGAGCGCGCGTTCGGCAGCGCATGCGCCATGGCGACGAAGTTGTATTGGCCGCCCACGCCGGAGACCACACGGCCGTCGTCGAGCGTGTCGGACACTGCCGCGCCGAGCGCGGTGGCCATCATGCAGCTGTTGAAGAAGCGCGCGTCGCGGCGTTGCAGGCGTTCGAGCGTCTCGTTGCCGCCGTAGAGTTCGTTGACTTCGCTGATCCGGCGCATGCCGATGCCGCACCGTTGTTCGTCCGACAAGGTGCGCAGCCACTGATAGAAGTCCGGCGAGCCCAGATAGAAGCCGCCCTGCAAGAATTCGCCTTCGTTCTCGAGCCGCGCGCGATCCTCGGCGCTCGCGCTGCCGTCGTCGAGCCGGCGCATGAGGTCGAGATCGTCGACGACCTTGCGCTTGATCACGCCGACTTCGACGAGACGCCGAAACCCTTCGTTGATCATCTCGGAACATCCAAAAAGCCCGACGCTAAATGGTCCAAGCGGCGCAACTGGCGCCTTCGCGTTACGCCCCGAGCTCAGGTCATTGGCACTGGAAGCGGTTTGACCAAGCGGCGCAACCGGCGGCATCGCGTTACGGTCTCCGGCGAGGTCACCCTGCAACGGAGCTGTGGTCCCGAGCGGCGCAACCGCCTCGTCCACCCCGATCCCCAACGCCTTCACCACCCGCAAGTACGCTGCATTGTCGGTATGCCGCAACGCCAGCGCATGGCAGAGCGCATCGGCCAGGGTGCCGATGCCGATCTGCAGGGTGCCGCCGTCGCGCACCAGGGTGCTGGCATAGAAGCCGATCGCGTAGTCGGCGTCGGCAACCGGTTGCCGCGGCAGCCCGAACAGCTTCGGGTGCGGGCCCGGCGGCGTCACCACCGCGTCGAAGAAGCGGGGATCGACCGTGGCGCTGCCGCCGAGCCAGGGCAGGTGCGGATCGACTTCGGCGATCAGCACCGGCCGCGGCAGGCCGCGGGCGACGATCGCGTCGACCGCATCGCAGGTCAGGTCGGTATTGCACGACAAGGACAGGCGGTTGCCGCCGGGTTCGGCCGCGACCTTCTGCACGATGGCGTTGACGCCGCGGTCGGCCAGGGCGCGCGCGACATGGGTGTAGTTGAGGCTGGCGTAGCGGCGCTGGGCCGCCACGGCGTTGAGCAGCGCGCCCGATTGCAGATAGAACTCTTCGATCTCGATATGCGCCGGCAGGGTGTTGCGCTTGAGCGCCTGTACATAGCGCAGGCGCGGGAAATCGTCGCCGAAATGGCGATGCGCGAACGGGCCGACGAAACGCCCCTCCAGACCTTTGCCGGCTGCAGGAGGATCCAGCGACAGCGCCGTGTACAGATGCAGGGGGCGCGCGGTTTCGCGTTCGGCCCGGGCGTACAGCGCATTGAGCAGCCGATGCGGCTTGCCCAGGCCGAGCGGGGCGCCGACATGCAGCGGACCTTCGATGCGGTCGTAGAGGAAAGCGACGGCGGCGTCGAGCGAATCGAAATGGGCGGGATCGGTCATGCGAGCAGTATCGCATTCCGTAAGCGGCGGGCTTGACAAGACCGTTTACAGGCGTAATCTCATTAAAAATTACGGATGTAAACGATGCAGATCAGCGAAGCCGAATCCCTCGTCATGGACGTGTTGTGGCGCCGCCACCCGCAATCGGCCGAAGAGGTCATCGCCGCGCTTGCCGACAGTCAGCAATGGCAGGAAGCGACGATCAAAACCCTGCTCAACCGGCTGTTGAACAAGGGAGCCGTGCGCGCCGACAAGGACGGCCGTCGTTATCTGTACGCGCCGGTGCTCAAACGCGAGGACTGGGTGATGGGCGAGAGCCGCAGTCTGCTGGACCGTTTGTTCGACGGCCGCGTCGCGCCCCTGGTCGCGCACTTCAGCGAGCAGCGCAAACTCAGCCGCAAGGACATCGCCGATCTGCGTCAGTTGCTCGACGAGCTCGACGATGACGCGCGCTGAGGTTATCGGCGCGGCCGCAGCGTCCAGGCGCGCGGCCCCGCGCGCAACGGCCGCGTCCTTCGGTCTGGAGAGGAACTCATGATCGTGCTGATCGAAACCACTGTAGCGATGAGTCTGGGTTTGCTGCTGGTGTTGGGCCTGCGCCTGCGGTTGCGGCGTGCCTTCGGTGCGGCGATCGGTTACGCCGCCTGGGCTCTGGTGCCGCTGGCGATGATCGCGGTGCTGTTGCCCAGCGCAGCGCGAACGCTGCCGTTGGCGGCCGCCGGTGCGGGCATGTCGCCGATGCCGCCGCCGATGCAGGCAGCCGCGCCGGCGGGCTTCGATCCGATGCCCTGGCTGCTCGTGCTGTGGGCGGTGGGTGCGATGGTCATGGCTGCAACCGTGTGGCGTCAGCAGCGACGTTTCCAGCGCGCACTCGGCCGCATCGAGCGCCGCGAGGACGGGCTCTATCAAGCCGAGGCGATCCTGGGCCTGCCGGCGGCGTTCGGCCTGCTGCGGCCGCGCATCGTGGTGCAGCGCGATTTCGATACGCGCTACTCGGCCGATCAACAGGCCTTGATCCGCACTCACGAACGCAGCCACATCCGCCGCGGCGACCTGCATGTCAATGCCTTCGTCGCCTGGCTGCGTTGCGTTTATTGGTTCAACCCCTTGCTGCATTACGCCGCACGCCGTTTTCGCCACGACCAGGAGCTGGCCTGCGATCTGCGTGTGCTCGCTCGCCACCCCCGGTCGCGGCGCAGCTACGGCGAAGCGATGTTGAAAACCCTGTTGGCGGCGAACCCTTCGCCGTTGGCATGCCACTGGGCGCAAGCCCATCCCTTGAAGGAGAGGATCCTCATGCTCAAGCAACCTTTGCCCGCGGCCAAGCGGGTCGCAACCGGCGCCGCCGTGCTCGCCGTGCTCGCCATGGCCAGCGGTTTCGGCGTCTGGGCCGGCCAACCCGCCGACGCACCGAAGACCGAATCGGTCTACCTGCACTCGGTGCCGGGCGAGCCGATGATTTCCCTGGCGGCGACGGACGAGAGGCCGCGCGAGGTCGCCCGTCGCATCGCTTCCCAGGCCGGCCTGGTCCTGGCCAATCCGGAGGCGCTCGCCGACAGCGGCAAGGGCGTGAGCCTGCAGTTCGATCGGATACCGGCGCGCAGCGCTCTGGAACTCGTCGCCGGCAGTTCCGGCATGAAGCCGGTGTTCCAGGGCGCCTCGGTCACCTTCGTGCCGGTCGACGTCAAGCGCTGAGGCCATCGGCCCCGCAAGGCCGGCAGGCTTCCATCGGGCTCAGGCGCCGATGGTGTGCACCTCGTCGGCGATGCGTCGCACTTCCTCGGGATAGTGACTGACGTAGATCATCGGCAACGCGATCTCGTCGCGTACCCGCTGCAGATAAGGCAACAGCTCGTCGCGGCGGTTCATGTCCAGCATCGAAAGCGGCTCGTCCAGCAGCAGGATCTGCGGCTGGGACAGCAGCGCGCGCCCCAGGGCGACGCGTTGGCTCTCGCCGCCGGACAAGCCGGCGATATCGCGCTCGAGCAAGGGCGCGATGCCGAGCAAGTCGACGACGGCCTCGAAAGCGAAGCGCGGCGCGTGCCGCGCTTCGCCGTGCAGGCCGTACAGCAGGTTGCGGCGCACGTTGAGGTGCGGAAACAGGCGCGCATCCTGGAACACGTAGCCGATGCGGCGGCGATGCGCCGGCACGTCGATGCCGCGTTCGCTGTCGAACAAACAGCGGCCGGCGATCTCGATGCGGCCGCGTTGCGGCCGCAGCAGCCCGGCCACCGCATACAGCAGCGAGGTCTTGCCGGCGCCGGATTCGCCGACCAGTGCGATCACCCGACGGCGGCTGCGAATGCGCACGCTGCGTTCGAAGCTGCCGCGGCGCAGGCTGAAATCGAGGACATGGATGTCGTCCATCGACGGACCGCCCGCGCCATGGTCGCGATCGGGCATGGCATCGCTCATCGGTGGGTCTCGCGTCGTTGGCGCTGCACCAGCCACTCCGAGGCGAATACCGCGGCGAACGAAATCGCCACCGCGACCAAGGCCAGGCGCAGCACGCCGGATTCGCCGTCGGGCACCTGCATCAGCCCGTAGATCGCCGACGACAGGGTCTGGGTTTCGCCGGGAATGTTGGACACGAAGGTGATGGTGGCGCCGAACTCGCCGAGCGCCTTGGCGAACGACAGCACCGCGCCGGCGACCAGCCCGGGCCAGGCCAGCGGCAGGGTCACACCGAAGAACACCCGCCAGCGGTTCGCGCCGAGGGTCGAGGCGGCCTGTTCGAGGCGGCGGTCGACCGCTTCGATCGACAGGCGGATCGCCCGCACCATCAGCGGAAACCCCATGATCGCGCTGGCCAGCGCGGCGCCGGTCCAGCGAAAGGCGAAGCTGAAGTGGAAGTAATCGGAGAGGAAGCGCCCGACCGTGCCCTGGCTGCCGAGCAGGATCAACAAGGCGTAGCCGGTGACCACCGGCGGCAACACCAGCGGCAGGTACAGCAGGGTGTCGAACAGCAGTTTGCCGGGGAAGCGGGTGCGCGCCAGCAGCCAGCCCATGGCGATGCCGAGCGGCAGGCTGCCCAAGGTCGCGACCGCGGCAACCTTGAGGCTGAGCGCGATCGCGGTCAGTTCGGCCGGGCTGAAGTCGAACATCGTCGCGCGATCAGTCCAGGGTCGCGAAACCGTGGCGGCGGAAGATCGCCGCCGCGGCAGGGCTCTTCAGCCACTGCGCGAACGCCGCCGCGCGCGGGTGCCGGTTGCCGCTGACGCGGGCGACCGGGTATACGATCGGCGGATGGCTGTCGGCCGGGAAGGTCGCGAGCACGCGCACTTTCGGCTCGGCGCGGGCGTCGCTGGCATAGACCACGCCGAGCGGGGCTTCGCCGCGCGCGACCAGCATCAGCGCGGCGCGTACGTTCTCGGCCTCGGCGACCTTGGGTTGCAACGTGGTCCAGACACCGAGTGAGGCGAAAGCCGCGCGCGCGTACTTGCCGGCCGGCACGCTGTTGGTCAGGGCCAGGGCGATGCGGCCCTCGCCGAGCAGCGGCCGCAGGTCGACGCCGGGCTTGAGCGCGACCGGCTTGGCGGTACTGGCCTGGGCGGCGATCAGCACCAGGCGGTTGCCGAGCAGGTTGCGGCGGCTGCCGGCGTCGATGAGTTTGCGTTGCTGCAGATAGTCCATCCAGTCCAGGTCGGCCGAGACGAATACATCGGCCGGCGCGCCCTGTTCGATCTGGCGGGCGAGGGCGGAGCTGGCGGCGTAGGACACGCGCACCGCTTGCCCGCTGGCCCGGGTGTACGCGGCCGCCGCTTCGTCGAGCGATTCTTTCAGGCTGGCGGCGGCGAACACGGTGATCGGTGCGGCGTCGTCGGCAGCTGCGGGCGCGGTTTGCGCCGACGCGGCGCTGGCAGCGAAAACGAAGCCGAGCGTGCACAGGGCGCCCAGCCAGCGACGGCGGATCGGGTTCATTGCAAACCTGTCGAGTGTGAGTCAGGGCGAGAGTAACGCGAAGTCGAGGCGGCGCGTCCGCAGGCGACGCAACACTGGGGGTTGCTGCCGCAACGATGGGGTGCAGCCCAGTGCTCAGGGCGCGTCTACCACCCGGATCGATTCGACCTGGCGTACCCAGCGTGCCGGCCGCGACTCGCCCGGCGCGATCAGCCGCCAGGGGCCGTCGGCGGCAGAGAGCGCGGTGCCGTCGCAGCGTCGGCTCAGCACGACCTGGCGGTTGCCGAGGCTGGGATCGAGCTCGGCCAGCGAGAACGCGGCGCGGTAGCCGTCGCGGGCGCGCACCACCACCAGGCGGGCGAGGTCGGCGCCGCGCAGTGGGGCGGACGGCATCGCGCCGCTGGCGCGCAGCAGCTCATGCAGGGCAACGCCTTCGCAGCTGAGCTTGCGGCCGTGGGCCTCGCCGGCCGCGACGATCTGCGGCAAGCGCGCGATCGTCGCCTCGTCGAGGGCGACCTCGATGGGGCCCGTCGGCGCGGGCGGCATTTCGGCGTTATGGCGATGCGGGTCGGCTGCGCTCGCGTTTGCAGCGGCGAATGCGGCGGCGAATGCGGCGATCGGGACGAAGCGACGCAGGATGTGCGGATCGGTCACAGGCTAGCCTCACAACTGATCGAGCGGAAGTTTCAGGTAACGCACGCCGTTGGCCTCGGGCTCGGGCAGGGCACCGGCCCGCAGATTGACCTGCAGTGCCGGCAGGATCAGCGCCGGCATCTGCAGGCCGGCGTCGCGCTGCTCACGCAAGGCGACGAACTCGGCCTCGCCGGTGTCGGCGCGCACGTGGATGTTGCTGCGCTTCTGCTCGCCGAGCGTGGTTTCGCAGGCCGGCTCGCGCTCGGGCTTGCCGTAGTCGTGGCAGACGAAGACGCGGGTAGCGTCGGGCAGTCGGTAAAGCGTTTGTATCGACCGGTACAGCATCGCCGCGCTGCCGCCCGGGAAGTCGCAGCGCGCGGTGCCGCTGTCGGGCAGGAACAGCGAGTCGCCGCTGAACAAGGCGTCGCCGATCAGATACGCGAGGCTGTCGCGGGTGTGGCCGGGCACCGGGATGGCGCGCGCCTGCAGATCGCCGATGGCGAAGCCTTCGTCGTCGTCGAACAGATGGTCGAAGGCGGAGACGGCCTCGGTGTCGGCCAGGCCGAACAGCGGCGCGAACGCGCGCCGGACCTCGCCGATGCCGCGGCCGATCGCGATCCGCGGCGGCGTTGCGCCGGCGGCGGCGATGGTCTCGCGCAGGGCGTGGGCCGCGCTGAGGTGATCGGCATGGGCATGGGTTTCGAGCAGCCAATCGATGCGCAGACTCAGGCGTGCGGCTTCATCGAGCAGGGCTTGCGCGCTGTCCAGGCCGGTGCGGCCCGAGCGCGCCTCATAGTCGAGCACCGGGTCGACGATGGCCGCCGCACGGGTCGCCGGGTCGGCGACCAGATACGACCAGGTCCCGGTTTCGCGATGATGGAACGGCAAGACCTGCGGCGACATACGGAAAGCTCCTGGCGGCGACCCGCTCAGCGGTGCGCGAGCGCGGCGTTGAGCACGCCGGCCAGGTGCGCGCCGCCGAGCCGCAACTGAGTTTCCGCCACCGGACGCCAGGTTTCCACATAGGCCGGTTGGAGCCTGTGGCCATCGGGATAGAAGCCCGGTTGCAGCACGATCCGGCACGAGGCTTCGGCCCAGGCCGGCGAGGCCGGCGGCAGGCCGAGCGCGCCTACGGCCGGCGCCGGCGTCTGCCGCAGTCGCTTGAGATAGGCCGCGTCGTCGAGCCTGCGCATCGACAACATCTTGCTGTCCCACAGCGAATGCAGATTGGTGCCGTAGCCGTCGACGGGCTCGGGCTCGCCGGGAATCTGCAACTGGTAGTCGTTGCCGCCCTTGTCGTGGCCGAAGCCGGCATGCAGCGGCTGGTGCACGTCGCCGACGAAATGGACCACGAACTTCAAGGCCTTCAGGCGTTCGTCGCGCGACCGGCCGCGGTCGGCGAGGATCGCGGTCTGGGCGCGGATCGCCTCGACCGCGCAATTGCCTTTAGGACAATCGCGCGCGGCGTCGTAACGGCAGTCGTCCTCGGCGAGATTGACGTAGTGCCACTTGGCGCTGCGCTTGCCGAGTTCGGGGTCGTTGCTGCGCAGGTCGTCGGCCCAGTTGGCGATGCCGGGCAGGCTCGGGTCGGCTTCGTCTTTCAGCATCCTGGCGATTTCGGCGCGCACATCGGGGCGCAGATCGTCCCAGGCCAAGGCCGCGACCAGGCGGTGCCCTTGCGGGCCCCAGGCCAGGCTGTTGAGCGGCAGCAGAAGCAACAGCGCCGAGTAGCGGCGCAAGGATTTAGAGAAAGAGCGCGGGCGGGTGGAAGTCATGGCGTCCACTTTACTGGAGCGGCCGAGCGCGGCCGCTGTCCGACTGTGGCGAGGTGCGGGTCTCGTCGATGGCCATGGCTTTGGTCATGCGGACGGTCGGCTGCAGGCGCCGAGTAGGGTCGCGAAAGCCGGGGCGGTCCGCAGGGTTTTCCGTGACGGGTCGGGCGACGCCGATAGCGATCGCGGCAGGCCCGGCCTGCCGCGATCGCGAACTCATGGCCTGCTCGTTCAGAACTTCATCACGTAGGCCAGACCGAACACGGTCGGGTCGATGGTGGCCTTGCCGATCTTCTGGTCGTTCAGCTCGACGTCGGTCTGGATGTCCATCCAGCGCGCATCCACGCGGATCGAGCTGCGTTCGGTCAGGATGAAGTCGACGCCGACATGGGCCGCCACGCCGACCGAGTCGTCGAGCTTGAGGCGGGTGCCGCGCAGCGCGCCGGTGGTCTTCTCGCTGAAGAAGGTCGTGTAGTTGACGCCCAGGCCGACGAAGGGCGAGACCACGCCGCGGCTGTTCCAGTGGTACTGCAGCGAGAACGTCGGCGGCAGGTGCTTGGTCGTGCCCACCTTGCCGACGCCCTTGATATCGATGTCGTGCTTGAACGGCGCGGCCGCCAGCACCTCGATGCCGAGGTTGTCGCGGATGAAGTACTCGAAGGTGATGGTGGGCTGGGCGTCGTCGCCGATTTCCAGCTCGGCCGCTCCGCCCAGCACGCTGCCGTTGTCGGACTTCGGATTGACCTGGTGAGCGCCGATACCCAGGGTGAAGTTGCCGGTCTGCTGGGCGAGGGCGGGCTGGGCCGCGCAGGCCAGGGTGGCGGCGAGGACGCCGCCGATCAGTCGCTGATTCATTCCTTGAGTCCCCTGTGAGGTCGTGAAGAGACCGATTTTGCAGGTTTGCTGAACAGGAGTCTGTCCGCACCGCACTCTAAGTACGCCGGAGAACGGCAAACCTAGACCTGCGTTCCATTCTTGTTGCTACGTGCCGCAAAAAGGCCCTAAAGCCGCTGCGGACGCGGTCACGGGCCGCGACGGACCGTGACGAGCCATCCATGGGGGCCGGACTGCGACCCAGCCCCTGCCTTGCTAGAATGGGGGTTTCCCCACTTGACCCGCCCGGGCGGCTGCAGGAGTTACCTCAATGACGATCAAGGTAGGCATCAACGGCTTCGGCCGCATCGGACGCAACGTCCTGCGCGCGGCGGTGCAGAATTTCGGCAACGACATCGAAATCGTCGCCATCAACGATCTGCTCGAGCCCGACTACCTGGCCTACATGCTGCAGTACGACTCGGTCCACGGCCGCTTCAAGGGCGAGGTCAAGGTCGAAGGCAACACGTTGGTCGTCAACGGCAAGAAGATCCGCCTGACCCAGGAACGCGACCCGGCCAACCTCAAGTGGGACGAAGTCGGCGCCGAAGTCGTGATCGAATCGACCGGCCTGTTCCTCGACAAGGTCACCGCGCAGAAGCATCTCGATGCCGGCGCCAAGAAGGTCGTGCTGTCGGCGCCGTCGAAGGACGACACGCCGATGTTCGTCTACGGCGTCAACGACAAGACCTACAAGGGCGAGGCCATCGTCTCCAACGCCTCGTGCACGACCAACTGCCTGGCGCCGCTGGCCAAGGTGCTCAACGACAAGTGGGGCATCAAGCGCGGCCTGATGACCACCGTGCACGCCGCCACCGCGACCCAGAAGACCGTCGACGGCCCGAGCAACAAGGACTGGCGCGGCGGCCGCGGCATCCTGGAGAACATCATTCCGTCGAGTACCGGCGCGGCCAAGGCGGTCGGCGTGGTGATCCCGGAGCTCAACAAGAAGCTCACCGGCATGTCGTTCCGCGTGCCGACCTCGGACGTGTCGGTGGTCGACCTGACCGTCGAGCTGGTCAAGGACGCGACCTACGCCGAGATCTGCGCGGAAATGAAGGCGCAGAGCGAAGGCGCGCTGAAGGGCGTGCTGGGCTACACCGAAGATAAGGTCGTGGCGACCGATTTCCGCGGCGACGCGCGCACCTCGATCTTCGACGCCGAAGCCGGCATCGCCCTCGACGGCACCTTCGTCAAGCTGGTCAGCTGGTACGACAACGAATGGGGCTACTCGAACAAGTGCCTGGAAATGGTCAAGGTCGTCGCCGGCAAGTAAGCGGCGGTCTCCTGGTCGACGAAAAGCCCCGCGAATGCGGGGCTTTTTTGTTGGGCGGGGTTTGTAGCGGCGATGGCGGAGGCAGGTCGTAGCGGCGAGAGCTGGGGCCATTCTGATCTCGCGGGTTTGGCGTGTATGGCCTCGTCTTGCCGGGGGAGTAAATCCCCCATCCCCTTTTTGCAAAGGGGAACGATTCGTAGCTTGCCGGCCCTGAACGAGGTGGCCTGAATGAAGGGGTAATTACGTAGCGATGCCGCATCGGTTCGCGACGATCCATGCATCGGTCGAGTTGTGACCGGCGTCGCCCCCGCATCGCTGCGTTTGCGACGGCTTGTCGTTAGGATCGAAACACGTGGTCCGGAGAGCGGTTGGACCACGATCCTCCGCGACGCGCAACCGTCGTCAGGCCGTGGCCAGTCCGAATGGATGGGCGACGGCGGCCGCAGGACGCGGAAGGTTTCGCTGGTTCGAACCCAAAACTCAAGGAAGGATGCATGGATGCACAATCGCGCTCTTTAGCCGATTCCAGATTCGCGCGCTTCAAGGACGCCGTCGACCGGCGCGTCGGCGAGCGCGGCATCGCCGGCATCGTCGATATGCAGGCGGACTTGCAGACCCTGCTGCAATCGGGCGCGATCGCCGCGCGCTTGCGTCAGGAGCTGTCGGACCTGCTCGGCGACGGCGAACAGGCGCTGCTGTGGGAAAACTGGAACCGCGGCGGCCTGTGGAGCCGGCACGGCGTGTTCCTGATGTCGGGCGAAGGCTGGTCGCTGCACCTGTCGCGCTATTTCAGCTCGTCCAGCGGCATCTTCACCCTCTCGCAGTACGCCTGCATCGGCGTCGCCGCCGGCGCCATCGAGCTGAGCACCTACGCCACCGGCGAGAGCTTCCGCAACGCTTACTTCGAGCGCGAGCAGAGCGTGCAGCTCAACCGCCGCATCGAGCTGGCCGACGGCGAGGCCGCGGCGCTGGGCGTGGACGACGCCGCGTTCAAGGTCGACGTGCGGCAACCGACCATCGTGGTGTTGTTGCTCTCGCAAAGCGCGGTCGATCTGCAATGGCGCTTCGACCCCGAGACGCTGCGCGCCGACAGCTGCATTTCGGCGCGCCTGAGCGATTCCGAACTGGTCTGCATCGGCCAGACCCTGGCCACCATCGACGCGGAGCAGGCACCGCAGGCCTTGCTCGAACTGAGCCGGCACCCGCGCCATTTCGTGCGCTGGTCGGCCATTCAACTGCTCGGCAAGGTCGACCCGCAGGCCGCGCTGGAGCGTCTACGCGATGCCGTCGACGACGAGCACGACGACATCCGCAGGGCCGCGACGCGTTCGCTCGCCGCCCTGGCCCCGACCGCCTGACCGCTAAGGACAACGCCATGGCCTACACCTTGAATGCCGCCGCGACCACGGTGGCCAGCGAAGAAGAGCTGTTCGATTTCATCTTCAGCCGGGTCGATACGCTCGACCCGGACAGCATCGCCGAAGCCGCGCCGGTGCTCGCCGCCTACGCCAACGACCCGGCCCTGGTCGCGCGCACCATGGCGCGGTCGCTGCGCTCGATCCTCGACGGCGAGCCGCCGCCGTTCGTCGCCCCGCAGTGCTACGTGATCGCGCGGCGCAAGCACGTGATGATCCGCGCCAACGTGTGGTCGCCGCTGAAGCAGACCGGCGCCTTGCGCAAGAACGAGGAGCGCGCGTACTCGTACGACACCGCCCACGACCACAACTTCCATTTCCTCACCGTCGGCTATTTCGGCTCGGGCTACCGCACCCACATCGCCGAGATCGACCCGGCCGAGTTGACCGGCGCCATCGGCGACAGCGCGCGCATCCTGGATTCGGAGGTCACGACCCTGCCCAAGGGCAAGATCATGCTCTACCGCGCCCACCGCGACGTGCACCGGCAGGCGCCGCCGGACGAGCTGTCGATCTCGTTGAACGTGCTGTTCAACAACCAAAGCCAGATCGCCAAGTGCCAGTACAACTTCGTGTTCGAGCAGGAATTCGGGGAAGAGCGCGCGCGCATCCTCAGTTACACCTCGGCGAGCATCCACAGCCGCTTGTCGATGCTGGCGGAAATGGCGGTGTTGGTCGGCGGCGACGAACTCACGCCGCTGTTCGCCGATGTAGTCGACTCGACGCTGCTGCCGCCGCGCATGCGCCTGATGTGCCTGGACGGCCTGCGCGACGACCAGGACGCTTATCGCGGCGCGCTCGAGCGCTTGTACGCCGACGATTGCGCGATGGTCCGCGATCATGCGAGCAAGGTGCTGCAGACGCTGCAATGAATCCGCGCGGCGTCGCCGGCGCGCCGCGGGATGTCATCGGGCCGGCGAATCAGGAGCAACTCTATGGAAGGCAGTCTGCAAATCCAGGATCTGGATTACGAAGTCGCACCGTTCAGCGTGTCCGGCGCCGACGTCGGCGCGATCGTGCGCTCGGTGGAAAGCTCCGGCCAGCCGGAGCAGTGGAACGTGCTGGCCTACGACGTGATGTAAGGCAAGCGCCCCTTCCGTAGTCCGGAAGGGGCATCGTCGGCGGCGCGCGCGCCGCCGACGGTTCGTGCTCAGCTCAATCGACTGCTGCGCTCAGTCGACTTCGGCGGCGACCTGCTCGCGCAGGCCGCGCGCCGACTGCACCATCGCCCGCAGGGCCGAGCGCACTTCCGGCCAACCGCGGGTCTTCAGGCCGCAGTCCGGGTTGACCCACAACTGCGCCGGCTCCAACACATCCAGAGCCTTGTCGAGCAAGTCGCGCATTTCGGTCTCGCTGGGCACGCGCGGCGAATGGATGTCGTAGACGCCCGGGCCGATGCCGTTCGGATAGCGATAGCGCACGAACGCATCCAGCAACTCCATGCGCGAGCGCGAGGTCTCGATCGAGATCACGTCGGCGTCGAGCGCGGCCACCGCCTCGATGATGTCGTTGAACTCGGCGTAGCACATGTGGGTGTGGATCTGGGTCGCATCGCCGACGCCGCTGGCGGCGAGGCGGAAGCTTTCGCCGGCCCAGCTCAGGTAGGCCGGCCAGTCGGCGCGACGCAGCGGCAGGCCTTCGCGCAGGGCCGGTTCGTCGATCTGGACGATGGCGATACCGGCCGCTTCCAGGTCGAGCACTTCCTGGCGCAAGGCCAGGGCGATCTGGCGGCAGCTGTCGGCGCGCGGCTGATCGTCGCGCACGAACGACCACTGCAGGATAGTCACCGGTCCGGTCAGCATGCCTTTGACCGGCCGTTGCGTCTGCGCCTGCGCGTAACGGGTCCAGTCGACGGTCATCGCCTGCGGGCGGACCACGTCGCCGAACAGCACCGGCGGCTTGACACAGCGCGAGCCGTAGCTCTGCACCCAGCCGTGGGCGGTGAAGGCGAAACCGTCGAGCTGCTCGCCGAAGTACTCGACCATGTCGTTGCGCTCGAACTCGCCGTGCACCAGCACGTCGATGCCCAGCGCTTCCTGCTCGCGCAGGCACAGCTTGGTCTCGTTCTCCAGGAAGGTCCGGTAGGCGGCGTCGTCGATCTTGCCGGCCTTGTGCTCGGCGCGCGCGCGCCGCACTTCGGCGGTCTGCGGGAACGAGCCGATGGTGGTGGTCGGGAACAGCGGCAGGCCGAGGCGCTGCGCCTGCACCTTCGCGCGTTGCGGATAGGGCGAGGCGCGCCGGGTCATCGCCGGTTCGACCGCGGCCAGGCGCTTGCGCACCTCGGCATTGCGCAACAACGGCGAGGCCAGGCGCGCGGCGCGCGCGCTGGCGGCGGTGGCGAGGTCGCGGTTGGCGTCGGCGCTGCCGGTGAGAGCGTCGGCGAGCAGGCGCAGTTCCTCGATCTTCTGCCGCGCGTAGGCCATCCAGTGACGCAGCGGCGCGGGCAGCTTGCGCTCCAGCTCCAGGTCGGTTGGCACGTGCAACAGCGAGCACGACGGCGCCAGCCAGTGCGCGCGATCGCCGGCGCGACGCGCCAGGCTCAGCGCGGCGTCGAGATCGGCGCGCCAGATGTTGCGGCCGTCGACCACGCCGAGGCTGAGGACGCGGTCGTCCGGCAACAGTGGCAGCACGCTTTCCAACTGCTGCGGCGCGCGCACCAGGTCGACGTGCAGACCTTGCACCGGCAGGCGCGCGGCGAGGGCGGCGTTGTCGCCGAGGCCACCGAAATACGTGGTCAGCAGGCGCTGTGGCGCGTCGGCTTCGGCCAGGGCCGCATAAGCGCGGCGATAGGCGTCGCGATCGTCGTCGTCGAGGTCGAGCACCAGGGCCGGCTCATCGAGCTGGACCCAGTCGGCGCCCGCGGCCTTGAGCTTGCCGAGCAACTCGGCATAGGCCGGCAGCAGGGCATCGAGCAGCTCGCGCGGATCGCCGCCGTCGCTGCGCTTGCCGAGCTTGAGGAAGGACACCGGGCCAAGCAGCACCGGCCGCGCCTGGATGCCGAGCGCGCGCGCCTGGGCCAGTTCGGCCAGCGGCTTGTCGCCGCGCAGAACGAAACGCTGGTCGCGCTCGAACTGCGGCACCAGATAGTGGTAGTTGGTGTCGAACCACTTGGTCATCTCGAGCGCGTGCAGATCGCGACGGCCGTCCTGCAGGCCGCGGGCGAGGGCGAAGTACCCGGTCAGCGGGTTTTCGTCGTAGACCTCGCGGTACGGCGCGGGGATCGCGTCGAACAACACGGCGGTATCGAGGACGTGGTCGTAGAGGGAGAAATCGTTGCACGGCACGACGTCGGCGCCGGCTTGGCGCGCCAGTTGCCAATGGCGTTCGCGCAGGCCGTGGGCGGTGTCGTGCAGCGCCTGGGCCGGCGTGTCGCCTTTCCAGAACGATTCCAGGGCCAGCTTGAGCTCGCGCCGCGCGCCTATGCGCGGGAAGCCGAGATGGGTGACGCTGATCATGATGATTACCTGCGATGCGTGGGCATGGCGCAGGGCAACGAAGGAGACCACGGCTGCGCCGGCCCGACGCTCGCGCGCCCGGCTTCGCCGCAACCCTTGGTGTCGACCTTCGCCCCCGCGGGCGAACCGGCGCGCACGACGCGGCCCGCGCCGGGACGGGCCCGGACGCAGCGCCGACACCTTGCGGGCCGGAGTCGGACGGAAGGCGAGCCTTCCGGTCATGGCAGGTCTTCGGGCTTGGGGCATGGAGCACGAGGCGCCTCCTACTGTCCGTCGCTTCCCGGGATCGCTCCCAGTGCCTGACGAAGTTCGTTCCCTATACCGCTGCGGGGCAGCTCCGGAATTGGACGTGGCGTCCGCACCGGATTCCCTCTAACCGCTGCCGGTGCGAACCGGTGGCGATTTGTCACATCGCTTCATCTGCATGAAGCGATGTTCACCATCACGCCGCCAAGCTACGCAGCGCGACCGGCGAAGTCAATCGCCGCGATCGCGATGCGTGGACCCGGTTTGCGATTTGTGGCCGCAGCCGGCGACGGCGCCGCGGCCGGGGCTTCCCCGGCTGCCGTTCATGCGCCGCCGACGATGATGTCGGCACGCTGACGAGCGCGAACGCCATGACCTCCTGCCGTTGAGCTTGGTGGGCCCTGGGGCTAACGTTCGTGCTGTGGCGACGATGCGCGGCGCGGGTCCAGGACGGCCCGCGCGATCCCGACTCCGATGGGTGGAACATGCTTTTCAGAAGGACGTTTGCGCTGACCTTGTGCCTGCTCGGACTGGCGGCTTGCGGGAGGGATTCCGCCGCGCCGCCGCCGGCCCGGCTCGAGCCGGTCACCATGGGCAGCCAGAACGAGTCGCCCAAGGTCGCCGCCGCGGACGCGTCGAGCGAGACCGACATCCTGCAGGGCACCTACTGGCCGCCGGCCAAGCTCGACGGCGGCGTGGCCAAGATCAGCTGCGAATACGACTACCCGCGTTTCGGCGACGGAAAACCGCTGACCGCGCTGGACTTCTTCAGCCTGGTCGACGCCTTGTCGCCGTGCCAGGCCAGCGGCGTGGTGCGCCTGCATTACCAGGGCAAGATCGGCGCTGGTTTCACCGCGCTGGTGCAGCGCGTTGCCGCCATGGCCACGCGCATGGAGATCCAGACCCGCATCCTCGACATCGACTCCAGCGGCGGTCACGTCGAGGAAGCGATCCGCGCCGGCGACTCGATCGCCGAGTCGGGCTGGGCGATCTGGGTGCGCGAGGACTCGGTCTGCCACAGCGCCTGCGTGTTGGTGCTGGCCGCCGGCGACACCCGCTCGATCGAGGGCAAGGTCGGCATCCACCGGCTGATGCGCGACCGCTCGACCGCGACCTCGCGCGCCGAACTCAGCCGCGAGCTGAAGGCGATCAACCAGCAGGTCCGCGATTATCTGGAACGCAACGGCGTCGCCACCGGCGTCGCCGACCTGATGATGACCATCGCCAACCGCGACCTGCGGGTGTTGACCGTGGACGAGCTCAAGCAGTTCGGCCTCGACGGCACCAACGCCGCCCAGGACGATCTCGACCGCATCCGCCTGACCCGCAAGTGCGGCGAGGACTTCGTCCGCCGCCGCGAAGCCTTCCGCCGCGATTTCGACGCGCAGTGCATGGCCACCGGCAAGAACTTCGCCTCCATGCCGGAATGCGCGAAGGCCTTGCAGGAGCAGTTCGGCTTCCCGGACGAGACCTGCCCCTCCGACAGTCCGGCCGATCTGTACGCCCGCGACCTGCGGCGTCTGCCGCTGCTGGACGACGAGGGCGCCGATGCCGACGCGCCGGCCACGGCGGGCGCGTCGAAGAAACGTTCCAACAAGAGCGCGGAATAACCGCCGTTCGTTCGAAGCGGTTGTCGCAGCGGCGTCGCACGACGGCTTGCGGCAATCGCGAGCGGCGGCGAGAATCTGCGCCCTGTCACAGCCAGAGCCCCTGCGGGTCTCAAGCCAGACCCCGTCACGCAGGAGCTGTCGCGCATGCCTTCGTTTCTCCGACCCGCGCGCCTCGCGCTGGCCTTGCTGCCGCTTTGCCTGGCCCCGTTGCAGGCGGCCGCGACCGATGCTGCGGTCGATACCATGGCCGGCGCCGCAGCCGATACCGACGTCCACCTGCTCGACCAGATTCAGGTCCTCGGCAAGGTCGGCCCGACGTTCGGCGCCGAGCGCAGCCGCAGCGCGACCAAGACCGACACCGCGCTGGTCGAGATTCCGCAGGCGATCACCGTGTTGCCGCGCGCCCTGATCGACGCGCAGGGCGGGCGTTCGCTCAACGAAATGCTGGCCTTGGTGCCGGGCGTGGGCCTCAACAACGGCGACGGTCAGCGCGACCAGGTCGCGATCCGCGGTTTCAGCGCGCTGTCGGACCAATACCTCGACGGCGTCCGCGACGACGCCATGTATTACCGCGACCTCGCCAACACCGAGCGCATCGAAGTGCTGAAGGGGCCGTCGGCGATGTTGTTCGGCCGCGGCTCCTCGGGCGGCCTGATCAACCGGGTCAGCAAGCAGCCGCTCGACGCGGCGCAGGGCAAGCTGCGGGTCTATGCCGACAGCGAAGGCGGACGCCGCGGCGAGTTCGACCTGACCGGCCCGCTCGGCGTCGGCGCGGGCCGCCTGGTCGGTGCCTACGAGGATTCCGACACCTTCCGCGAACAGGGCTTCATCGAACGTTGGCTGATCGCGCCGTCGTACCGTTTCGAACTCGGCGACGGGCAATTGCTGTTGCAGGCCAGCGCGCAGCGCGACGAACGGGTGACCGACTTCGGCATCCCGAGTCTGTTCGGGCGCCCGCTCGAGGTGCCGATCGACACCTACTACGGCTCCTCCGAGGCGCGCGACCAGGACTACAGCCGCGCCCGCGTGCAGGTGCTCAACGCGACCTATGCCAAGGCGCTGAGCGAGGATCTCGACCTGCGTGTGACCGTGCGCGGCAGCGACTACCGCCTGGACCGTCGTAATACCCTGATCACCGGCAACCCCTTCCAGCGCAACGGCCGCTGGCTGTCGAACCGGCGCCACGCCGGCAACGAACGCGACCAGCAGGCCTGGTTCGCGCAGGCCGATCTGGTCCACGAAGGCGAACGCCATCGCCTGTTGCTCGGCAGCGAGTTCAGCTACGAGCGCAAGGACCAGGCCAGCTATGGCGGTATCGCCACGCCGGTGGACCTGCTCGCGCCGGTGTTGAGCCCTTCGATCTTCAATCCCAAGGCCGAAGCGGCCGCACGCAGCCGGCTGCGCAACGCCGCCTTGTACGTGCAGGACCAGATCGCCTTGAACGCGCAGTGGAAGGCGGTGATCGGCGCGCGTTACGACGACTACCGCCAGCAGACCCGCGACCGCCTCAACGCTGCCGCGCCGGTACTGGAGCGCAGCGACCGCGAATGGAGCCCGCGTCTGGGCCTGATCTGGATGCCGACCCCGCAGCAATCGCTGTATGCGAACTGGGGCGAGTCGTTCCAGCCCTCGGCCGAGAGCCTGCCGCTGAGCACGGTCAACGTCGACCTGCAGCCGGAGACCACCGCCAATCGCGAGCTCGGCTACAAGTTCGCCAGCGCCGACGGTCTGGTGAGCTTCGACGCGGCCGTGTTCGAGACCGAGCGCGAGCACATCAAGACCACCGATCCGGTCGATCCGCGCAAGCAGATCAGCGTGGGCACGCAGCGTACCCGTGGCGCCGAACTCGGCTTCGCCGCCTCGCTGCTGGAGCGGCGCCTGGATTTGTACGCGGGCTATGCCTATCTCGATGGCGAGATCCGCAAATCCAACAACATCGCCAACGGCGTGGCTCTGCAGGGCCGCACCTCGGCGCTGACGCCGCGCCATAGCGCTTCGGTCTATGCCGAGTACCTGCTCGGGCGCGGCTTCAGCGTCGGCGGCCTGGTCCAGCACGTATCGATGCAGTACGCCGCGCCGACCAACCTCAGCGTGCTGCCCGCGTTCACCAGTTTCGACGTCAACTTGCGCTACCGCAGCGGCCCCTGGGATTGGCGCCTGCGCCTGGAGAACGCGTTCGACAAGCGTTACTTCAGTTCCGCGCACGGTTCGGTCGACGGGTTCAACACGCCGGGGGCGCCGCGCACCCTCAGCCTGACCGCCGATTACCGCTTCTGAGTGCAAAGCACGCGCCGCGGCCGAAGGCGGCCACGGCGTGAGCGACTCACCAACACCGTTCGACCCGCGCGCCGCCGAACATCACCTGCCGGATGCCGGGCAGGGCCAGGAAGTCGTGCGGGAAACCGAGCTGGACCGCGCTGGCGTCGTCGAGCCGGCGCTGTTGCGTCTCGGTGAATTCGATGTCGAATGCACCGAGATTTTCCTGCAACTGCGCCAGGGTGCGCGCGCCGATCACCGGCGCCACCGCGCCGGGCCGGCGCAGCAACCAGGCCAGGGCGACCTGCGCCGCCGGCCGTTCGAGTTCGGCCGCGACCGCCTTGACCGTGTCGGCGATGTCGAGCGCGCGTTCGGTCAGGGCGCCGTTGCCGATCGCCACGGCCCGGCGGCCTTCGGCGTTGCTCGCATCGAGGTCGGCGCGCGTGTACTTACCGCTCAATACGCCCGAGGCCAACGGCGACCAGGCGGTGACGCCGAGGCCGAGTTCGGCCGCCATCGGCAGCAGTTCGCGCTCGCTGTCGCGCTGGGCCAGGCTGTATTCGGTCTGCAGGGCGATCAACGGCGACCAGCCGCGCAACTCGGCCAGGGTCTGCATGCGCGCGGCCTGCCAGGCCGGAAGATCCGACACGCCCGCATACAAGACCTTGCCGGCACGTACCAGGTCGTCGAACCCGCGCATCACTTCCTCGACCGGCGTGGTCGCGTCCCAGGCGTGCAGATACAGCAGGTCGATGTAGTCGCTGCCGAGCCGGCGCAGGCTGGCTTCGACCGACTGGCGCAGGTTCTTGCGGTGGTTGCCGCCGGCATTCGGGTCGCCGGGGTTCATGCACAGCGAGAACTTGGTCGCGATCACCAGCGCGTCGCGGCGGCCGCGGGCGAACTCGCCGATGAGGGTTTCCGAACTACCGCCGGTGTAGAGGTTGGCGGTGTCGATGAAGTTGCCGCCGCGTTCGAGGTAGGCGTCGAACACGCTGCGCGCTTCCTCGGCATCGCTGCCCCAGCCCCAGTCGTTGCCGAAGGTCATCGTGCCGAGGCAGAGCGGGCTGACGCGCAGGCCGGAGCGGCCCAGGGTGCGGTAATCGTCCAAGCGCATGTCGTGATTCCATCGAGGGGGAGCCACGAGTCTAGGCAGCGCCGTGCCGGCGAAATATCCGCAACTTGCTTCCGGGCGCGCGCCGGGTGAGGCTGATGTGGGCCGCCGCTTGCGGCGATGGAGCGCAGATGTCGAAGCAGGAAGCGAAACCGAAACAGAAACCGAAGCAAGAAGCCGCCGCCGGCACGAAGGATCCGGTCAGCGAGGATTTCCCGGTGACGATGGCCGAATGGAAGGTCATGACCGTGATCGCGATCGGCGTCGCGATTACGGTCGCCCTGATCATGACGATGGTGAGCCTGGTCGATGGGAGCGGGCCGGTCGCGGTGGAACCCAGCGGCTTGTGGCGGGCGTGGAACCTGTTGCTTATCGCCGGCCTGATCTATGGCGCTTATCGCCTGGGGCGTTGGCCGAGTCTGCGGCCTTGGCGCGTGCTCGCGGCCGGGCCGTTGCTGATGGTGCTGGTAGCGATGTGGATGGCGCTGGGTTGGTCGGTGGACCGCTACAACGCGCGTTGGGGACGCGAGGAGTGGGTGGTCGGCAAGACCGCCAACCTGCATTGGCAACAGCATTGGAGCAAGAACGGCGGCCCGAGCGTCACGGTGAGCTTCCGCTTCGAGCCGGAGGGCGCGGCCGCCGACGGCGTGGATCGCTCGCGCTACATCGAGACCTCGCAGCCGTTATACGAGTCATTGCGGCAGAAACCGCGCTTGGGGATGCGCCTGCGCCGCAGTTGGGCCGGCTTGTCGTATCGCGCGCTGGTGTTGTGCGAGCAGCCGAGCGGCGCGTGCACGGGCACGGTCGTGCCCGAGCCGAAGACGCCCGGCATGACGCCCTGAACGTACTGGCCGCGCGTCTCAGGGCGCGAGCGGCGGCACCGGCGTGGGCTTGCCGTCGCTGTCGAGCGCGATCATGGTGAAGCGGCCGCGGGTGGCCAACTGGGATTCGCCCGAAAGCAGGTCTTCCTTGTGCATCTCGACCTCGACCTGCATCGAAGTGCGGCCGGTCTCGACCACGCGCGCGATCAGTTCGACCAGCGCGCCCTTGGGCACGGCGGTGTGGAAATCGATCTGCTCCGAACGCGCGGTGACCACCGTGCGGCGGGCATAGCGCGAGGCGGCGATGAAGGCGGCCTTGTCCATCCACGCCAGCGCCTGGCCGCCGAACAGCGTGCCCAGGTGGTTGGTGTGGTCGGGGAAGACGATCTCGGTCATGCGCGCTTCGATCATTTGAGGAGTGAGCTTGGAGGAATGAGGGGTGAGCTTGGAGGAGTGAGCTCAGAGGAGTGAGGAGTGAGTTAGGAGCAAGAGCCGCCCTGCTCACTTTTCACTCCTCATTTCTCGCTTCTGCTTTAAAACGCTTCGTCGAACGCGACTTCGCCCTGCACACCGACCTGATAGGCCGAGACGCGGCGCTCGAAGAAGTTGGTCACTTCCTGCACGTCCTGCAGGTCCATGAAGGCGAAGGGGTTGGTCGAGCCGAAATGCTTGGGCATGCCGAGCTGGGCCATGCGCTGGTCGGCGCAATACTCCAGGTACTGGCGCATGTCCTTCAGCGACAGGCCGACCACGCCGCCGGACAGCACATCGCGGGCGAACTGGTACTCGCATTCGACCGCTTCCTCGAACATCTTCACCACCTGCGAGCGCAGATCGGCGTCGAACAGGTCGGGCTCTTCCTCGCGCGCGGTGCGGATGACCTCGAACGCGAACGCCATGTGGCAGCTCTCGTCGCGGAACACCCAGTTGGTGCCCGAGGCCAGGCCGTTGAGCAGGCCGCGCGAACGCAGGTAATAGACGTAGGCGAAGGCGGCGAAGAAGAACAGGCCTTCGATGCAGCCGGCGAAGCAGATCAGGTTGAGCAGGAACTGGCGGCGTTGCTCGCGGGTTTCGATGCGCTGCAGACCCTGGATCGAATCGATCCAACGGAAGCAGAACTCGGCCTTGGCGCGGATCGAGGGGATGTTCTCGACCGCGTCGAAGGCCTTGGCGCGCTCGTTAGGGTCGGGCAGGTAGGTATCGAGCAGGGTGAGGTAGAACTGCACGTGCAGCGCTTCCTCGTACAGCTGCCGCGACAGATACATGCGCGCTTCCGGCGCGTTGATGTGCTGGTACAGGTTCAGCACCAGGTTGTTGGAGACGATGCTGTCGCCGGTGGCGAAGAATGCGACCAGGCGTTCGATCAGGTGGCGTTCGGCCGGACCGAACTTGTGCTTGAGATCGTTGACGTCCTGGGAGAAATCGACTTCCTCGACGGTCCAGGTGTTGCGGATCGCATCGCGGTACATCTCGTAGAAGTGCGGGTAGCGCATCGGCCGCAGGGTGAGATCGAAACCGGGGTCCAAAAGCTTGGTTTCGAGTGCGGAGGAGCGAGGAGTGAGTGGGGAAGTCGCTGACATGGACATAAGGGGTTTTCCGATTTTAGGTATGCGGCGGATGAATCAACCTCTGTCATGAGGGAGGAGCCGATGCACTACCAAGTAACTACGATTTGGGGCAAGTCCATGAGGCTGGCGGAACAGGTTTGCATCGTTTCGACGCAACTCCCGGCGATGGAGCGATATGGAATTCGGTTGCAATTGACCCGGTCTGCCGTGTCGGTGCCTAGCAATATCGCCGAAGGCTGGACGCGGGAGTCGAAGAAGGAGAAGGCGCAATTCTTGGCCATCGCACACGGTTCGCTATCGGAGCTTCACACCCAACTGCTGATCTGCGAGCGAGTGGGTTGGCTGTTCCCGGCTGATCTCGTCGAAATAAAAAGACTTATCGACGAGACCAGCCGAATGCTTACCGTCCTGCGAAGAACCTCAAGGTCACTGGAGCCGCCTTGACTCGCTCCTCACTCCTCTCGACTCACTCCTGCCTTACTGGCAGGCTTCGCAAGATTCGGGGTTTTCCAGCGAACAGGCGATCGCCTCGCTGGCGCTGAACTCCACCGGCACGAGCTCCGGCTTCGGCTTCGGCGTCGCCGGCGCGCTGACCGTGGTCTTGGCGATCTTGGTGGCCGGGCGCGAGCGCAGGTAATAGGTGGTCTTCAGGCCCTTCTTCCATGCGTACATGTACATCGAGCTGAGCTGGCCGATGTTCGGGCTTTCGATGAACAAATTGAGCGACTGGCTCTGGTCGATATACGCGCCGCGCTCGGCGGCCATGTCGATCAGCGAGCGCATCGGCAGTTCCCAGGCGGTGCGATAGACCTGGCGCAAAGCGTCCGGCACTTCGGTCACCGACTGGATCGAACCTTCGGCCATCTTGATCCGGTCGCGCATCTCCGCGGTCCACAGGCCGAGCTTCTTGAGCTCTTCGACCAGGTACTTGTTGACGACCAGGAAGTCGCCCGAGAGGGTCTCGCGCTTGAACAGGTTCGACACCTGCGGCTCGATGCACTCGTAGCAGCCGGCGATCGAGGCGATGGTCGCGGTCGGCGCGATCGCGATCAGCAGCGAGTTGCGCAGGCCGTGCTCGGCGATGCGCTTGCGCAGCGCGTCCCAGCGCTCGGGCTGCGACGGGGTCACGCCCCAGGCCTCGAACTGCAGCTCGCCGACCGAAGCGCGGGTATCGGCGAAGGACGGGTGCTTGCCGTGTTCCATCGCCAGCTCGTTCGACGCCGACAGGGCGTGGAAGTAGATCGCCTCGGCGATCTCCTGGGCCAGCTTGCGCGCCGGCTCGGAGTCGAATGGCAGGCGCAGCTTGAAGAACACGTCCTGCAGGCCCATCGAGCCCAGGCCGACCGGGCGCCACTTGAGGTTGGCGCGGCGCGCGGTCTCGATCGGGTAGAAGTTCAGGTCGATCACGCGGTCGAGCTGGCGCACGGCCAGGCGCACGGTCTCGGCGAGCTTGTCGAAATCGAATGCGCCCTTGCCATCCTCGTACATCTCGACGTGGTGCGAGAGGTTGATCGAGCCCAGGTTGCAGACCGCGGTCTCGTCCTGCGAGGTGACCTCGAGGATCTCGGTGCACAGGTTCGACAGGTGGATGACGTTGCCGTCGCGCAGGGTCTGGTTGGAGGCGCGGTTGGACTTGTCCTTGAAGTTCATCCAGCCGTTGCCGGTCTGCGCCAGGGTGCGCATCATCCGGCCGTAGATGTCGCGCGCCTTGACCTTCTTGGTCGCCAGGCCGGCCGCTTCGGCGGCGTGGTAGGCGCGATCGAAGGCCTCGCCCCACAGGTCGGTCAGCTGCGGCACCTTGGACGGGTCGAACAGCGACCAGTCGGCGTCGGCCTCGACCCGGCGCATGAATTCGTCGGGAATCCAGTTGGCCAGGTTGAGGTTGTGGGTGCGGCGCGCTTCGTCGCCGGTGTTGTCGCGCAGTTCGAGGAACTCCTCGACGTCGGCGTGCCACGGCTCCAGGTAGACGCAGGCCGCGCCCTTGCGCTTGCCGCCCTGGTTGACCGCGGCGACCGAGGCGTCGAGGGTCTTCAGCCACGGCACGATGCCGTTGCTGAGGCCGTTGGTGGAACGGATCAGCGAACCGCGCGAACGGATGCGGGTGTAGCTCAGGCCGATGCCGCCGCTGAACTTGCTGAGCTTGGCCACGTCCATGTAACGCTTGTAGATCGCTTCCAGCGAGTCGTCGGGCGAGTCGAGCAGGAAGCAGCTCGACAGCTGCTCGTGGGTGGTGCCGGCGTTGAACAGGGTCGGCGAGCTCGGGATGTAGTCGAGCTGGGCCATGCGCCGGTACAGGGCGAGCGCGTCGCCGACGTCTTCGCTGAGTGCGCAGGCGATGCGCAGGAAGAACTGCTGCGGGGTCTCGATGACGGTGCGCGCGGTCGGATGGCGCAGCAGGTAGCGGTCGTACAGGGTGCGCAGGCCGAAGTAATCGAACTTGGCGTCGAGGTTGCGGTCGATCGCGTCGTTGAGCTTGCGCGCATTGGCCTGGACGAAGTCGAGCAGGCGCTGGTTGATCAGGCCCAGGTCGAAGCCGCGCTGGACCGACTGCGAGAACGCATGGATCTCGATGCCGGCGACTTCCTTTTCGATCACGCCGGCGAGCAGGCGCGCGGCGAGACGGCCGTACTCGGGTTCTTCGGCGGTCAGCAGGGCGGCGGTGCGGATCGACAACTCGTCGAGTTCGCGGGTGGTCGCGCCGTCGTACAGGCCGGAGATGGTGCGGGTGGCCACGCGCATCGGGTCGACCGCGTACAGGTTCTCGCCGCTGCGGGTCACCGCGCGCACGATCTTGTTCAGGTCGACCGGCTCGCGGCGGCCGTTGCGCTTGGTCACGCTCATGGTCAGGTTGGCCGCGGGCGGGGTCAGCGCGAAGCCGGTGTCGGCTTGCGGGTCGCGGGCGGGTTTGGCGGCGGTGTCGGCGGCGGGGGAGGCGGCGGACGATTCGGGTGCGAGCGTGGTCATGGCGTAACTCCGGGGCGTGGGTGCACGGGTCGCCGACCTTCCCGCGAAGGGCGACGCGCGGAGAACGCGGACGCGCCAGCGACGACCGGCCGCGCAGCGGCGTCGTCGATGGCACGGCCGTGCCCCCGCGGGCGCGGAACTCGGGAGCTTGCAGGCGAGGTGTCGCGCGGCCCGAGACGGGCGCATCCCGAGTCGGCGCGCGTGGCGGCGCCGCAACGGAACGAGCACGACGGCGGAGCCATCGTGCTGCGACACCGGCCGTCTTCCCCCGAAGACTCCTGGGCCGGTACCGCGCGGTGTGCAACGCGCGGCTGTCGGCAGGTCTTCGGGCTCGGGACACGACGACTCGCGTCTCCTACTGGCTACCGCTTCCCAGACGCGAGGCGCGTCCAGTGCTTGGTAGCGTTCGTTTCCCATACCGCTGCGGGGCAGCGCCGGCTTTGGACGTCGCGCTGGCTGCGTCCTTACCGGCTTCCCTATTGAGCCAATCTCGCGATCGGCACCGACGGGCACAACATAGTGTGGTTTATCGATTCCGTCAACGCGATATGTGGTGAACAAGCTGTGTATAGAATGCGTGAAGCCTTGTCCTTCAAGGCTTGCGGCTTGGTGTAACGTTCGTGACCAAGCGCACGACACATGGAACAGGGACGGGTGATGGAAGCACTGATCGGTTTATTGATTCTGGCGGTGGTGTTGGTGCCGATCCTGCTCATCGTGGCGCTGGCGCAAATCGCCGGGCTCAGGGCGCGGCTGTCCCGGCTCGAGCAGCGCGTGGCCGAGCAGGCCGAGTCCTTGAGCGAGGCGAGATTCGACCACCGCGACAATGAAACTCTGGCCGAGCGGATCGCGCGCGAAGCGCCGCCGCAGACGGTGCGTCCGCCGCGGCCGGTGGCTCCCACCACCGCTGCGCCCCGGCTGCTCCGCCTACCGTTACTCCCCCCGGAACCGTTCCGCCGGTTTCGGCGCCGCCGCCCACGCCGCCGCCGGGCCCCAACGTGCCGCCGCCGATCCCGCGCGAC
>NZ_CP013141.1:5215034-5248216 GCF_001442535.1 Lysobacter antibioticus | reverse complement strand
CGTCGCCGCCGGCCCCGGCCGGCGTCGGCAAGGGCGCGTATTGCGGCGTCGTACCGGCCGGCAGCGCGCCGTCGGCGCGATAGAAATCGTCGCTGCGGTTGCGGTTGCTCGACCACACCCACGCGAACAGCCCCAGGCCGATGGCGAAAGCCGCCAAGACCAGCAGCCAGGCCTTGCCGGAAGGACGCCAGGCGGCGAAATCGAAGGAGCGGCGCGACGGAGCGGGGGGCGTGGTCGACATGGGCGGTCCGAATGTGCGTTGGGCCGCATTCTGCAACGAAATGCCCGAAAGCGTCGTCCGTGGCCCGCGATCGCCCGCGATTCGGACCCCGATCCGCCGGCTCCGGCAAGTGCAAGGTTCGCGAAAAGCCCCGAGTGACGCGATAATCTGCGGTTCTTCTTGCCACTGCGACCGGCTACGCCATGCTCGATCCGACCCTGCTGCGCCAACAGCCCGCCGAACTCGCCGCACGCCTGCGCGAAACGCGCGGCTACGCCCTCGACCCGGCCGCGCTGGAATCGCTGGAAAGCGAGCGCAAGCAGATCCAGGTGCGCACCCAGGAGTTGCAGAACCTGCGCAACACGCGCTCCAAGGCGATCGGCCAGGCCAAGGCCAAGGGCGAGGACGTCGCGCCGCTGATGGCCGAGGTCGCCGCGTTCGGCGACGAGCTCAAGGCCAGCGAAGCGCGCCTGGAAACGATCAAGGCCGAGATCGAAGCGATCGCGCTCGGCATCCCCAACCTGCCGCACGCCTCGGTGCCGGCCGGCAAGGACGAGACCGACAACGTCGAGACCCACCGCTGGGGCACTCCGCGCACGTTCGATTTCGAGGTCAAGGACCACGTCGAACTCGGCGCGCGCAACGGCTGGCTCGACGGCGACACCGCGGCCAAGCTGTCGGGCGCGCGCTTCACCGTGCTGCGCGGCGGCCTGGCGCGTCTGCACCGCGCCCTGGCCCAGTTCATGATCGACCTGCACACCGAGCAGCACGGCTACCAGGAAACCAGCGTGCCGCTGTTGGTCAACGCCGACTCGATGCGCGGCACCGGCCAGTTGCCCAAGTTCGAGGACGACCTGTTCGCGACCGTGGTCGGCGAAGGCGAGGCGGCCAGCAAGCGCTATCTGATCCCGACCTCGGAAGTGCCGCTGACCAACATCGTCCGCGATGAGATCGTCGAAGACGCGGCGATGCCGCTGCGCATGACCGCGCATTCGATGTGTTTCCGCGCCGAAGCCGGCAGCCACGGCCGCGACACCCGCGGCATGATCCGCCAGCACCAGTTCGAGAAGGTCGAGCTGGTCAGCATCGTGCGCCCGGACGAGAGTTACGACGAACACGAGCGCATGACCCGTTGCGCCGAAGTCGTGCTCGAAAGCCTCGGCCTGCCGTACAAGCGCATGCTGCTGTGCACCGGCGACATGGGCTTTGCCGCGACCAAGACCTACGACCTGGAAGTCTGGCTGCCGAGCCAGAACACCTACCGCGAGATTTCCTCCTGCTCGAACTGCGAAGCCTTCCAGGCCCGCCGAATGCAGGCGCGCTGGCGCAACCCGGCCACCGGCAAGCCCGAACTCGCGCACACCCTCAACGGCTCCGGCGTCGCCGTCGGCCGCGCCATGATCGCGGTAATGGAGAACTACCAGAACGCCGACGGCTCGATCACCGTGCCCGAGGCGCTGCGCCGCTACATGGGCGGCGTCGAAGTCCTCAGCTGATCGGCCCTCGCGCCGCATGGAAGGCACGCGTATGACCCTCGACACGGAAGCACTCGACTACTACCTGAGCGTCGCGACGATGGTCGGGCCGACCCTCATCGGCTTCTTCGCCCTGCAGTACGCGATGTTGATAGGCCGCAACCGCAAACGCCCCGCGCCGCTGTCCGGCTGGGGCGTGGCCGCACGTGCCGCGGTCGGGGTGATCGTCGGCAGCGCGGCCGGCCTGGGCGCGCTGTGGGCGACCATGTACGTCCCGTCCTACCTCACCGGCGACTTCGAGGGCCTGCCGTGGCTGACGATGTTCATCGCTTTGCCTGTCGGTGGTCTGGTCGGCTTGGGCGTCAGTCATTGCCTGAGCTGGTGGCTGGTAGCGCGGGCGCGTGGCGGCGTCGCGACGACTCCCGTCGCGCCCTGATCTTTCCGGGCTGCTTGCGTTTCGATCGCGCAAGAAAAAAGCCGGGCCTGTCAGGACCCGGCTAATTCCGACGCGGGGGGAGGAAGCGTCGGACTTGGAGCTACACGGTTGGGCGGGGCAGACTCGATCGCGAAGACTTACGCGGCCCGACGCAACGGCAATGGAATCGATGCGTGCGCCGCAGCGAGCGCGTCGGCACGATGCTGAGGCGAGTAAGCCACACCTTCGGCCCGCACGAACTCGACATTCGTCACGCCGATGAATGCGAGTACGTGACGCAGGTAGGTCTCTTGGAAATCGCTCGGCAAATCGGTGTGGATACCGCCGCGGCCGCTGGCCACGATCGCGCGCTTGCCGGTCGCCAGACCCTCCGGTCCCTTCTCGGTGTAGCGGAAGGTCTTGCCGGCCACCGCGATGCGGTCGACCCAGGCCTTCAGGGTCGAAGGAATGCCGAAGTTGTACATCGGAGCGCCAAGGACAATCACGTCGGCCGCCAGGAATTGTTGCAGGATGCGCTCTGACTCCTCGGCTTCGGCCGGATCGGCCTTGGCCAGCGAACGGCCGGTAAGATGCGGAATCGGGTCGGCATCCAGGTCGCGGTAGTCGATCGTCAGGCCCGGCACCTCGTCCTGCCAACGCGCCGCCACCGCCGCGCTAAGCTCACGGGTCACGGAATTGGCGCCCAGGGCGCTCGAATCGATATGCAACAGCTTCATGGTGGACCTCGGTGGCTCGGTCGGAGCCGGTAAAGCGGGCGTCGCCGCGTTGGAGCAAAGTCTGTATCGTTGCTTCGGTGGGATAAAGATGCTTCAATGTCACTTATTGTTCTAATATTGGAACTATCGTCATGCACGATTTGAACGACCTGTATTACTTCGCGATGGTCGTCGACCACGCCGGGTTCGCCGCCGCCGAACGCGCGCTGGGCATTCCGAAGTCGCGCCTCAGCCGCCGCATCAGCCAGCTCGAGACCGACCTGGGCGTGCGCCTGCTGCAGCGTTCCACGCGCCGCTTCGCCGTCACCGAAGTCGGCAACAGCGTCTACCGCCACGCCCAATCGATGCTGGCCGAGGCCCAGGCCGCGCGCGAAGTCGTCGATCGCCTCAGCGCCGAGCCGCGCGGGGTGATCCGGGTCAGCGTGCCGGTCGGCCTGGCCCAGCAGCAGATCCCCAAGCTGCTGCCCGAATTCCTCGCCAAATACCCGCAGGTGCGGGTGCAGTTGAACGTCAGCAACCGCCGCGTCGACATCATCAACGAAGGCGTCGACGTAGCCCTGCGCGTGCGTTCCAAGCTCGACGACGACGGCAGCCTGGTCATGCGCAGCTTCGGCCAGATTCAGGAGCTGCTGGTCGCCAGCCCGAAGTACCTGACCCGCATGGGCCGCCCGAGTAATCCCGACGAACTGTCCGACCACGTCACCCTGAGCATCAGCGAAGACGACGCCCGCCAGCGCTGGGAACTGCACGGCCCCGACGGCGAAGTGCGCCGGGTCGAACTCAAGCCGCGGGTGATGGGCTTCGACTTTCCCATGCTGATGGCGCTGGCCGAGCAGGGCGTCGGCATCACCCTGCTGCCCGAGACCGTCTGCGCCGAAGCCGTGCGCCGCGGCGACCTGGAAGTGGTGCTGCCGAACTGGCGCCTGCCGCAGGGCATCTTCCACGCCGTGTTCGCCTCCCGCCGCGGCCTGCTGCCGGCGGTGCGGGTGTTCATCGACTTCCTGGCTGAGAAGGCCCCGTCCCTGGTCGAGTCCGCGCGCCTGCAGTGCAGCGACATCAAGGGCATCCCGTGCCCCGACAGCATCGCCCGCCACGACAAGAAGCACGACAAGCCGGTGAAGATTTCCGCGCCGGCGGGTTGAGAGTCGCCAGTGCGAGGCCGGCGACGTAACCGCCGGCGGCATGAGAGAATGCCCCGCGCCCGGTGCAAGACCGGGCGCCCAGGGCGGTTCGCAAGGAACCGCCCGCGACGGGTCGAAGGACCGTCGCCGTAAGACCTCAACGGAGAGATGGCCGAGTGGTTTAAGGCAGCGGTCTTGAAAACCGCCGAAGGGTTAAACCTTCCGTGGGTTCGAATCCCACTCTCTCCGCCATCCCAGGCGGGCCGTTTTTGGGGACGCTCTGGCGCGCCAATTCGCTATCATCGGAAGCGCAACCGGGTCGCGGCCCGTCTATCAGGGGTTTGGCCCGCTACACGCACTGTCTCGGGGTTGAGATGTATCCACTGATCATTTGTAGCCATGGCCGCCTCATCATCGCTCCCGAGAATTGGTTCGACCGCATCGGGAGAATTGATTTTTCTGCCAAGACACTGCGTATCAATGTCGGTCGCCGCGGCCAAGCCGGCTTGTCTTGGTTAGTGGATGCAAACGGCCGGTTTCATGAGCTGCATTGGAGAGGACTTGAGCGCACGACCTTTCTTCAGGCGATTCGCCTCGTTCGGCGCGTCGAGTGTTATGCGCTGGCGCCTCCGCGCTCGATTACCGTGGGAGAGCTATCCGCGCTCTCTGCTAACCTGACCGAGGCGTTTGAAGAGGCTCCTAACTCCGCGGGCCTCCGTGCGGTGCTGTCCGGCAGACTTGTTGAGGAACTCGTCTCCCGCGACCTCATGCTTGAGTACCTTGGGGAGTAGTTTCAATACGGTCCGGCAATAGTGGGTCACCTAAGAGCTTCGATTCGGCAGGGAATTGGCTGATCTACTGCGACTCAAGTGGTAAGGCGATATCTATCTCCTGCGGCTCCGCTTGTGGCCCAGAATTCCTGCTGGTGGAGCAAAAGCGAAAGCAGCTTGATCAGGATGCAGTCGACTAGTAGCGGGCTACGTCTGTTGCCGGTCGAAGACGTCGGAGCGTTGAATCGTGCTTGTAAGGTGGGTGCGGGCGTGGACAGGCCCGCCGCGGCGAGAACGATGCTGCCATCAACGGAGCAGCTTCTGGAACACATGGCGAAACCAATCCCCGATAGTGGCCCCTGAGAAGCCCTCGGCATTTCTGTCGCCTGCCAGTTCCTCAAAGATGATGGGTGGAAGCGGCTCGGAAATGTCGAAGAGTTCCTGCGGAACCGAACCGATATCGAAGTCCCAGCACATGTATTCGAGACACTCGAAGGCGCAGAGCTTTTCGAAATCGCTGCTTCCGGCAAGACGCTCGACGAGGAAGCCGTAGTCGTTTCTATAGATGCTCGCGAACTTTCTTCCGGCCAGGGTCGCTTCTGACGGTGCGTACTTGGGCAGGCGAAGATTACGGGGATAGTCCTCCATGCGGCCGGACGCGGCGCATAAGTCGAGGCACTCTAGCCAGTCCTGCCTGATGGTCGTCTTGGTCATGGCTCTGCGTCGGGTCTGTGGCAAGCATTCGGATTAAGGCGGGCGTACCTATACGGAGTCGCTTGCGTAAGTCAGCCTGCCGACGTTCCCGGTGGCTTCCGCTCGCTATCGAAATGCGCCCTCACTGCATCGAGATCGCCCAAGCCAAGGCTAGGCGAACGGGCGCGGAACATCAGGTTCAACTTGTCGTCGGCGCGCTGGATCGCTTGCGGATCGCCGCCAGCCTCGGCGGCCTCGAACTCGTCGCGGGCATCGCTGACGAAGTGGCTGAGCATATCTTCCAGCGCCCACACCGCCATTTCGTACGGCGGGTTGCCGCGCGGATTGGTCGCGGCAGCGTTGAGCGCGCCGGCGAGTGCTTCTATCAGCTCGGGATAGTCCGCGAGCATGTCGCGCAGGCGCGGCGGGACAGGGGGCGTTGTACGGTCCATGCGGTGCCTCATTCCTGGTTCGGGCGATGGATTATTTTAGCGCCGGTGCGGGCGGCTGGCTGATTCTCCGAATACATCGCGCTGTGTAGTTCCGGAAAGCGGGCACTACTCGCGCTCGATTCCGGGCCCTCCACACAAGTGTGATTGTGTTGCAGCCGATTCACCTCTGCATTCGTAACCTCAGGATGGGCTCGGCCGTGCCGGGTCTGTCGATGCGCAGTGTCGCAGGCATCGATCACGGAGTGCCGAGGAGTTATCGAATGAAATTTGCAGCCGTTGCAGCGGCGGTCCTGTTCGCCTTCGGCAGCAGTGCGGTCGCAGGGAAAAACGAACTCGCCGAGGTGCGGGCGCGCTCGGAGATGAGCATGGTCGTCACCGGCAAGGTTCGGGTCGAGGCCGATGGTGCCATCGCCGGCCTCGACTTGGATAAACCAGGCGAGTTGCCGAAAGGCGTGGTCGAGCTGGTGCAGCACACGGTGCCGCACTGGCGGTTCGAGCCGGCCGCGGCCGGCGAGAAGTCGCCGGCGGCGTTGAATATGTCGGTCCGCGTCGTCGGCCGCAAATTGGCCGATGGCAATTACGCGTTGACGATGCGCAGTGCGAATTTCGCCGATTCCGCTCCGGGCGCCGCCCTGAAACGCGGCTCGGCTCACTCGATCGTTTATCCCAGCGCGTTGGCCGGTACGAACGCCTCGGGCACGGTGTATCTGTTGGTTCGGATCGGCAAGGCCGGCGAGGCGCAAGAAGTGTTCGCCGAGCAGGTCAACCTGAGCGTGGTCGCCGACGAGAAAAAGATGGACAAGCTCCGCGAGGAGTTCGCGCGGTCGGCGGTACGCGGCGCCAGGCACTGGAGGTTCGTGGTGCCGAACCAGGACGGCGAAGCGGGTTCGTGGACCGCTCGGGTCCCGGTTACGTATCAGGTGTCCGGCCAGACGCTGCCGAAATACGGTCAATGGGAGGTCTATGTTCCGGGGCCTCATCAGCAGGCTCCCTGGCACCAGGGCGACGACACGGCCGGGCTCGGCGTGGATGCGTTCGCCGATGACGAACCGCAATTGCTGGGGCAGGGGCGTCGTTTGTTGACGAAGCTGGCGCAGGAGTAATCGCGTGCCGCGCACAGGCTGCCGCGCGGCCCTGGACGCCTTGTTTCTCCATTGAGCGGGACGGGAATATCGAATGCATGACCTGAAAAGAACTGCAGCGGCCGTGGCCATGGCGGTGTGGGCACTCGCCGCGAACGCGGCCGAGCTGCCTGCGACCAAGGCCGAGACCAAGACCGAGACCAAGACCAATGCCGAGACCGATGAGCGTGTCGGCAAGATCGAGGAAATGCTTGGCGGAAAGGCCGGGGCGGCCGCGGTCAAGGCCTGTCTGGATGCGCACGCATCGGAGAAGTTCATGCCGATGATCGAGAGCATGTCGCACGCGCATCTGGACGGGGTCGGGATGAGGACCGTCGATATCAGCGGGAAACGCCAGGATTGCTACTACAACGTCAAGACTCGAAGCGTGGAGCGGCTGCATTCGCCTTTCGATGCCTCGGGGCCGCTCTTTCTCGCTGCCGAGACGCATCCGGCGCCACCCGAAGGCGAGTGCATCGTCGCCAAGCGCGTCGAGATCGCAGGCGTGTTCCGGGGCTGGATGGTGGCGCAGCGGCCTGCGCAGGCCGAGCCCGGACCCGATGCCTGTTCGGTGCCGGTTTGGGAGGACATCCGTTAGTTCATGGAGCAGGCGGATTCAAGCCATCGTGGTGCAAAAGGTGGGGATGACTGTCGTCACTTTTGAACGGTGCCCGGGTATGAGGTGATGTACGCGTCGACGCGCCCCGACAAGCTTCGGGCGCGTCGGTTCGTCCCACTCAGCAGCGGACAGGCCTTCGGAAGCAAGCGATCCGAAGTCACCGATGTCCGGCTGCGCAGGCCTTCCAGGATCGAGACCGTGCCCAAGTTCCCGCGCTCCGCCGTTTTTCTGTCCGTGTTCGCCGCCTCCGCCTTCGCGCAGGCGGCGCCCAGGCCGGAACCCAAAATCCTGATCGAAGACGTGACGCGCTTCTATGCCTTGTACGACGCCACCGGCGGCCGTCCGACGGTGGAGCAGATCGACAAGGATTACCTGGCCAAGGGCACGCGCAGCCTGGGCGAGTTCGCCAAGGCCAGGCGGGTGACGGCGCAGAGCATCGCCGACCGGCTGGGCAAGGACGCGGCCGTGTACGCGAAGGCGAAGGAGTGCCTGATCAAACTGCCTGCGGTGAAGCGGCGGGTCGCTTCGGCGTTGGACAAGCTCGCGGACGTGTACCCGGGGGCGCGGTTTCCGCCGGTGGCCATCGTGGTCGGCCGCGGGCGGCCGGTCGGCATGGGCGATCCGAACGGGCTCACTATCGGCCTGGAAGCCCTGTGCTCGGCGGACTTCATGAACCCGGACGCGGAAGACCGTTTCGTCCACGTCATCGCCCACGAGTACGCTCACATCCAGCAAACGGCGCCGACCGAATTCGCAGACGGCGACCCGAACGCCACCGTGCTGCGCGTCGCCCTGGCCGAGGGCGTGGCCGAGTTCGTCGCCGAGTTGACCTCCGGCAACGTCGGCAACGGGCGCCACGCCGAGTGGACGCGCGGCAGGGAGGCCGAGATCGAGTCCGCTTTCGTGCGCGCTATGGACGGCACCGACTCGTCGGCCTGGTTCTCCAATTACCGCGGCCCGGACGAACCCTATGACCTGGGTTACTGGGTCGGCTACCGGATCGTCAAGGCTTACTACCTGGGCTCGAAGGATCGCAAGGCCGCGCTCAAACACATCATCGAGATGGACGACCCGAAAGCCTTCCTGGCGCAGAGCGGTTGGACACCGGGCATGCACTTGCCGGCCAAAGTTTTCGGCGAAGAATGAGGGTGCTTGGCCCTGCATCGCGCGCCGGGTTCGGGTGAACCCGACGGCTTTTTTCCGATTAGGCCGGGCAGGGCCCTGACGAAACTAACGCGCAATGCCGCCGGCGCTTCCGGAGCGGCGCCGGGGCAGCTCTAACGCGTTCACCCGTTGGTTCGCGGTTTGTATCGCAGTTCGAAGCGGTTCCGGATGTTCTTCCGCGGACACACTGATCTCCCTCACCGCGGTTGCAATGACGTCGAGCTCGTACTGCTCTGCCGGAAGGACGGTCAACAATGCCTTGATGTACCGCAGGTACACCTCGCATTGCCCTTCGAGCGCGCTGATGCGCGATTCGAATTCGGCTCGGGTGATCGGGTCGTGCTGCCTGTCCATAACGGTCTCCGATACGGGTAGAGGACGCATTGCGAAGCTTACGCCAGCGATGTTAAGAATGCCGGCACGGCAGGCGTCCCGGCGAACGCCGGCGGCTCGCCCGGCTATCTCGCTGCGTCGATTGTTTCGAGTGCGACCATGCCGGGGTAATCGCGAAGGCTGGGGTAGCGACGACGGTGATAGCAGTCCCAGTAACTGATCACCCTGCGCCGCGTGGTCGCCATGAATCCCGGGTTCTCGCCCGCAAACGCCTGCAGATGGGCGGGAACGGCCTCATTGAGCGATGTCGCGATGGCGTCGACGATTTCGATGACGTATTCGCCCAGCAACTGGACGACGAACGGCGCGACCCAGGTGCGATCGACGCCGAGCACGTCGCGCAGGTACTTTTCGCGAACATGTCCGTCGCAATGGCGGGTGCCCAGGCACTGAGCGAGCAAGCGCGCATCGCCGGTCTCGCGGTCGACGATCGATCGCAGGCGGCCAGGTGCGCAGTAGAGTCGGCAGGGCAGGGACAGGCGCTCGCCGCGTATCAGCAGGTCGGGGCCGGCGATGGTCGGGTGGGCTTGATGCTCCAGCTCGTGCATCAGCCTGGATGCGAACGGCTGCAGTTCTGCGGGGTATTGGGGCTGGTACGTCATGGGAGCTCGCTGCCGGAACTCCGTCGCTCGCCGACGGTCGCGCCTGACAGCGGAAGTTCCGCCCAGGGTGCGAGGTTACTCGATCCTGTTCTGCCGGGCCATAGCGTAGTGCGCCCGCATGTACTCGGTGAACGCGCGGACTTTCGGCGTCAGTTGGCGCGCATGAGGGTAAAGCGCGAAGTAGTGGCGGTGGCCGGCGTGATGCTGCGGCAATACGCACAGCAGACGGCCGGCGGCGAGGTCGTCGCGGACGGTGAGGAAGGTGAGGGCGGCGATGCCCTGGCCGGCCACGACCGCCGCATGCAGGGCGAGGATCGAGTCCAGGCGCAGCCGGCTGCCTAACTTGACCTCGGCTTCTTCGCCGCTGTTTGAGGTCAGCTGCAGAGCAGGGCCATCGGCGGCATAAGCCAACAACGAATGCTGCTGGAGGTCGTCGATGCTACGCGGCAAGCCGCGATGCGCCACATATTGGGGCGTGGCCACGAGCACCCGCTCGGACACCGCGAGTTCGCGCGCGACCAGGCTGCTGTCGGCCAACGGCCCGGAGATGCGGATGGCCATGTCGAAGCCGCCCTTGACCAGGTCGACCATGCGGTCGTCGCAGGACAGGTCGAGGTCGATCTTGGGATGGCGCTGCATGAAGCCGGGCAGCCACTGCCCCAGCTCGAGCGCGCCGATGGCGTGGGGCAGGCTGAGCCGCAGCACGCCGGACGGCAGCTCGGGGTCGGTGTTCAATCGCTGCCGGGCTGCGTCGACCCGGTCGAGGATGTCGACGCAGTCGCGGTAGTACTGGGCACCGGCCTCGGTGGCGGTCAGATGGCGGCTGTTGCGGTTCAACAGGCGCACGCCGAGCTGGGTTTCCAACTGGCCCAACTGGCGCGAGACCGAGGTGTGGGTGGTGCCCAGGCGCTCGGCCGCCTGGGTGAAACTGCCGGATTCGATGATGCTCCGGTAGGCGCGCATGGCCGACAACTGATCCATCACTCGACTCCGGTCGACAGCATTCCGGCGAAGGGTATCAGCGCACCGGCAACGAGAGAATCTGCTCGGTGCTCAGCACGTCGCCGAAGGTGTCCTCGATCTCGGCCAGGGCCGATGCGTGCAACTGGGCGTTGTCGATCTTGCTGCCGTCGCGCAGGTCGAGGTCGCGGGTGGCGGTGGCATCGGAGGACACGATGACCCGGTAACCGCGGGCGGCGGCATCGCGGGCGGCGCCGGCGACGCAGGCGTGCGTTTGCAGACCGGCGATGATCAGGGTGTCGGTACCGGCCTGTTTCAAGGCCTGCTCGATCGTGGCGGCGGAAGTACCGGCGAACACGCTGACCGCATCCTTCTGCACCACCAGTTCGCCCTTGCGCGGCTGCATCGCATCGACGAACTTCACCGTGTTTCCGCCTTTGGCGAACAGGGGCGCGCCCGCCGGCAGGACGTGCTGCACGTGGATCACGCGGATGCGGTGGCGATCGGCCAGATCGATCAGGCGACGCGTCTGCCGCAGTGCCGAATCGGCATCGGCGATCGGCATGCGTCCGCCGGGGAAGTACTCGTTCTGGAAATCGATGACGAGCAGGGCGGTCTTGCCGGCCTGCAGTGCCGACACCGGCGTGGCCCCGGCCATGGCGCGGATGGTGGGGTGGGGGGCCGGTTTCGACGCCTGCGCGTCGATGCCGCCGAGCCCGGCGATGCCGAGCGTCGCAAATCCGATCAGAGAGGAAATTCGCATCCGGGAAGCCTCGTTGTGGTGGAGGCGCCATGATGAAGATCCGCGGGCGAATGCCCAGGCGTCTTTCCGAACAGCAGCTGTGCGGTTTGCGCACAGATCCAGGTGCGCTCTGCGGGTTCCTGCCAGCCGCGCGTCGCCATGCCGGTGTTCGATGCGGGCTTAAACCTTGCAGCCGCGCGATGCATCCCAGGCCCGCTGGATGCGACACCGCAGGACACACCGTCAGCCATCACCTCACCGGCGACTCCGCCTCAGGAACCTCCATGCTGTCTGCAAAGAAGCGCTGCACCACGATTCTCGCCGTTGCCCTGCTGACGCTTCCAAGCCTTGCCGGCGCCGCGAACGCATCCGAGCAAGCCAACGAGCGCACCCGGCAATGGATTCAGCAGACCATGAAGGACAAGCGCATACCGGGCTTGCAGATCGCGGTGGTCGAGGACGGCCGGGTGATCTTGTCCGAGAGCTACGGCCTGGCCAACGTCGAGAACCGGGTGCCCGCGACCCGCACCACGCTGTTTCCGATCAACTCGGCCACCAAGTCGTTCACCGGCGTGGCGATGATGCAACTGGCGCAAGCGGGGCAGGTCGATCTCGCCGCACCGGTATCGCGTTATCTCGACGACCTGCCCGCGGCGTGGCGCAACATTCGCGTGCGCCAACTTCTTGCCCATACCTCGGGGCTGCCGGACATCGTCGATCAGCAAGGCTTGGTCGGCGGGGCCTCCGAAGCGGATGCATGGAAGGCAGTAAGGGAACTGCCGATGGCGGCTCCCACCGGCGAGCGCTTCCTTTACAACCAGACCAACTACGGCCTGTTGGCGCGCATCATCGCCAAGCAGGCGAAGGTGCCGTACGAGCGCTACATCGTCGAGCGCCAGTTCGCTGCCGCGGACATGCGCCGGTCGACCTTCGGAGACAGCTACGACCTGGTCACCAATGCCGCCACCATGTACAGCTATTTCCCGCGCAAGACCGACGCGGAGAACGCCGAACCGCGTCTGTCGCATTGGTTTTACGACATGCCGCAGGGCCTTTGGGCCGGCGGCGGCATCCAGACCACGGCCGATGAAGTGGCGGGCTGGATCATCGCGCTGTCGAACGGGCGCCTGATCGATCGCGCCCAGGTCCAGCGCATGTGGGCGCCGGAAACATTGAGCAGCGGCGCCGACGGCGCCTGGGCGGCCGGCTGGCCGGTCCTGGCGAAGTCTCCCGACCGCCAGCTGGCGGGCATCGGCGGCGCGCGTGCCGCGTTCGTGGTCTATCCGGACCGGCGATTGGCCATCGTGGTGTTGACCAACCTGGTCGGCGCCAATCCGGAAGGCTTCATTCCGCAGATCGCCGAGTTCTACAGGCCGTCGCAAGCGAAGACGAAGCCGGCCGACTGATCCTTCAGCGGCGAACGCGCGCAGGGCGCGCTCGCCTGCGCTGCGCCGGGGGCGCATCGCGGCACCTAAAGATTTCGATAGCGCCGCCGTGCCGGTTCGCGGTTTCCTATGTCTGCCCGATCCGCGGGCATCACGGAAACGCACGATGTCGATCAATCCAGTAGCAGCTCCGAATTCCCAGGCGACCCAGAATCGTCGCGTCGCCGTGTTCGGCGCTTATGGCCATACCGGTCGTTTCGTGATCTCGCGTTTGCGCGAGCGTGGTTGGGTGCCGGTGGCCTGCGGCCGCGACGCCGACCGCTTGGCCGCGCTCGATGACGCTTTCCCCGGAATCGATCGGTTCGTCGCCTCCGTCGACGACCCGGGTTCGCTGGATCGCGCGTTCGCAGGCACGGTCGCGGTGATCAATTGCGCCGGTCCGTTTAGCGATACCGCGGTGCCGGTGGTCGAGGCGGCGTTGCGCGCAAAGGTGCATTACCTGGATACGGTGGCCGAGCAGCAGCCCGCGTTGGCTCTGTTCGAGCGCTACGACGAGGCGGCGAAGGCGGCCGGCATCGTCATTGTGCCGGCGATGGCGTTCTACGGCGGGCTGGCGGATTTGTTGGCGACGAGCGCGATGGGCGATTGGGACGCCGCGGACGAGATCTTGATCGCGGTAGGCTTGGACAGTTGGCATCCCACCAACGGCACTCGCGTGACCGGCGAGCGCAACAAGGCGCGGCGCGTGGTGATCTCGAACGGTGCGCTGGATTTCGTGGCCGACCCGGCGCCGACCCGCGACTGGGCGTTCCAGGCGCCGTTCGGGACTCAAGACGTCGTCGGCGTTCCGCTCAGCGAGATCATCCTGATCTCCAAGCATCTGCGTTCGAGCGAAGTGCATTCCTTCTTGAATCTCGTCTCGCTCAAGGACGTGCGCGACCCCACCACGCCGGCGCCGGTTGCGGCCGACAGCAGCGGACGCTCGGCGCAGGTGTTCCTGGTGGAGGTGATGGTGCGCAAGGGCGAGGTGCAGCGTCATGCCAGCGCGCAGGGCCGCGACATCTATGCGGTCAGCGCGCCCTTGATCGTCGAGGCGATGGAGCGGATCGTCGATGGCCGCCGCACTCGCACCGGTACGGTCGCGGCGGGCGAAGCTTTCGATGCGGCGGATTTCCTGGCCGCACTGGCGCCCGAGCATCTCGCGCTGGCCTGATGCGGTCCTGCAGCGCGGCGATCTCGATGGCGATCGCCGCGCTCGAAGGCAGGGCTTACTGCCGCGGCGGGTCGTCTTCGATACGGTTCATGAAGACCCGCTTGAGCAGAGGCAGATCGCAGGCCGGCGCGGTGACGCGATAGCGCGTAGGCGCCTCGTTGCACAGCTTGGGCGTGGGCCCGAGCAGTTTGCCTTCCTTACAAGCCTGGCACATGCGGGTCAGCCCGGCTTCGAGTTGCATCGAGTAATCCAGCGGCCGCGCCGGGAACGTCGGGTCGACCAAGTCGCCGCCGCGGGTGTTGCGGAAGTAGTCGCTGACGTTTTTTTCGATATCGGCTTCGCTCAGCGGCGGTTGCGGGCCGTTGGGGCCGACTGGATAGATCGGCACGATGCCCAGGGTCGGGTTGCGCGGCCACTGGGCGAGAGCGTGGCAGGACAAACAGGACGAGCGCATATTGTCGGCCGGGCCGTTCAAACGCCCCTGGAAGCCCGGGAAGGGGCGATGCAGCCAACTGCCGGGCGCGCCCTGCCAGAGCACGCCGGCAAGGTCCTTGTTGATCCGGCTCTGCTTGATCGGCGCCCACGCGCCCCAAGTCGCATCGTGCACGTTCGGGTCGTTGCCCCACATCAGGCCGACCGGCACCAGGTTGTCGAGGAAGCCGTCGCCGCGGGCCGGGCCTTTCCAGATGAAGGTGCCCATGACCCAGTCGGTTTCGTCCGCATCGGGGTCGCGAATGGCGATGTCGACCTGCAGCAGCTTGAGGCGCTTGGCGCGACTGTTCTTGTCGATCTTGGCGAGCACCGTGGGTGCGCCGTCGAGATAGTCCAGGCCGGTGGCGTTGGAGAACAACATCTTGAACGAGACGGTCTTGTCGGGAAATTTCAGCCCGGCGGCGTCGCGCGCGGGCAGGACTGGATCGCAAGGGTCGGCGAATACTTTGCCCAGCCCGACCGCGCCTTCGCTGTTGTACCAACCGATCGCCCACACGTCGAAACCGCCCGGTGAGGTCGGCGACAGATCGAGCGGATCGGGGCTGCGTTCCTTGGTCAGGCCGTTGACGCGTTCGCGCCCGTTCGAACCGTAGTCCATCCAGGGCGAGATCCACCAGGGCGAACCGGCGGGCATGCGGATCTTGCCGGCGCTGTCGATGTTGATGCCCGAATCGCGGACGTCCTTGAGCACCGCATCGGTGTAGCGCCTCCAACTGGTCTTGAAGCTGATCGACTCCCAACGGTAAGCCGGATGACTGGGAATCGAGGCCGGATAGTCGGTGCGCCATGGCAGCGTGATCTTCTTCGCGGCCGGGTCGTAGGCGGTGCTGTTCTTGGCGTCGAAGCGACTGCAGGTGCCGGCCTGGGCGGCCAAAGGAAGCGCGGCCAGCAGCACGAGTTTGGCGAAAAATCCGTTCATGGATCGATCCTTCCTGGCCCCTGTTTGCCAGATAAACGCCGTTTGCGCGGGTCGGCGGCCAGCGTGGCGAATGGAGCGGGCGGTAGCGAGCGTGGCGAGGCTGTGTTTTTTCTCGAAAGTGAAGCCAGGACGATGGCAAGACGGCTATCGGCCACTCGATGCTCGGCTAGCCTTTGCCGACCGTGTTTCGTCGACCGCTCATCGGAGATCCCGCCTTGACCTTGTTCGTGCGTCACTCATGCCTGTCGCTCGTGCTTGCAGTCGTTGCCGCGACGGCCGCCGCCGAAGCGCCCGATCCCGAAGCCGCGGCGGGTTACATCGCCGAGCGCGACGCAGCGTGTCGCGCCGATGCCGGCCAGCTGTGGGGCGAGCCGCTGTGCGCGCCCTTGCTGCTGGTCGATGCCTCCACCCGTTCGACGGTGGCGAGCCAGGTCGTCGACGGTTTCGCCGCGAAGGGCGAGGTGTTCGTCGGCACCCTGCCGAAAGAGCGCAACGCGGCCAACACCGCGGTGGACTGGAACGGCACGCGGTGGGTGATGGCGCTGTGGCCTTTGCCCGAGGATGCGTTCGAGCGGCGTCAGTTGCTGATCCACGAATCCTGGCATGCGGCGCAGGATCGGCTGGGCTTGCCGGCGCGGTCGCCGACGCTCGCGCATCTGGCCGGCTTGGAAGGACGCATCGCCCTGCGCATGGAATGGCGCGCCCTGGCGGCGGCATTGGGGGCGAGCGACGACAGTGCGAGGAAGCGCGCGATAAGCGATGCATTGGTCTTCCGCGCCTTGCGCCGCGCCGCGACCGTGCCGGCGCGCGAACTCGAGAACCAACTCGAACTCAACGAAGGCCTGGCCGAATACACCGGCCAGCGGCTCGCCGGCCGTCCCGAAGCCGAGGCCTATGCGGCCACGCAATTGGCCAAGCACGAAGGCGACGATTCCTTCGTGCGCAGCTTCGCTTATCGTTCCGGGCCCGCCTACGGATTGCTGCTGGACCGCTACGGCGATTGGCGCAGCGGTTTGAACCCCGATTCGGACCTGGGCGAACTGTTGGCGGGCAAAGCCGGTGTCGTGCTGCCGGGGGATACGGCGACCGCCGCGAAGCAGGCCGGAGCGCGGTACGGCATCGACGCCGTACGCGCCGATGAGATCGGCCGCGATCTCGCGCGCCAACGCCAAGCGGCCGATTGGACCGCCAAGCTGGTCGATCGGCCGGGCCTGCGCGCACCGTTCGTGGCGATGAACATCTCCTTCGATCCGCGCGCGCTGTTTCCGTTGCCGCCGCACGGCACGGTCTATCCGACGCTGAGGGTCAGCGACCAGTGGGGCATTCTCGAAGCGAACGCCGGTGCCTTGATCGACGAGGCGTGGAACCAGGCGCGCCTGCCGGGCCCGGGCCGTCTGCGCGACAGCGATGGCCTGTGGGTGGGCGAGGGATGGACGTTGAAGCTCAACCCAGGCTGGACCGTGAGCGAGGCCGACGGCGGGCAGATCCTGCGGCGCGTCGGCGGCGCGACAGCCGGCACGGCGAGCCGGTCGCGCTAGTCGCCGGGCAGTCACGACCGAAGAAGACCTTCACCGCGGCGGCGAAGGTCTTCGAGTGCGGCATCGTCGGATCGGCCATGGGCACCATGCTCGCATCGATGCGAGCGCACGTCCGGTCATGCCCTCAGGGCGTGTTCAATGCGAAACCGGCAAGCGCACGGCGCGTCCGTAGCGCCTGCCGTCGAGCTTGCCGTGCTTGATCCAGTCCAGTTGCAGGGGGATATAGCCCTCGGCCATGCGCGTGTGCAGGCGCTCGCCGCTGGCATCGGTCTCGAATTCGAGAATGCCGTGGTCGGCCTGCGGAAATACCGCGCCCTCGATCGGGCGGCCCTCGGCGGCGAGTCTGCTCAAGCGCAACTGGGTTTCCTGCGAAGGCGCCTCGGCGTCGTCGCCGCCCAGGATCCACATCTGCGGCTGGGTCAGCTTGCGCAGCACCGGCATGGGGTCGTAAGTCCAACTGACGTCGCTGTCGAGCATGGCGATCTGCATCAGATCGTCGCCGCGGCGGCGCTGGACCACATCGCCGGTGTATTCGCCCTTGAGCGCCTGCCACCACGGCTCGTGCTGGTATTGCGCACGTAATACGTCCAACTCGTCCCAGCCGCGCTGGCCCTTGCTCGCGGCGAGCAGGCCGGTGGCGTCGCTGACCCGGCGCGCCTTCGCCAGCGTTTCGGCGTCGCCGAAACCGGCCGCGCGCAGGTCGGCGGCGACCTGATCGCGGTCCTCCGACAGCACGCTGTCGGCGAGGCCGAATACGACCATGACGAACTGCGCCTGAGGCGTCTTGCTCGCCGCCAGCGGCGCGACCCAGCCGCCCTGGCTGCTGCCATGCAAGCCGATACGCGAGATGCGCGCGCCGCCGAGCCGACGGGCCTCGGCGAGCGCGGCGACGGCATCGTCGGACAGCAGGTCGAAGTCCTTGGAGAACTTGCCCTCGGACCCACCGGTGCCGCGCTTGTCGTAGACGAACACACCGACGCCCTGCGACGGAAACAGGTTCTGTTGGAAATAGGCGTCGACGCCGGACACTTTCTCGGAACCGTGCACCAGCACCACGACCGGCACCTTGTCCTGGCCGCGCGGAAGCACCAGGCGCCCGCGCAAGCTCAGGCCATGGCTGTCGAAGCGGGTCTCGGCGATGTCGAAGCCGATCTTCCTGCCGCGCCGGCCGTCGAAGCGGATACGCGACTGATTGCAGGTGCCGAACGCTACCCGGATGCCGTCCGGCTGCCCGGTCCAGCCGCGGGTGCTGATCCAGGCGCCGTTCTCGCGTACCAGCTTGCCGGTGCGCCCGTCGAGCAGGCGCCAACGCAGCTTGCTCGGATCGTCGGACGGCATCACGCTGACGACGCGGCCGTCGTCGAGCCGGTAGGCGCCGACGTGGCAGCGCGCATCGGCTGCCTTGGAACTCTTGGTCGAAGCAGGGGCCGCGTGCGCGCTGGCGCACACAGCGGCGATCACGCTGGCGATCGCGACAGCGAAGCAGAGTCGGAACAGATTCATCGGCGAGTCCGTGCAGGGAGACTGCCGAATGTGATGCGGCAAGCAAGCGAAAGGTTGTAGCGCACCACCACCCGCGAATACCTGCACTTGCCGATGTCTGCGACGACTCCGTGCGGAACGCAGCCACGATCACGAAAACACATCTGGACACGTATCGGATCGCCGAAGCGCCGGGCGCATCACGTCGTCCGTTGCGGCGGCCCACTAGCCTTGGCCGCTGCTGGAAGGCGTGCATGCGGTATCGCAGCGCCCGTTGCGCAATGGGGATGTTGCCTGCGATTCGAGCAGGACAGATTCGAGCAGGGTGGGGATGGCGTGCAGCGGCCGGAGCGTATCCGGCCGTGCCCCGTCGTGGCCGGCTGCGCCATGCGCTGCGATCCGTCGGGGCTCGGCCTTGCGGCCGAGCATGGCGATGCCGTGGTCGCCGTCCAGCGCACGCAGCCTCTCCGGATGCTTCCGGAGTCGGCGCTCTCCGTTTCGTAACGACCAAGGATCATCGATGCTCCGCACAGCGAATCCCCCATCGCCCCGCCGCCGCCTCAGCGGCGCGTTGATCGCCATCGTCGCCGGTTTGTTCGCGGCCGGCTCCGTGTTCTCGGTCAGCGCCGCCGACCCGACCGCGAATGTATTCGTCGATTTCACCGCGCATGGCCAACCCACGTCCGAGTACTCGCTCGGCGGCACGATTTCGACCTACTCCGACGGCGGCACCAACCTGATCAAGGGCAGCAACCGCACGCTGTGGACGCAGTACCTGCGCGACCTGGGACCGCTGGTCTGGCGGGTGCCGCTGTTCCATCACAACGGCCAGGTCGGTTCGTCGGCCGGCAACATCCACGGCGGCAACGAAGGCGAAGCCTACGTCCGCGGGATCAAGAGCATCGGCGGCATTCCGATGATCGCGGTCGGCGGTACGGCCGGCGACAACGACATCCGCGCCAGCGACGCGGCGGCCTTGGTGCGTTACTTCAACGACAACGGCGGCCAGCGCGGCGGCCCGGTGGCCGACTACATCATCGGCAACGAGCCCGACAACGGTTTCGGCGTCGGCAACTACATCGCCGGCGGAAACGGCAGCGACGGCTTCCACAACATCGCGGTGGCGATGCGCCAGGCCAGTGCGCAGCCGTTATCGCTGGCCGGGCCGTCGCTGGTGACCTGGGCCGACTACAAATACGGCGATTTCCGCCAGTTCTTCGCCAGCAGCCACGCCGATACCGACGTGGTCGATTTCCACAAGTACGGCGACGGCCAGCCGCTGGGCAACCTGGGCGTGACTTCGCAGTACGGCGACGCGATCGCCTGGCTGCGCAACGAAATCGACCTGAGCTTCGGCGACCGCGCCGGCGGCATCGCCATCCAGGTCGGCGAGTTCAACTACCACACGCGCTACGATGCGCAGTGGCGTAATTCGTTCTACACCTCGCGCAACGTCGTCCACACCGCATCGGTGATCGGCCACGTGCTGCGTGCCGGCGGCAGTGCCTATCAGTACTCCGACAACAACGGCCCGTTGGGATTGATCAGCGACGGCACCGACCTCAACGATCAGCCCGGCGGCCGCCACGTTCGCTTGCCGGCGTATTGGGGCGTGTCGGCCTGGAGCGGGGGTGCCTGGTCGCGGCGCTACGGCCAGACCATGGTCGCGGCGACGACGGCGGTGCCGGACCTGGAAGTGTTCGCCACCGACAATGCCAAGAAGATCGTCTTGATCAACAAATCCGAGACCACCGATCGCCAGGCGGTGCTCGCCCTGACCGGCAAGAGCAGCGGCACCTACACGGCGTGGCGCTACGGCCGCGGCATGGACCCGGCCAACTTCACCAGCGGCGCGCAGTTCCTGCCGCCGCTGAAGATCGCCACGGCGAGAGCGTTCTCGCAGGGGCGGGTGGTGGTGTCGGTGCCGTGGATGAGCGTGGTCGTGATCAACGTGGATTGATGCATCGGGTCACGGCGCTCGTCTTAGCCGGCGAGCGCCGTGGCCGCAGGCGCCGGTGCGCGTCGCCGCGAAGCTGTCGGTCAACTTCCGCCGCAGCCACCGCAGCCGCCGCCGCACCCACCGCCGCCGCCTCCGTCGCCACCTCCACCATCGCCGCCACCTCCCTCGTTGTTGAACGAGGAGGGCGTGCGGATCTGTTGATAGTCGGAGAACGGGGTGCCGAACAGCACCGCCGTGCCGGCCAGTGCGACCGTGGCGGCCGGGTCGGCGCCGTCTGTGCGTCGTTGCTTGGCGGCTTCGTACAGTTCCCAGTCGCCGGCCCAACTCAGGGGCCGGGCCCGGGTCGAAAGCGCTCGATACAGCGCCATGAGAAGGGTGAGTACGGTCAGGGCGATCAGGAATCCGACCGGGCGTTGCAGCTGCAGGCCGATGCCGATCTTGCACAGGCCCAGTGCGGCGACCGCGGCCAAGGGCAGGGCCGACAGTCTCGCCGCCCAGGCTTGCTGCTGCGGGCTCATCAGCCAGCCTTTGCGGAGCAGCGTTTCCTCCAGCGTGCGATGGCGCTCGCGCAACGCCAGCAGAATGCGCGCGAGGCTCTGTTTTTCGGCGATCACATCGAGCGCTTCGCGCAACACCGGCGGTAGCGTCTCGGCTTGTTCCGGGGACAGGCGCGGGCGCAGCCACACGCGATCGTTCTCGTAGGCCTGGCGGGCCTTCTTGCGGTCGTAATCCAGGCTGACCGCGTCGAGCGCGAGCAGGTCGACCACGATCGCATCGGCGACCCGATCGCTGCCGCCGGACAGATAGGCCTGTTCCCAACGATCGGCCTGGTGACTCGACCTCGGGCTCTGCGGTCCGCGCAGGCGTTGCCGCAGCCAGGAGCCCGCGATCGACGCGGCGATCATCAGGGCGATGAACCAGATCAGGAACATGCCGCCGGTCCAGTGCAGCGGGTTGACCTCGCTCGCGCTCAGCGCCATCAGCGCATACAGGCTCACGACGACGATCATGCCGAAGCGCATCGGTCGCCACGACGCGCGCGGCTCGGCGAGCGCGACGCTCGCCGCCGCCGCCGCCGGCGGCCGCGGTGCGCGCGGTTCCGGCCAGAACCGGCTCGGCGGCAGGCCGAAAAAGCGCCGGTAGCTGTCCAAGGTGTCGGCGTACTGCCGTTGGTGTTTCAAGTCTTCGCCGCGGCCGCCGCGCGAAGGCACGTGATGCAGGTCGTACTGCAGTACCTCGTTGCAGAAACGCTCGTAGCGTCGGGTGTCGACGATATGGGTGTGCCAGACCTCGTCGACGAGCTCGCTGGGCGTGACCGCATGGGCGACGGTGACGGCGAGAAAACAGAAACGGCGGTATTCGTCGAGCGCCGCTCGCGCTTCGCTGAGAGCGAGCAGGGAAGTCGTGGCGACGCGGGTCAGGAATTCGTTGGAATCGTCGTCGTCGAATCGGTAATCGCACAGACGTTGCCACAAGGCCCGCTGCGCTTCGGTCCATCCGGCGGTATCCGCCGGCGCTCGGTTCGGATCGTTCATGATCATCCCTCGGTAGTCCATCCATTGAACTGCCTGCATATCGACCGTGGCGGCGCATGCGTCAGGGGACGCGCCGGTCCGGCTTGCGGCAAAGCTACGGCAGGCGCGGGCGCGGCGGAATAGCCCGTTGCGGCTAGCCGGCGAGCGGGCCCGCCGGTCGACGGGATTCGGCGCAGCCTGGTGGTTTGGGGGCAGGAGCGGCGCAGGCCGCGACCGCGTTCCTGCCGCATGCGTCGTTACCGCGATGTCGCGGTCGCGGCTTGCGCCGCTCCTACCCGGAAAGCGCCATGCTGTGTCGGACTGCTGCCCGGGTATAGTCCGAGGCGAATCGCAAGGAGACTGCCATGCGCTATGCCGTGCTGACACTGGCTCTGGCCACGCTGGCGGCCTGCGCCAGCCTGCCGGACCCGACCGCGGGCCTGGTCGACCCGCAGGTGCGCGTGCGTTATGCCGGCGACGACGTGATCCGCGAATATCGAGAGCCCGGACAGCCGGGACGCATCGTCAAGATCACTCCGGCGAACGCTCTGCCGTTCTATCTGTTCGACGATGACGACGATGAGCGCATCGACCGGCACCTCGGCGATATTCCGCCGAGGTACCAGGATGCGCTGAGGTTCAAGGTCCGTTTCGAGGATTACGGATTGATGCGCTGAGCGGCGCCGCTCAGCGATCGGCGAACAGTGCGTTGAGTTGCGAATACGCCATGACGTCGGCGCCGAGCGGGCGCGAGTCGCCGTCGCTGAGGAAGCCGCTGGCCAGCGCGCTCGTTCGCGCGAATACCGATTGGGAAATGTCCGAGCCCGCGCTCAGGCGGCGCACGCCCCAGCGTTCCAGTTCGGCCGCGGCCGGCAAGGCCGGACGCGCGAGCAGGTTCAAGGGCAGGCCGGCATCGGCGGCGATCGCGCGTACTTCGGTTTCGTCGGTCAGGCCGGGCACGAACAGGCCGTCGGCACCGGCGGCGCGATAGCGCGCAGCGCGTGCCAGGGTTTCCTCGACGCGGCGTTCCGGCGGCGCCAGGCCGCGCAGATACACGTCGGTACGGGTGTTGACGAACAGCGCCACGCCGAGGCGTGCGCTGGCGCGCTTGATGTGTTCGATCTTCGCGCACAGCAGCTCGGGATCGCCGCCGCCGTCTTCGAGGTTGATGCCGACCGCGCCGACGTCGATCAGGCCGGCCACGGTCTCGGCGACCGCGGCCGGATCGTCGGAATAGCCGCCTTCGACGTCGACGGTGAGCGGCACGCGGATGACGCGGACGATGTCGGCGATGGTCGCGACCAGACGCCGCACCGGCAGCAGGTCGCCGTCGGGATAACCGTGCGACCAGGCGACGCCGGCGCTGGTGGTGGCGACCGCCTTGGCGCCGAGGCTTTCGATCAGGCGCGCGGTGCCGGCGTCCCAGGCATTGGCGAGCAGCAGCAGGCCGTCGCGGTGCAGGCTGTGGAAGTGATCGGCTCGTTGGGCTTGTGCGCTCATGCGAAAGATTCCGGAAGAAGGAGGCGAGGGCGTAAGAATCTCACGCCGCGCGCCCGCAGACTCGCCGTTTTCGGCTATCGACGTGATCGATCAATTTTGAGCCGCATCCCACTGTCGGATCGCCCGTTCGACCGCGTCGACGCCGCGAGCGGTGGCGGCCGCGTCGATCTGTTCGACGGTGTCGTTGCTGCTGTGGATGACCTGGATGACCTTGGCCTGGGTCGCGGTTTTCTCGCCCTTGAAGAAGGACAGGATCAACGGCACTTCTTCGTTGCCGATCAGCGAATACGACACCGCCGGCCAGCCGGCCTTGATGAAAGGCAGGTGGTCGCTCGGCGGGTACTCGCGGCCGGCGGACAACTGCAGCCCGGAGGCTTTCACCGCGTCGCGGCTGGCGCCGACCAGGGCGCTGTTCGCGTCGGGCGTCATCATCCACAAAGTGTCGCCCCAGCCGAACACGTCGAAATTGACGTACAGCGCGGGCTTTTCGCTGCCCTGGGCGATGTAGGCGCTGGAACCGAGCAGGCCGGCTTCTTCCAGGTCCCAGAACGCCACCGCGACGCGATGGTGGGCGAGCGGCTTGTGCTTGAAGCGTTCGGCCAGGGCCAGCACGGTGGCGCTGCCGGAGGCGTTGTCGGTCGCTCCGTGGCCTTCGTCGACCTGGTCGAAATGCGCGCCGAACAGCAGCAACGGCGCTGCGCCGGCGCCGGAGACTTCGGCGATCAGGTTCTGCCCCTGTTGCTTCTTCGCGGTTTCGAAGGCGACCGCTTTCCACTTCAGGCCCAGGCCGTCCAGACGCTTTTCGATCGGCGCGCGGCGGTTGCCGGCACCGGCCTGCGACAGGCTGCGGACATCGCCGAGCCACGAGTCGGTGGTGGTGGCCGGCGCGCTTGCGGGCGTGCCGGCAACGGCAGCGGCTTCGCGTGCGCTCGCGCCGGTCATTGAAAGCAACAACAGGGATGTGACGACGGTTGTGACGATCGGCGAGGGTTTCTGAGAACGCATTGGGTCTTCTCGAGAGAGCGTTGGAGGGCCGGATGTGAAGCGCATTGTGCCCACTTTCACATTATGAATGCCTTGCACCGCACCATGCCGGCGCGTAGCCTCGTTGGCGTTGCAGGTCTGGGTCGTAGGGGAAGGGACAATGACTATCCGTGTATTCATCGTTGACGACCATGCGTTGGTCCGCACGGGCATGCGCATGATTCTGTCGGCGGAGACGGATATCGAAGTGCTCGGCGACGTCGAGAGCGGCGAAGAGGCCATGCCGCTGATTCGCAAGCTCAAGCCCGACGTGGTGCTGTGCGATCTGCATCTGCCCGGCGTGAGCGGGCTGGAAGTGACCGAGCGCATCGTCAAGGGCGACCACGGCACGCGCGTGATCATCGTCTCGGTGCTGGAAGACGGCCCGATGCCGAAGCGTCTGCTCGAAGTCGGCGCGTCCGGTTACGTCGGCAAGGGCGGCGATGCCAGCGAATTGCTGCGCGCCATCCGCGATGTCGCCCGCGGCAAGCGCTATCTGGCCAGCAACATCGCCCAGCATCTGGCGCTGTCGAACATCGACGGCGGCAATTCGCCGTTCGACGAGCTGTCGCCGCGCGAGTTGGAGATCGCCTTGCTGCTGGTGCAGGGCTTCCGCCAGGAAGAAATCGCCAAGCGCCTCAGCCTCAGCGCGAAGACGGTCAACACCCACAAGACCCGCTTGTTCGAGAAACTCGCGATCACCGACAGCATCGCGCTGGCCCGTTTGGCCGCGCAGTACGGACTCGCCGATCCCGCGCATTCGCTGTGATGCGGCTGCGCCGGCGCTGAGTGCGCGCCGGCATCGCTCGAGGGCGCGCGGCCCCGGTTGCAGCGGCCACGCCGTTGTTCACCCTGGCGCGAACGAGCCTGCTTGTTCGCGGGGTCGATCCACAACCGAGGCCGGTGATCTCCGGGGGCGCTGACCGGTGTGTGTCGGCGGCTGCGAGACAGCGGCGCCGCCAATCCGACGCAAAAAAAACCGGCCGCATCAGCGGCCGGTTTCTCGGTGGTTACGTACCGGATTAGGGTCCGGCTGGAGCGTCGCCGGTCAGGCGCGACGCTCGTCGTCGGACGACCCGTCGGCCGCATCCTGCTCGCCTTCGACGGCGGCATTGGCCGCGTCGGTGCGGGCCGGTTCGACCGGATGAGGCAGGGCATCGAACAGGCCAGCGGTGCGCGGCGTCGTTGCCGGCGCTGCGTTGCCGGCGTCGGCCTGGGCCGGTTCGACCGGAGCAGCCTCTACCGAGATGGCTTCGGCGGCAGCGGTGTCGGCGGCCTTCGGTTCGACCGAGCCGGTCGCAGCGGAAGCCGCAACGGCCGGTTCGACCTGTGCCGGGCGGGCCTCGGCCTTCGGGGCTTCGGCGACCGGCTGGACCACGGTCGGTTCGACCGGGGTCTGCTCGATCACGGCCTGTTCGACCACGGTGTCCTCGACGCGGGTCTCTTCGACCAGGGCCGAAGTCGACTCGACGACGGGTTCGACGTCCTCGTTGCGCGGCGCCGCAGCCTGCAGGGCAGGCTGGTGCGGGGCAGGCTGCTGCAAAGCCGGCTGCGCCTGTTCGATCGCCGCGACGGCGCTCTGCGCAGGCGTGACGATTTCGGCTGGCACCGCGACCGTTTCCTCGGGCAGGCGGGTGATGACCGGCATCGCCGCCTCCAGCACGGGCTCGGCGACCGGCTCGCTCACGACCGGCTCGGCGGCGACATAGGCGTTGCGCGAGGGCTCGACCCGGACCGACTCGATCTGCGGCTGCGCGGACGACGGCTCGCTGACCGCGGCCTGGGCCTCGTGGCCGAGGTTCGCGAACGAAGCCTTCGGCTCGACCGCCGTTTCCGGGGCCGGGCTGAACACGCGGCTGGCGGCGACGGCGGCAACGGCTGCGGGTGCAGCGACTGCGGCGGCCTGGGCGCGCGGCGCCGGTGCGCTGCCTTCGTCGTCGAAGTCGAACTCGGGCTGCGAACGGTTCGCCGCGGCCGGGGCCGCCGCGGGTTCGCCGCCGATTTCGTCTTCGTCGTCGAACGCGTTGTCGTCCTGGCCCTGGCCTTCGCCACCGACAGCGGCTTCGCCGTTGCCACGACGACGGCGGCGACCACCGCGGCGGCCACGACGGCGACGGCCGCCGCCTTCGCCTGCGGCTTCATCGGTGTCGCGCGGCTCGCTGCCGGCGTTGTCGGCGGCGACGGCCGCGACAGCGGCTTCGGTTTTCAGTGCGGTCTCGTCGCTGACGCTCGGCACGGTGGGCACGGCGATCGGTGCGCCGGTGCTGGCCGATGCGGCGGCCACGGCGGCCGGCACGATCGCTGCGGCGGCGACGGCTTCGGCCGGAGCCGGAGCGTCCTGGCGCGGCGGCCTGGGTTCGCGCGGCGGACGCGGGGTCCCGCCGCCGGCCTGGGCGGCACGCTCTTCGTTCTGCGGCTTGGGCGGCTTGGGCTGTTGCGCCTGCTGCGCTTGCTGCGGCTTCGGCTGCTGCTGCGTTTGCTGCTTCTGCTTGGGCTGCTGCTGGGCGGCCTGCGGCTGGGCGTTCTGCGCCGGCTTGTCGCGACGTTGCTCGTCGCGACGCGGTTCGTCGCGGCGCTGCTGCTCGTCGCGGCGACCGCCGTCGCGTCCGCCTTTGCCGGCATTGTTACGGTTCTCGCCACGGCGCTGGCCGTTGCGATCGTTGCGGCCACGGCCTTCGGAGCTGCGCGCGGCCGGCTCGGCCGGAGCCGGAGCGGGCTGCGAGGGGCCACGGAAGATGCGCAGGATGCGCTCGACCAGGCCGACCGAATGGGTCGGAGCGGCGACCGGCGCCGGTGCCGGGGCGGGAGCCGCGGCCACGGCGGGCTCGCGGGGTTCGCGCAGCGGAGCCGGCTGGAGCGGCTTGACGTTGGTGACGATCGGCGCATCCGGAATGTTCAGATGGGCCTTGGTCAGCGCATGCAGCGGCAGCTTGCGCTGGGTGCCGCGCTGGTAGCTGGGCTTGGACGACTCTTCGCCGATCTCGTTTTCGCGCACACGGGTGACTTCGTAATGCGGGGTCTCGAGCTGCTCGTCGGCGACGATCACGATCGGCGCGCCGTGGCGCTGTTCGATCTCGGTCAGCGCGCGGCGCTTCTCGTTGAGCAGGTAGTTGGCGATTTCGGTCGGGGCCTGCACCAGCACCTGTCCGGTGTTCTCCTTCATCGCATGCTCTTCGGCGATGCGCAGGATCGACAGCGACATCGACTCGACGCTGCGCATGCGGCCGTGGCCGTCGCAACGCGGGCAGACCAGCTGGCTGGACTCGCCGAGCGAGGGACGCAGGCGCTGGCGGCTCAGTTCGAGCAGGCCGAAGCGCGAGATGCGGCCGATCTGAACGCGGGCGCGGTCCTGCTTGAGGGCGTTCTGCAGGCGGTTTTCGACGTCGCGCTGATGGCGGTTGGAGGCCATGTCGATGAAGTCGATCACCACCAGGCCGCCGAGGTCGCGCAGGCGCATCTGGCGCGCGACTTCTTCGGCCGCTTCCAGGTTGGTGTTGAACGCGGTTTCCTCGATGTCGCCGCCCTTGGTCGCGCGCGCCGAGTTGACGTCGATCGCGGTCAGGGCTTCGGTCTGGTCGATCACCAGGGCGCCGCCGGAGGGCAGGCGGACGGTGCGCTCGTAAGCGTTCTCGATCTGCGACTCGATCTGGAAGCGGTTGAACAGCGGGGTGTCGTCGGCGTACTTCTTCAGCTTGCGCAGGTTGTGCGGCATGACCTGCTCGACGAACTCGCGCGCTTCGGCGTACATCTCGTCGGTATCGACCAGGATCTCGCCGATGTCCGGACGCATGTAGTCGCGCAGGGCGCGGATGATCAGGCGCGATTCCTGGTAGATCAGGAACGGGGCCTGCTTGCTCAGGGCGGCGTCGGTGACGGCCTTCCAGACGCTGACCAGGTAGTCCAGGTCCCATTGCAGCTCTTCGGCATCGCGGCCGACGCCGGCGGTGCGGATGATCACCCCCATGTCGTCGGGGATGGTCAGCTTGTCCATCGCGTCCTTGAGCGCGGCGCGGTCCTCGCCCTCGATCCGGCGCGAGACGCCGCCGGCGGTCGGGGAGTTCGGCATCAGCACCATGTAGCGGCCGGCCAGGGAGATGAAGCTGGTCAGGGCGGCGCCCTTGTTGCCGCGCTCTTCCTTGTCGACCTGGACGACGATTTCCTGGCCTTCGCGCAACAGCTCGCGCAGGCCGGCCTTGTTATGGTCGACGCCGGGCTGGAAATAGTCGCGGGAGATTTCCTTCAGCGGCAGGAAGCCGTGACGGTCGGCGCCGTAGTCGACGAACGCCGCTTCCAGCGAAGGTTCGAGCCGAGTGATGCGGCCCTTGTAGATGTTGGACTTCTTCTGTTCCTTCGACGGCTGTTCGATATCGATGTCGTACAGGGATTGGCCGTCGACGATGGCGACGCGCAGTTCTTCCGCCTGCGTCGCATTGATCAGCATGCGCTTCATTGTTGCGTTCCTCGCGCGCTCTACCGCGCGGAACGCCATGGCGTTTCGCAATCTGGGAACTGAGACTTCGCCGTCGCGATCGTCGGCCGCAGCGAATGCGGGCCGCCCGCGCGCCGGCGAGGTCTCCACTACCAGCGCTACATCACCACGGCACGCCGCGGGAGCGCTTCTTACCTACTCGGTTCTTTCGGGGCCGGCGACGCGAACGTCGCTCGGGGCGGGCGGCGGCGCGTCGAGCCGGCTCTCAACGAGCCTCAGGCTTGGGCGCCGCACGGGTGTTCATCTCGACGGTTTGACCCATCGGGCGCTGGCCGGTTCCGCCGGTCCGTCGCTGCTAACATGGCTACCCCGTGGGCAGTGGTTAGACGCGGACCGGAATCGCGGGAGGGGCTTTCGGCCCCGTACCGAACCGCACGCTTGTCAGGCGACGCGGTCGGGTACAACTCCCAGCGAAATCAAAACCTTATCTCGCGTCGCGAGTGTAACAGATAACGCTTCGGGATGACCCAGACAGCAAACCCCGGTAATACCGGCGCACGGACTGTGCGCGTACCCGAAGATCGTGAAGGTCAACGGCTCGACAATTTCCTCCTGGGCCAACTCAAAGGTGCGCCCAGGTCCTTGATCTACAAGCTCGTGCGCTCCGGCCAAGTGCGGGTGAACGGCGGCCGCGCCAAGGCCGAGCGCAAGCTCGAGGCCGGCGACGAGGTGCGCATTCCGCCGGTCCGTCTCAGCGAGGCCGGCGACAAGCCGACCCCGCCGAAGGGGTTCATGGACGCCCTCGACGCGGCGATCGTGTTCGAGGACGCGCGCCTGCTCGCCCTGAACAAGCCTTCCGGGGTCGCCAGCCACGGCGGCAGCGGCATCAGTTTCGGCGCCATCGAGACCCTGCGCGCCCTGCGTCCGGGCCAGACCCTGGAATTGGTGCACCGGCTCGACCGCGACACCTCGGGCCTGCTGATCGTGGCCAAGAAGCGTTCGGCGTTGACCGAGATGCAGGCCCTGATGCGCGAAGAGGGCGGCATCGCCAAGCGTTATCTGGCGCTGCTGACCGGGCGCATGCCCGAGGGCGTGATGAGCGTGGATGCGGCGCTGCACATCGGCCTGCGCCAGGGCGGCGAGCGCCATGTCCAGGTGCATCGCGACGGCAAGCCCTCGCTGAGTCATTTCAAGGTGCTGGAGCGGCGCGGCGGGCAGTCCTACTGCGAGGTGCGGATCGAGACCGGCCGCACCCACCAGATCCGCGTGCATGCCCAGCACATCGGCCATCCGGTCGCCGGCGACGACAAGTACGGCGAGGTCGAGGCCAACAAGCGCCTGCGCGAGCAGGCCGGCCTCAAGCGACTGTTCCTGCACGCCTCGACCCTCGAGTTCGCGCTCGACGGCGGCCGCGAGCCGTATCTGCTCAATGCGCCGCTGGCGCCGGAGCTGGTCGAGGTGCTGGACCGCCTGGGCTGAGTCGACGTCCCCGCGCAGCCGCTGCCTGCGGGGAGCGGCCCGGGGCATCAGGCTTCGCTGCAGGGCGCTGCGGCCTGATGCGACTACTCAGAACGAACAACGCCGGCTCAGGCCGGCGTTGTCGTCTGGCTGGATTTACTGCGCCGAGTGGCCTCAGCCGCAGTGTTCCGGGCGCGTCGCCGGCGAATGGAAGGTCACCGGCACCTGGATGTCGGTCGACACCGGCTTGCCGTTGCGGGTCGCGGCCTCGAAGCGCCAACGCTGCACGCCCTTGATCGCGGCCTGGTCCAGCGCCGGGGTGCGGCTGCTTTCGAGCACGTCGACTTTCTTCGGCTTGCCGTCCGGGCCGACGCTGAGCTGCAGCACGACCTTGCCGCCGATCTGGTCGCAACCGATCTCCTGCGGGTAATCCGGCGGCGGCGTGTCGACCGCGCGCAGCGGCGTGGACGGAATGATCGGCGCGTCCGCGGCGCGTTCGCCGCAGCCGGCGGCGAACAGGGCGAGCAGGGCGGCGCCGAGCAACGGCACCAGGCGCGGCGAGAGGCGGGAATTGCTGCGGATTGGGTTCATGGCGGGATCAACCGGTCAGAGCGTCGGCCTTGGCCGCGCAGATGAAGTCGTTCTCGCTCAGGCCACCGACGTCGTGGGTCGAATACCGCACCACACAACGGTCGTAGTGGACGCCGAGATCGGGATGATGGTCTTCGCGATTGGCCATGAAGGCCAGGGCGTTCACGAAAGCCATCGTTCGATAATAGTCGTCGAAACGGAAGGTCCGGGTGAGGGCATGGCCGTCTTCGGCGAGCTCCCAGCCCGGCACCTCGGGCAGCAGCTCGCGGATGCGGGCTTCGCTGAGCTTGTGTTCGATGCCGCGGCGCACGATGCAGTGAGCCTGGGACAGGGGGATCAGATCGTTCATGCTGCGGACTCCTGGGCGGCCCGGCGATGGCGCCGCGGCATAGCAATGCGCGGCGACCGCGTTCCATGAACGGAATCGTATCGCCGACGGTCGTAGGATGCATACGCGGCTTTACGCCGTGCTGACCCCGTTAGAATAGCCCGATGATCAATATTTCCGAATCCGCGCAAAACCACTTCCGCAAGCTCATCGAGCGCGAGGCCCTGCCGGGGCTCGGAGTGCGGCTGTCGGCGGTGCATCCGGGTACGCCGCGCGCGGACGTGCGCCTGGAGTTCGCCGAACCGGCCGATCTGGCCGGCGACGAATGGGCGGTGGATTGCGAGGGCTTCACCCTGTGGCTGCGCGCCGACAGCGTGCAGTACCTGGACGGCGCGGAGATCGATTACGAGGTCAAGGCCACCGGCGGCCAGTTGCAGATCCGCGCGCCCAAGATCAAGGGCGAGGCGCCGACCGATTCGGCTTCGCTGGTCGAGCGGGTGCGCTGGGTGGTCGAGCACGAGGTCAACCCGCAGCTCGCCCAGCATCGCGGCCATGTCTCGGTGCAGGAAGTGACCGCCGACGGCGTGGTCGTGCTGCGCTTCGGCGGCGGCTGCCACGGTTGCGGCATGGCCGACGTGACCCTCAAGCAGGGCATCGAAACCACCTTGATGACCAAGGTGCCGGGCGTGACCGCGGTACGCGACGCCACCGATCACGAGACCGGTGACGCGCCGTACATCCCCCGAGACACCGCCGCCTGATTCCGGCGCGGCGCAGCCTATGCCCACCGCCGCCTCCGTCATCGAAGCACTGCAACGCCGGTTGCGGCTTGCCGTGCGACGCGATTCGCCCGCGCCGGGGGAATTCCCGGCGGGCTGGCAAAGCTGGCTGGAGTCGTTGCAGGAACGTAGCGGCGCGGTGACCGGCGCGACCTCGGACGCGCTGGTCGCGGTGATCGCGCAGCGGCCCCTGGCGCAACCGCCGGCGCGCGCGGCCATGCTCAATCGTTGGCAGGCCTTCGCGACCCTGTGGCGCCAGCAATGGCAGCCGCCGGAGCGCGAGGAGCGCTGGCTGCGCTGGATCGCCGGCGCGTTTTCGCTGGTCTGGCATATCTTCGTCGCCGGCCTGCTGATTTGGCTGATGTATCTGCAGTTCTTCGCCACCCGGCCGCCGCCGGAAGGCGAGAACGTCACCATGATCGAATACATCGGCGAGGGCACGCCCAAGGAACCCGGCGGCGGCTCGCAACAGCCGAGCGATCAGCCGCAGGCCGAGACCCCGCAGGCGCAACAGCCCACCCAGCAACAACCGACTCCGGCCGAGCCTTCGCCGCCGCAACTGGCTGCGGATGCGCCCTTGCCGACGCCGGAACTGCAGGCGACCTTGCCCGAGGTGCCGCAGCGCGACGTGCCCGAGCCGCAGCTGCCGGCGCCGACCGTCGAGCAGCCGGTGATGGTCAGCAAGGAAGTGCCGGATTCGCCGCAGATCTTCGTGCTGCCGCCGACGCGTCGCCGGCTCGACGACACCCCGCGCGTGCCGCAGTTGGAAGCCAAGACCCAGCCGGTGCCGTCGCTCGACGTGCCGGCGCCGGTGCAGCCGATCGCGCGCGAATTGCCGCAGCGCGAGATCGCCGCGCCGAGCATCGCGGTGCAGCCGCGCGAAATAAGCGTGCGCGACGTGCCTGCGCCACTGTCGCGGGTGCCGGTGCGCGAGTTGCCGACGCCATCGATCGCGCCGCCGCCGGTGCGCTCGACCGCGCCACAGGTGCGCATCGCCGACATCCCCGCGCCCTCCGCGGCCGCCTCGACTGCGCCGCCGAGTACCGCGCCGGCTGCGCCGCCGTTTCCGGCCTCGGCCGCGGCCGCC
>NZ_CP013141.1:5178854-5214998 GCF_001442535.1 Lysobacter antibioticus | reverse complement strand
CGCCAACGCCTCGCCGCTGCCGGCCGAGGCCGTCCACGCCAACCCGTTCCGGCCGCAGCCGAGCGAATCGCCCGCGACGCGCCCGTGGCCGCGTGCGGTCCTGCCCAACTATCCGGGCGGCAGCAGCTACACCGCCGGTTACGGCAGCGTCGGCAACGGCGGCAGCGTCTCGCAATCGTTCTACCCCTTCGAGCCGGCCACCCAGGCCGAAGAGGCCAGGGTGCGGTCGCAGGCCACGCAACGGCCGCAGCCGCAGCCCTGATCCACTTGCCTGCCACGGTCGTTGCGGCCGGGCAGTCCCTCTTCGTCGAATGCGCGGCCCCGCCGCGCAAGGCGTCCTGTTGTCTTTTCCCCGGAAAATCCACGTCGTTTCGAGGCCGCTTCCATGATCCGTCCCCTGATGAACAGCCTTCCGAAGAGCACCGCAGCCGGCAGCCGTCCGCTGCATTCCCTGGCCCTGGTCGGCGCGATCATCGCCGCGCTGCCGGTGGCCTGCACGGCGCAGGCGCCGACCACCCCCATTGCGCCGCCGCCGTCGGCGACGCCCGCCGCTCCCCTGGTCGCCGGCCTGCCCGATTTCACCAATCTGGTGCAGAGGGTCGGCCCGGCGGTGGTCAACATCAGCGCCGAGGTCACCCCCAAGCGGGTGGCGCGTAATAGCGGTATGCCGGACGAAGAGCAGATTCCCGAGTTCTTCCGCCGCTTCTTCGGCCCGGAAGGCATGCCGGGCATGCCCGGACCGGGCCAGCAGGGCCCGCGCCAGCCGCGCGGCGGCGGTCGTTCGATCGGCAGCGGTTTCCTGATTTCGCAGGACGGCTACGTGTTGACCAACCATCATGTGGTCGACGGCGCCGACACGGTCACGGTCAAGCTGACCGACCGCCGCGAGCTCAAGGCCAAGGTGATCGGCAGCGACGAGCAGTCCGACGTGGCCCTGCTCAAGATCGACGCCAAGGGCCTGCCGTTCCTGCGCGCCGCCGGCGCCGGCCAGACCAAGGCCGGGCAATGGGTGGTCGCGATCGGCTCGCCGTTCGGCCTCGACCATTCGGTCACCGCCGGCATCGTCAGTGCGGTCGGGCGCAGCAATCCCTATGCCGATCAGCGCTACGTGCCCTTCATCCAGACCGATGTCGCGATCAACCAGGGCAACTCGGGCGGTCCCTTGCTCAATACCAGCGGCGAGGTGGTGGGCATCAATTCGCAGATCTTCTCGAACTCCGGCGGCTACATGGGCGTGAGCTTCGCGATCCCGATCGACGTGGCGATGAATTCGGCCGAGCAGTTGCGCGCGACCGGCAAGGTCAGCCGCGGTCAGTTGGGCGTGGTGGTCGAGCCTCTCACCAGCGAAAAGGTCGCCGGGTTCGGCTTGCCCGATAGCAGCGGCGCGCTCGTCAACCAGGTGCTGGAAGGCGGCCCCGCGGCCAAGGCCGGTCTGGTGCCGGGCGACGTCATTCGTTCGGTCAACGGCACGCCGGTGCACGAGTCCAGCGACCTGCCGCCGCTCATCGGTAACCTGCCTCCCGGTTCCAAGGCGAAGTTGGGCGTATTCCGCGACGGCAAGAATGTCGAGCTGACCGTGGCCGTCAGCGAATTGGACGCCGGCGCAGCGGCGGGCTTGACCGGCGGCGACAAGCCGGCGCGTCCGGGCGACTCCGTTACACCGCGCAACAACGGCAATCCCCTCGGCCTGATCACCCAGGACGTCGATGCGGCGACCCGCCAGCGCCTCGGTATCAAGGCAGGCGAGGGCGTGGTGGTGCGCGATCCGGGCGACGCCGCCGGCGAAGCCGGGGTGCGTCCGGGCGATGTCGTCCTCTCGGTCGGCCGGGTCCAGGTCGGCAGCGCCGCGGCCCTTGATCGAGCCCTGGCCGGCACCAGGCCGGGCCAGACCGTGATGCTGCTGATCCGCCGTGGCGCCGCGACCCAGTTCATCGCGGTCCAGGCCAGCGAGGAAAAGTAAGTCCCAGCCTGGGTTCCAGCCCGAGGCGCCTGTCGGCGCCCGGGCTGTGACCGTGCCGGGCCGGTCGATCAACGTTCGCCCGTCCTTGGCGGGCGCGTGCCGGTTACAGCCGGCAGCACAGTCACAGTCCATGGCAGCCCGGCATCGGGCTTTCTGAGCGGCGCCCGCCCGGGCGCGACGGGAACTGCCGTCAGCGCCGGGGCCTATGCGATAATCTCCCGTTAATTTTCCTGGAACCGGCGAGCTCCGCGTCGCCTCGCATGCAACACATCAGAAACTTCTCGATCATCGCCCACGTCGACCATGGCAAGTCGACGCTCGCCGACCGCATCATCCAGCTGTGCGGAGGTCTCGAAGCGCGCGAGATGGAAGCGCAGGTGCTCGATTCCAATCCGATCGAGCGCGAACGCGGCATCACCATCAAGGCCCAGTCCGTGTCCTTGCCCTACAAGGCCAAGGACGGGCAGGTCTACCAGCTCAACTTCATCGACACCCCCGGGCACGTCGACTTCAGTTATGAAGTCAGCCGCTCGCTGGCTGCCTGCGAAGGCGCCCTGCTGGTTGTCGACGCCGCCCAGGGCGTGGAAGCGCAGTCGGTGGCCAATTGCTACACCGCGGTGGAGCAGGGCCTGGAAGTCGTGCCGGTGCTCAACAAGATCGATCTGCCGACCGCCGATATCGAGCGCGCCAAGGCCGAGATCGAAGCGGTGATCGGCATCGACGCCGAGGACGCGGTCGCGATCAGCGCCAAGACCGGCCTCAACGTCGATCTGGTGCTGGAGGCGATCGTCAAGCGCATCCCGCCGCCGAAGCCGCGCGATACCGACAAGTTGCAGGCGCTGATCATCGACTCGTGGTTCGACAACTACCTCGGCGTGGTCTCGCTGGTGCGGGTCATGCAGGGCGAGATCGTCCCGGGCAGCAAGATCCTGGTGATGTCGACCGGCCGCACCCACTTGGTCGACAAGGTCGGCGTGTTCACTCCGAAGCGCAAAGACCTGGCCAAGCTCGGCGCCGGCGAAGTGGGCTGGATCAACGCCAGCATCAAGGACGTGCACGGCGCGCCGGTCGGCGACACTCTGACCCTGGCCAGCGACCCGGCGCCCAAGCCCCTGCCGGGCTTCCAGGAAATGCAGCCGCGCGTGTTCGCCGGCCTGTTCCCGGTCGATGCCGAGGACTATCCGGCGCTGCGCGAAGCCCTGGAAAAGCTGCGCCTCAACGACGCCGCCCTGCGTTTCGAGCCGGAAAGCTCCGAGGCCATGGGCTTCGGCTTCCGCTGCGGCTTCCTCGGCATGCTGCACATGGAGATCGTGCAGGAGCGCCTGGAGCGCGAATACGATCTCAACCTGATCAGCACCGCGCCGACGGTGATCTACGAAGTGCTCAAGACCGACGGCACCGTGATTCCGATGGACAACCCGGCCAAGCTGCCGCAGTTGAACCTGGTCCAGGAAATCCGCGAGCCGGTGATCCGCGCCAACATCCTCACGCCGCCCGATTACATCGGCAACGTGATCAAGCTGTGCGAGGAAAAGCGCGGCGTGCAGATCGGCATCACTTACATGGCCAGCCAAGTGCAGATCAGCTACGAGCTGCCGATGGCCGAGGTGGTGCTGGACTTCTTCGATAAGCTCAAGTCGGTCTCGCGCGGCTACGCCTCGCTGGACTATCACTTCCTGCGTTTCCAGGATGGCCCGTTCGTGCGCGTGGACACGCTGATCAACGGCGACAAGGTCGATGCGTTGTCCATCATCGTCCACCGCAGCCATGCCGACCGGCGCGGCCGCGACTTGTGCGAGAAGATGAAGGAGCTGATCCCGCGGCAGATGTTCGACGTCGCCATCCAGGCCGCGATCGGCTCGCAGATCATCGCCCGCAGCACGGTCAAGGCCATGCGCAAGAACGTTTTGGCCAAATGTTATGGTGGCGACATCAGCCGCAAGAAGAAGCTCCTCGAAAAGCAGAAAGAGGGCAAGAAGCGGATGAAGCAGGTCGGTCGCGTGGAGATTCCGCAGGAAGCCTTCCTCGCGGTGCTCTCCACCGGCGACAAGTAAGCGAACGGCGGAAATAGGGATGGGGGGTTGAGGAACCGCGGCTGCGCCCGACCGGGCGCAAGGCGGCTCCGATGGTCGCCCAGGAGTTTCCGTAACATCATCGGACGGCGAGGGTAGGCAGCGGTAGGACAGGCGCAACGCAATCGAGCCGTCATGGCCCGCTCGCGCATTACGTTCGGCCCGCTGTCTGCGTTTCTCGGCTCCGGCTCACAACACCGCAAGGAAACGGCAATGCGTTGGTTCGAAATCGCACTGGTGTCGCTGACGATATTCACCGGCGTCGTCTGGTTGCTCGACAAGCTGGTTCTGGCCAAACGCCGCGCCGCGCGCGAGGGCCTGCTCGACGACGGCAAGGAGCCGATCGTCGTCGATTATTCGAAGGCGTTCTTCCCGGTGCTGTTCGTGGTGCTGATCCTGCGCAGCTTCATCGCCGAGCCGTTCCGGATCCCCTCGAACTCGATGATGCCGACCCTGTTGACCGGCGACTTCATCCTGGTCAACAAGTTCACCTACGGCCTGCGCCTGCCGATCACCAATCGCAAGATCCTGGCGATGGGCGAGCCGGCGCGCGGCGACGTGGTCGTGTTCCGCCCGCCCCACCACCCCGAGCAGGACTGGATCAAGCGCATCATCGGCCTGCCGGGCGACAAGATCAGCTACCGCGACGGCCGCCTGACCGTGAACGGCGAGCCGATTCTCTACGCCCCGATCGGCACCTACCAGGGCCGCGGCAACGGCACCGAGATGACCGGCGCCCAGGAACTGCGCGAGCAGGTCGGCAACCACGTCCATCGCATCCTGTTGCGCGCCGAGTCGCCGCTGCTGGACCAGGGCGAGGGCGAGTGGGTCGTGCCGCAGGGCGAGTATTTTGTGATGGGCGACAATCGCGACAACAGCGAGGACAGCCGATACTGGGGCTTCCTGCCGGAACAGAACCTGCGCGGCAAGGCGTTCCTGATCTGGATGAATTTCGATGGGGGCGTGGATTTCTCGCGCATCGGCAGCAGCATTCCGTAACGGCGGCATGCCGCTGCGGATGGGGACGCGGTTCGCGAGTGCATCGGGCACGCGCGAACCCGGCACATTGATCAATTGGGGATCGAAGGTATGAAGCGTAACCAGAGCGGCATCACCCTGATCGGGTTCATTATCGTGCTGGCCGTGGTCGGCGTATTCGCCTACATGGGCATGAAGCTGGTACCGATGTATACGGAGTTCTATTCGGTCAAGCGTTCGCTCGCTGACCTGGCGAAGGAGCCGGGTGCCGGGCGTATGGACAGTGCCAAAGTGCGCACCTTGTTCTTCCGCCGCATGGAAATGAGCTATGTCGAGAGTGTGAAGCCTGCGCATTTCAAGATCGTGCGCAATGATCAGGGCATGGAGATCACCGTGAACTACGAGGTGCGTCGTCCGCTGATCGCCAATCTCGATGTCGTCGGCCGCTTCAATGCGGTGCAGCAACTGCGTTCGATAGACGGTGACTGATTCGTTCACGCATCGTTTCGCGAACCCGGGATTGCTGGAGCAGGCCCTGACGCATCGAAGCGCCGGGGCCCCGCATAACGAACGTCTCGAGTTCCTCGGCGATGCATTGGTGAACCTGATGGTCGCCGAGGCGCTGTACCAGCGTTGGCCGCAAGCCGACGAGGGCGCGCTGACCCGCGCCCGCGCCGAGCTGGTGCGCGAATCGGCCCTGGCGCCGATCGCGCGCACGCTCGAACTCGGCGCAAAATTGACCCTCGGGCCCGGCGAAATGAAGTCCGGCGGGCATCGCCGCGATTCGATCCTCGCCGATGCCCTCGAGGCCGTGGTCGCGGCGATCTACCTAGACGCAGGCTTCGAGGCCTGCCGCACCCAGGTCCTGCCCTGGTTCGCCGCGGCGATGGAAGCCCTGCCGCCGCCGCACAAGGTCGGCAAGGACGCCAAGACCCGGCTCCAGGAATGGCTGCAGGGGCGGCAGAAGCCGCTGCCGGTGTACACCCTGATCGCCGAAAGCGGCGAAGACCATGCCAAAACCTTCCAGGTCAGCTGTGTGTTGACCCAGCCGCCGCTCAGTGCGGTGGGCGAGGCCGGCTCGCGCCGCGCCGCCGAGCAAATCGCCGCCGAAGACGTGCTGCGCCAACTCAAGGCGGATTGAGTTGTGGCGGGAATCGGGAATCGGGAATCGTAAAAGCCATGGCGTCCGGGCGCCCCGGCGAGTGCCCCAGCTTGCGACGCAGCGCTCGCCGATTCCCGGCGTCCGAGCTCGATTTGCTGTTCCCGCCGCCCAGGCGGACAATTCCCCCATGACTTCCTCTTCGCATCGCGCCGGCCACGTCGCCGTCATCGGCCGTCCCAACGTCGGCAAATCCACCCTCGTCAATGCCCTGGTCGGGGCCAAGGTCAGCATCGTCTCGCCGCGCCCGCAGACCACGCGCCATCGCCTGCTCGGCATCGCCACCTTTCCCGAAGGCCAGCTGTTGCTGGTCGATACTCCCGGCATCCATCGCGAACAGAAGCGGGCGATGAACCGGATGATGAACCGCGCCGCCCGCGGCGCCCTCGAAGGCGTCGACGCGGCCCTGCTGGTGGTGCGCGCCGGGCAGTGGGACGACGAGGACACCCTCGCGTTCGATGCCCTGCGCGGCGCTGGCTTGCCGGTGGTCCTGGTGGTCAACCAGGTCGACCGCATCACCGACAAGACCGTGCTGCTGCCGTACCTGGCGAAAGTCAGCGAGGGCCGCGACTTCGCCAGCGTGCATCCGATCTCGGCGCTCAAGGGCAAGGGCCTGGACGCGCTGGTCAAGACGGTGCTGTCGCTGCTGCCCGAGCAGGAGGCGCTGTACGGCGAAGACGAGATCACCGACAAGAGCCAGCGCTTTCTTGCCGGCGAAATGGTCCGCGAACAACTCATGCGCCAGCTCGGCGAAGAGCTGCCGTACGCGACCACGGTCGAGATCGAGCGTTTCGTCGTCGACGGCGAACTGCTGCGCATCGGTGCGGTGATCTGGGTCGAACGCGAAGGCCAGAAGGCGATCGTGATCGGCAAGGCAGGTTCGCGCCTGCGCGAAATCGGCGCCAAGTCGCGCGTGCAGATGGAGCGCCTGTTCGGTTCCAAGGTGTTCCTGGAAACCTGGGTGCGCGTGCGCGAAGGCTGGTCCGACAACGAAGCGGCCTTGCGCCAGCTCGGATACGAATGAGGGGCGAGAATCGGGGATAGGGAGTCGGGATTCGTAAGAGTGGGATTTCGGTTGTTCGATTAACGTTGCTTGATGAGTCCCGAAGTTTGCGGGCGTCCGCTTTTGCTTTCTGCTCCCATCCCGATTCCCGACTCCCCATTCTCTATTCCCGAATCGCATGCACCTCGTCGCCGAATCCGCCTACGTGCTGCACACGCGCCCCTGGCGCGAGACCAGCCTGTTGGTCGAGGTGCTGAGCGAGCATCACGGGCGCATCGGTCTGGTCGCGCGCGGGGTGCAGGGGCCGAAACGGCAGGTGCTGCGTGCCGCCTTGCAGCCGTTCCAGCACATCCGCCTGGATGCCTTGGCGCGCGGCGAACTGGCCCGGCTGATTTCGGCCGAAGCGCTGGACGCGGCCCCGCGCTTCGACGGCGAGGTCGCGCTGGCCGGGTTCTACGTCAACGAATTGCTGCTGCGCCTGCTGCAGCGCAACGACCCGTTTCCGGAACTGTACGAGCTGTACGGCCGCACCCGCGCGCGTCTGCAGGACGACGGACTGGCCTGGACCTTGAGGTGTTTCGAGCGCGATCTGCTCGATGCGCTCGGCTCGGGCTTCGATTGGAGCGTCGACGCCGAGGGCGTCGCGATCGACCCCGCTGCGCGCTATCGGCTCGACCCCGAGCAGGGGCCGCGGCGCATGCTCAGCGATCGCGGCCACGGCGAGCGCAGCGCCGCCGCGACCGGCCGGGCCTTGCTCGCGCTCGCTGACGACAGCGCGCCGGAAGCGGCCGATCTGCCGGGCCTGCGTCAGGCCATGCGTTCGGTGCTCGTGCACCATCTGGGGCCGCGCGGCTTGAAGTCCTGGGAGTTGTTGGCCGATCTGGCGCGGGTCGCGCCGAAGCGCGACAGCCGGCGCGACGGCGACGGCAGCTGAGCGCACCGGCTTTGCCGGAGCAGCCGGCTGCGTATGCGCGGCGGTTCGCCCGATCTGTCGACTGGACTCGGCCGCAAACCCGAAGCGAGGGATTCAGCCCAGCGTGGGCTGGGCGATGGTGTCCTGCGCGGCGCGGTCGAAACGCGCCAGCAGCAAGGACGAGTCGGGTTGCGCCTGCAGTTCCTGCACCGCCTGCGCCAGGCGCGCAGCGCCGACGAAGCCGCAGCTCGCACGCAGTTTGTGCAGCTCGCCGCGCAAGGCGTCGAGATTGCCCAGTTCCGCCGCGCTGGAAACCGAACGCCGTGCATTCGGCAGCTCCTGGGTGAACAGCTCGCGCAGGGTCGCGATATGGGCGCGGTTGCCGTTGAGTGCGCGCGCGGCGACCTCGTCGTCCCAGATCGGCGCATCGGCGTCGTCGATCGACGACAGCGCGACTGCGACATCGTGTTCGGGCAGGCCGAGCAAGCGCCGCACCGCGGCGCGCACCGCGGCGGCGGGCAGTGGTTTCACCAGCACTTCGGCGAAGCCCGAGGCGATCAGCCGGTCGCGGACTTCGGTTTCGCCGGTGGCGGTATGAGCGACCGCGAGCGTGCTCGGATGACGCTCGCGCAGGCGCTTGAGCAGATCGATGCCGCTGCCGTCGGGCAGATGGGCATCGAACAGCCAGAGTTGGTAGTCCTCGGCATTGCCGAGCGCCATCGCCGCGGCGAGGCTGTCGACGCCGTCGACTTCGGCCGGCACGGCCTCGACCGCGGCGGTCAGGAAGGCGCGGCTGGTCGGGTCGTCCTCGACCAGCAAGATGCGTGGGACCTGGGATGTCTTCATTGCCGGTTCGCTTCCGCCCGCTATCCTGCTTCCATGCTGCGGACCATGTTACGCCTCCTGATCGGTTTGTCGCTGCCCGTTTGCTGGGCGGTGTCGGCCGATGTCGGGGCGGCGACTCTGAACGCCAGGATCGCGCGGGTCAGTACCGCCGTGGCCACGCTCGAAGACGTGCGGGTGCGGTTGTCCTGGCCGGCGCAGGCTCGGCAGGGCGAGCTGCAATTGCAGGCCGGGCGGGTCGTGGCGCCCGACCTGGGCTACCGCTACCGCGATGTGGTCTGGCGATGTCCGCTGCAGCGCGACGGCCGTGGCGGTTGGCGCTGCGATGGCGAGCTGCGCGGCGGCGCGGGCAAACCCTTGCGGTTGGCGCTGGACCTCGGTGTCGCCACGACCGATGCGCGCTTGAGCCAGGGCGCAAGCCTGCTGTCGCTGCATCGCGACGCGGCGGCGCCCGACCTGACCCGGATCGATCTCGCCCGCGTGCCGTTGATCTGGGCCCAGGCTCTGGTGGCCCAGGCCTGGCCGGATGCGCGGATCAAGGGCGGCACTCTCGACGGGCGTCTCGACATCGCCGCGCCGGCGCGGCAGCCGTTGCGCATCGCCGGTCCCCTGCAACTGAGCGGCGGGGCGCTGGATACGCCGGACGGCTCGATCGCCGCCGAGAATCTCGGCGCGCGACTGCGGATCGACAGCGAACTCGATCGTCGCGACCGCGTCCTCGTCGACGGTCATCTGGAAGGCGGCGAGCTGCTGTTCGGCAATGCCTACGTCTCTTTGCAGCGCCGGCCGGTCGCGCTGCACATCGAAGCGACCCAACAAGCCGGCGAGGGCTGGCGCCTGCCGCGTTTGTCGTGGCGCGACGATGGCATCCTCGCGCTCGACGGCAGCGCCGCGCTGACGCCGGACGCGGGGCTGGCCGAACTCGATCTGAATCTGCGCAGCGCCGACCTCGCGCCGCTGCGCGACGGTTATCTGTCCGGCTTCCTCGGTCTTGCCGGCTTGGCCAAACTCGAACTGACCGGTGCGGCGCAGGTGCGTTTGCGCATGAGCGGCGACGAGTTGCGGATGGCCGAAGCGACCCTGATCGACGCGTCGATGAACGATGCCCAGGGGCGATTCCGTTTTGAGGGCCTCGACGGCACGGTCAGCTATTCCGCCGACGCCGCGGTCGACAGCGAACTGGGTTGGCGCAGCGGCGAGCTGTACGGGCTCGATTTCGGCGCGGTGCGGCTGCCGTTTTCCAGCGGCGACGGCGAGTTGCGCCTGAACCGCGCGGTGTCGTTGCCGATGCTCGGCGGTCGCGCCGGTTTCGACGGCCTGCGCCTGCGCCCGCCGTCCGGCGGCAAGGGCCTGGACGTGCGTTTCGGCCTCACCCTGGACCGGCTCGATGTCGCCCAACTGTCCAAGGCCCTGGACTGGCCTGCGTTTACCGGCGAGCTGAGCGGCCGCCTGCCCGAAGCGCACTATGCCGACGACCGGCTCGAACTCGCCGGCGGCCTGACCATGCAGTTGTTCGGCGGCACCGTCGCGGTGTCCTCCCTGGCGATGGAGCGCCCGTTCGGCGTCGCGCCGACCCTGAGTTCCGACCTCGCCCTGGAGAATCTCGACCTGGAATCGCTGACCGGGGTGTTCGGTTTCGGCAGCATCACCGGCCGGCTCCACGGGCGCATCGATCGACTCCGCCTGGTCGACTGGCAGCCGGTCGCCTTCGACGCCGAGTTGCACACGCGCAAGGCCCGCGGCGTGCGCCAGCGCATCAGTCAGCGCGCGGTCCAGGACCTGTCCAGCGTCGGCGATTCGTCCTTCGTCGGCAGCCTGCAGGACCGCCTGATCGGTTTCTTCGACGATTTCGGCTATGCCCGGATCGGCATTTCCTGCCGCCTCGCCGACGAGGTCTGCAACATGGGCGGCTTGGGGCCGGCCAAGAACCAGGGCTTCACTATCGTCGAGGGGGCGGGCGTGCCGCACCTGGACGTGGTCGGCTACAACCGCCGCGTCGACTGGCCGACCCTGCTCGAACGCCTGGAGGCGGTGAGCAAGGGCGAGGTCAAACCCGTGGTTCAGTGACGCCATGCCAGCCTTGTCCTATCACGGCGTCGTGCTTCAATAGGCGCCAATCGTTCAGCCCGCGCCGGATGCGCGGGACGCCGCGCAGGATGCGCATAACCGAAAGGACCCGCTCATGCGCCGTTGGATGGGAATACCGGTCGCCGCCGTGATGCTGACGGCTTGCGTCACGATCAACGTCTACTTCCCGGCCGCCGAGGCCAAGGAAGCCGCCAAGGAATTCGTCGAGAAGGTGATCGGCGAAACACCAGCCGAATCCAAGGCTGAGCCCGGCAAGCCGGGCGGCAGCGCCTCGCTCGAGCGCCCGGCCCTGCAACTGGACCGGCTGGCCGGCCGGGTCGATTGGTGGTCGCTGGTCGGCATCGGCAGCGCCCAGGCGCAGTCGCCCGACATCTCGATCAAGACCCCGGCGATCCAGGCGATCCAGTCGCGCATGGCCTCGCGTTTCGACGGCCAGCTGCGCGCGCATTTCGACTCCGGCGCGCTGGGCTTCACCAACAGCGGCACCGTCAGTGTGCGCGACGCCTCCAAGATCCCGCTCGCCGAGCGTGTCGCGGTCAACCAGGCGGTGGCCGACCAGGGCCGCGATTCGGCCGCGGTCTATCGCGAAATCGCCGTCGCCAACGGCCACCCGGAATGGGAAGCGCAGATCCGCCAGGTATTCGCCCGCCAGTGGATCGACAGCGCCAAGGGCGGCTGGTGGTACCAGGACGCCGGCGGCGGCTGGAAACAGAAGTAGGGTTGGGGCCGGGAATCGGGAATCCGGAATCGGGAATCGGGAATCGGTAGAAGCAAAGGCCCGCCATCAGGCGGGCTTTTGCTTTCTCGGGGGCTGTTGCTCTCAATGATTCCTCATTCCCCATTCCCGAAAATGCGACAATGGCCGGCCTTGATTCCTGCCAGCAGCTGTGGCCCGCATCGATCAAACCCCCTTCGAAGTCGCGATCACCGACTTCACTCATGACGGCCGCGGCGTCGCCCGGCGTCCCGACGGCAAAGCTGTGTTCGTCGCCGGCGCCTTGCCGGGCGAACGCGTCATGGCCAAGCAGACCGCGCGTTCGCGCAGCTTCGACGAGGCGGTGACGCTGGAAGTGCTCGAGGCCGCGCCCGACCGGGTCGCGCCGCGTTGCGCTCATTTCGGCGTCTGCGGCGGCTGCGCCTTGCAGCACCTGGCCGAAGACAAACAGATCGTCGCCAAGCAGCGCGTGCTGATGGACAACCTGGAGCGCATCGGCCACGTCGTGCCCGAGCGCGTGTTGCCGGCGCTGACCGACGCGGCCTGGGGCTATCGCCGCAAGGGCCGGTTCTCGGTGCGCCGGGTCGAGAAAAAGGACAAGACCCTGGTCGGTTTCCGCGAGAACGACCCGCGTTTCGTCGCCGACATCGCCCGCTGCGAGACCGTGATTCCACTGATCGGCGACAGAATTTCGGATCTGGCGACCCTCATCGACGGCCTGCAGGCGCGTCGCGAAATTCCGCAGGTCGAGTTCATCGCCGGCGATCCCACGCCCGACTACACCGGCGTGGCGCTGACCTTCCGCCATCTCGCGCCGCTGTCCGAATCAGATCGCGATGCCATCGTCGCCTTCGCCCAGGCCCACGGTTTCGCCGTGTTCCTGCAGCCCGGCGGCATCGACAGCGTGCACGCGCTGTGGCCGGCCGAGCCGAAGCTCGCGTTCTCGCTGCCGCAGTGGAACCTGGAACTGAAGTTCCGCCCGCTCGACTTCATCCAGGTCAATGCCGGCCTCAACGGCCACATGATCCAGCACGCGATCGACCTGCTCGAACCGCAGCCGCAGGATCGCGTGCTCGATCTGTTCGCGGGCCTGGGCAATTTCACCTTGCCTTTGGCGCGCACGGTGCGCGAAGTGGTCGGCGTCGAAGGCGAAGCCGGTCTGGTGCGGCGCGCTCGCGAGAACGCCGAGCACAACGGCTTGGCCAATGCGCAGTTCCATGCCGCCGATCTGAGCAAAGACCTCAGCGGCGAATCGTGGATGCGCGAAGGGTTCGACCGTCTGTTGCTCGATCCGCCGCGTTCGGGCGCCGATTTCGTCCTGACCCAGCTGCCGCTGAAGCAGTTCAAGCGCATCGTGTACGTGAGCTGCCACCCGGCTTCGCTCGCCCGCGATGCCGGCTATCTGGTGCGCGAGAAGGGCTGGAAACTGCGTGCCGCCGGGGTGATGGACATGTTCCCGCACACCGCCCACGTCGAATCGATCGCGATGTTCGAGCCGCGCTGAGCCCGAAGCCGGTGTTGCGTGGAATCTGATGGATTGCGCCGCTGCCTAAAGGGTAGGAGCGGCGCAAGCCGCGACCGCGATCCGACAGCGCCGACGATTTCAGGATCGCAGCTGACCCAGCTCCCGACCGCGAGGAGCTGCGCGTAGTTCGCCGGCTCAGGCGGTTCGGGATAGCGATCCGGCAGGAGTGCACGCATCCGGTCGCGCGTTAATCCGGCAGCAGCGACCAGTTCGTACCCTGCAGGCGGAAACGCAGCGGCTTAGAGCCTTTGCCTTGGCTCGGCGTGTCCAGGTCGGCATGGCACTCGACCGCGTCGCTGTCGCGCTCGAGCCGGCACGACTCCAGCGCGGTGACGGTAAGACTGGTCGCAAACTCCTTGTACTGCGCCGCGGTCTTCGGGTCCTGTTCCTGGCTGGCCAGGTCGGACAGATGCCCGCGCACCAGGTCCTGCGCTCGTGCCAGCGTCGGTTGCGGCGCATCGATGTCCTTCTCTTCGACCACGCGCCACTGCGTGCCGTCGCGGCGGAAACGAAGGGCCGTGTAGTCGTCGCCGATGCTGCCTTCGATCTTGAGAATGCAGGTGGTCTGCACTTCGTCCACCGGCTGACAGCCTTGCACCGCGGCGATCTTCATCGATTCCAGCATGGTGGCGACCAGCAGCGAGGGCGAAGGCTTGCTCGCATGCTTGTGGATTTCGGCATCGATGGCGAGCCGGAAGGCGGCCTTGGCTTCCTCCAGGCTGAGCGCATCGGCGGCGAACGCAGCGCCGGGAACGGACAGCAGGGCGAGATACAACAGGCGGGACGTGAGCGCGATGACGGGCATCCGTGCGGAACTCGGGCGTGGCGGGCGCTGCCCGCGGACCGCGCAGTGTACGCAACCGCGCGACCGCATCCGGCCGCTGCGTCATAATGGCGCATGGCTATAGAAATCGAACGCAAATTCCTGGTGGTCGGCGACGCTTGGCGCACGGCTGCGCACAAAGTCGTGCCGATGGCGCAGGGCTATCTCAACGATCTGGCGGCGATGGATGCGCCGGTCGCGGGCGTCGCAGCGATGAAGGCCTCGGTGCGCGTGCGCATCGCCGGCGACGAGGCGTTCTTGAACCTCAAGTCGCGTGAGCTCGGCCACACACGACAGGAGTTCGATTACCCGATCCCGGTCGAGGACGCGCGCAGCCTGCTCGCGCTCTGCGTCGGCGGCATGATCGACAAGCGCCGCCATTACGTCGAACACCAGGGCCACTTGTGGGAAGTCGACGAGTTCCTCGGCGACAACGCCGGCCTGGTGGTGGCCGAGATCGAGCTGGACCACCCCGATGCCGACTTCGCCCGACCCGATTGGGCCGGCGCCGAGGTCACCGACTCGGCGCGCTATTACAACCTGGCCCTGGCGACCCGGCCCTACGCGCAGTGGACCCCGGCCGAGCGCGACGGCAGCGCCGCCTGAGCCCACGCCCGGCGCCGCCTGAAGGGGGCGGAGGCGGGCGGGGTACGCCTGTCGCGCCATCTGCGAGACAATGGCCGCGGCGCAGCCAGCGCCGCCTTCTTTCCTGGAGTTCCGCATGCTCGTGATCGGCGTCGCCGGTACCGAACTCACCGCGCAGGAGCGCGACTGGTTGCAGCACGATGCCTGCGCCGGCGTCATCCTGTTCAGCCGCAACTTCGCCTCCCGGGCCCAGGTCGCCGAACTGTCGGCGGCGATCCGCGAGGCCGCGCCGCGTCCGCAGCTGATCTGCGTCGACCAGGAAGGCGGGCGCGTGCAGCGCTTCCGCGAGGGCTATAGCGCGCTGCCGCCGCTCGAGGTGTTCGGCCGGCTTTATGCCAGCGACCGCGAGGCGGCGCTCAAATTGGCCGAGGAACACGCCCAGCTGATGGCCAGCGAGGTGCAGGCCAGCGGCGTCGATCTGAGCTTCGCCCCGGTGGTCGACCTGGGACGCGGCAATCTGGCGATCGGCAATCGCGCCTTCGACGCCGACCCGCAGGTCGTATCCGAATTCACCGCCGCCTACGTTCGCGGCATGCACGCGCGCGGCATGGCCGCGACGCTCAAGCATTTCCCGGGTCACGGCTCGGTGCTGGCCGACACCCATTTCGACGAAGCGGTCGATCCGCGCACCCTCGACGAACTGCGTGCGACCGACCTGATTCCGTTCGTCGCCGGCATCGAGGCCAAGGCCGATGCGGTGATGATGGCGCATGTCTCGTACCCGGCGGTCGCGCCGGAACCGGCCGGCTATTCGCGGCGCTGGATCGAAGAAATCCTGCGCGGCGAGATGCAGTTCCGCGGCGTCGTCTTCAGCGACGACATCGGCATGGCCGCCGCGTTCTCGGTCGGCGGCATCAAGGCGCGCATCGATGCGCACCTGGACGCCGGCTGCGACGTGGTCTTGGTCTGCCACCCGCAACTGGTCGAAGAATCGTTGGCGGCGGTCGCAGGCCGTCGCCTCAACACCGCGGCGCTGACCGGCCTGATCGGTCGCGGCGCCATGGGCTGGGACGGCCTGATCGCCGACGCCCGCTACGGCGAAACCCGCCTCCGCCTGGAAGGATTGGCCTGATGACTTCGCACGACCTGGCCGCGGCGCTCGCCGATGCCGAGCTGATTTTCGATCGCGGCACCCTGGAGCGCGAAATCGCCCGCATGGCCGGCAAGATCCGCAACGACTACGCCGGCAGCGTGCCGGTGTACCTGACGATCATGCACGGCGGCCTGCCGTTCGCCGCGCAGCTGGCGATGGAAATCGGCGCACGCGGGCTCGATCTGGAGTTCGATTACCTGCACGCGACGCGCTACCGCGGCGCGACCTCCGGCGGCGATCTGGTCTGGAAGCATCGCCCGGCAACGCCCTTGCGCGGCCGTCGCGTGCTGCTCGCCGACGACATCGTCGACGAAGGCCACACCTTGCACGCGATCCGCGAGTGGTGCCTGCAGCAGGGCGCAGTGGAGGTGCGCATCGCCGCGCTTGCGGTCAAGGCGCACGACCGTTGCGTCGAAGGCCTGTGCGCGGACTACGTCGGGGTGGAAGTGCCGGACCGCTACGTATTCGGCTACGGCATGGATTTCCACGAACAGGGCCGCAACCTGCCCGCGATCTACGCACTGAAGGATTGAGATGAGCGATCTGGCAATCGACCTGGCCGTCATCGGCGGCACCGGCCTGTACCGCATCGCCGAACTGCAGGACGTCGAGTCGCACCAGCCGGTGACGCACTACGGCGCGCCGTCCGGCCCGATCCGGGTGGGCCTGCTCGGCGGCCGCCGCGTCGCCTTCCTGGCGCGCCATGGCGAAGGCCATTCGCTGCCGCCGCACCAGGTCAATTACCGCGCCAATCTCGCCGCGTTGCAGGCCCTGGGTGCCCGGCGCGTACTCGCAATCAATACGGTCGGCGGCATTACCGAACGGTTTGGGCCGCGCGTGCTGGCTTGCCCGGATCAGTTGATCGACTACACCTGGGGCCGCATTTCGACGATCTGCGAGGAACCGGGCACCGAAGTGCTGCATGTCGATTTCGGCGAGCCCTATACCCGCAGCTTGCGCCAGGCCGTCATCGCCGCCGCGCAGAGCGCCGGCGTGGCCTTGGTCGACGGCGGTTGTTACGGCGCCACCCAGGGCCCGCGCCTGGAGACTCGCGCCGAAATCGTGCGCATGCGCCGCGACGGCTGTGACCTGGTCGGCATGACCGGCATGCCCGAAGCCGGCCTCGCGCGCGAACTCGGCCTCGACTACGCCTGCCTGGCCATCGTCGCCAACTGGGCCGCCGGCGCGGGTCCCGATCCGGACGAAGTGATCACCCTGCAGGACGTGCTCGACAACGTCGCGGCGGCCTCCGCCGGGCTGCCGGCGCTGCTGAGCGCCGTGCTCGATAGGTGATCGGGGTCGCATAAACCGAATCCCGCAAATGCGCGTGGCCGGTTTTCCCTGCGGACTACGTGATGGATGTGGTCACGCTGAGCCGTTGTCATCTACCGGCACAGTTTGCATACTCGCAATGCGTCTCGTGGCACACATAGCGACGACGCACGTCAACGCATCCAGCATGAGGTCAATAAGGATATGCAGTACGGCACCGTGAAGTGGTTCAACGACGCCAAGGGCTTCGGTTTCATTTCTCCCGAAGATGGCAGCGCGGATGTATTCGTGCACTTCTCCGCGATCAACGCAAAAGGCTTTCGCAGTCTGCAGGAAGGTCAGCGCGTCAGCTACCAGCTGACCCAGGGTCCGAAGGGCGCACAAGCGTCCGAAGTGGCTCCGGTGGTTTGATTGCGTTGCCCCTCGAGGGCAATGGCTGGCCCGATCGCATCGGACAGTTTCCAAGGCCTCGCTCCGGCGGGGCCTTTTTTCTTTGTGCGCAGTGGTGGCTGCAGCGGTAGGCGTTGTCGTTGCCGTAGCCGTAGTCCTTGCCGAGATTTTGATCTGCTTTGCCGCTTTACCGGTCAAGTGCAGACCCGGAGGGCGCCGCACAGGACGTGCGGCGTTTTTCGATAGGACACGGATGTCCTATCGAAAAATCCCGGCGCGTGCATCGCACTCGTGGCCTGTGCCCTTGCAAGGAGAGCCCTTTTCTTTGGTTAGCTTTGACCGAAGGGAATCCAGACGGACTTTTGAGCTTAGCAAAAGAAAGTAACCCGGCCGCGTCAGCGGACGGAAGCTCTGCTCTTGCTTGAAGAAGGGCGCGTAGCGAACCCTTCCCCTGTAGGAGCGGCGCGAGCCGCGACCGCATTGCATCGATCTCGCGCCGAGGGCGGCGGCAGTGCGTCAGGGTAGGAGCGGCGCGAGCCGCGACCGCGCTGATTCGGTCTTGCGGCGCATCGCTGAAGCGAGATCAAGATCAAGATCAAACGCTAAAAACTTCCGCCACTAAAGCGGCGGGTTACTTTCTTTTGTCATAAGCAACAAAAGAAAGGTAACCAAAGAAAAATGCTTTTCTTTGAGTCAAGGGCCCGCACAAGCGATGCATCCGCGGGGATTTTTCATACGGGACATCCCTGTCCCGATGAAAAACGGCCCGCATCCATGCGGGCCGCCCTCCGGGCCTTCTATTGCCTTCGCTAGATCCAGGCGACGCACAGCAACAGCCACAGCCACAGCCAAGGCTGGGGCTACGGTACGAGGTAAGGGGCCGCGCCGGCTTAGAGTCTCGCGGTCGCCCTGTTTCCCGGACCAGCGAGCCACACCGCCTAGACCCCACTAGAATCCAGATAAACCCAACGGAGAGTCGCTGCCATGGATACGCTGCCCCCGTTCGCGACCCATCGGGTCGAGAATCAACCGCCGCCGTTCGCCCCGCGCGATCTGTGGCGCGACGACATCGCGCTGCGCGAAGCGGTAAGCCGCGAAGGCGGCGACGGCCATGCCGAGGCGCTGGCACGCTATGGCGCGCTCGCCGGCGACGAGATCTACCGCCTCAGCTTCGATGCGCATCGCGACAAGCCGCGCCTGCGCAGCCACGACGCCCAAGGCCATCGCATCGACCTGGTCGAGTTCCATCCGAACTACCACGCGATCCTGCGCGCCGCGATCGAAAACGGCGTGGCCGGCCTGTCCTGGCACGATCCTCGTCCGGGCTCGCCTGTCGCGCGCGCGGCGCTGAGTTATCTGCATCACCAGGTCGAGCCAGGCACCAGTTGCCCCTTGACCATGACCCACGCCGCCGCGCCGGTGCTGCGTCACGCGCCGGCGCTGGACGAGTGGGCGCGCAAGGCCGCTACGCCGAGTTACGACGGGCGCGATGTCGGCTTCGGCGACAAGGCCGGCCTCACCCTCGGCATGGGCATGACCGAGAAGCAGGGCGGCTCCGACGTGCGCGCCAACCAGACCGTTGCCACGCCCTTGTCCGGCGACGAGTACGAACTGGTCGGTCACAAATGGTTTTTCTCGGCGCCGATGTCGGATGGCTTCCTCGTACTGGCACAGGCGCCCGGTGGGCTGAGTTGTTTCCTGATGCCGCGCTGGCATCCGCACGGCGGCAAGAACGCGCTGCGCTTGATGCGGCTCAAGGACAAGCTCGGCGACTGGTCGAACGCATCGTCGGAAGTCGAATTCCAGGGCGCCTGGGCGCAACGCATCGGCGATGAAGGCCGCGGTGTGGCGACGATCATCGAGATGGTGATGCTGACCCGCCTGGACTGCATGCTCGGCTCGGCCGGCGAAATGCGCATGGCCCTGGCGCAGGCCATGCACCACGCCCGCCATCGGCGCAGCTTCGGCAAGCCGCTGCTCGATCACGCGCTGATGCGCAACGTCCTGGCCGATCTCGCGCTCGAAGCCGAGGCCGCGATCCAGTTCGCGATCCGGGTCGCCGGCGCGGTCGACCGTGCCGGCGGCGATGCCGGCGAAGCGGCGTTCGCGCGTATCGCCACCGCGATCGGCAAGTACTGGGTCTGCAAACGCGCGCCGGCCTTCGTCAATGAAGCGCAGGAGTGCCTGGGCGGCGCGGGTTATGTCGAGGAATCGATCCTGCCGCGGCTGTATCGGCAGGCACCGTTGAATTCGATCTGGGAGGGCAGCGGCAACATCCAATGCCTCGACGTGCTGCGTGCGCTCGCACGCGAGCCGCAGACCGCTGCGGCCTTGCTGACCGAGCTCGAATCGGCCGCGGGCCGCAACGCCGCGTTCGACGCTTGGCTCGACCCATTACGCGCGGTCCTGAGCGGGCAAACGCCAGTGGTCGAAGCGCAGGCGCGGGCATGGACCGAGCGCCTCGCTCTAGCGCTGCAGGCGGCGACGCTGTTGCGTGCCGGCAGCCCGCTGGCGCCGGCATTCTGCGCGAGCCGGCTCGGCGGGCAGCATGGCCTGGCTTTCGGCACCTTGCCGGAGGGCTTGGATTTCGACCTCGTCCTGCAGCGGGTGCTGCCGGCATGAGGACGATGGGCCTGTATTTGTTCGCGGTTGCTCTGGTCTGTGCGCCGGCCTGGGCGCGCACGCCGCCGGCGATGGCGCCGGCGGCGCAACGCGCCGACAGCATCGTCGTCGACAAGTCGGAGCGGCGCATGCGGCTGCTGCGCGACGGCAAGCTCATCCGCACCTATTCGATTCTGCTCGGCGATGCGCCGAGCGGACACAAGCGCCAGCAAGGCGACGAGCGCACGCCCGAAGGCGCTTACCGCATCAGCGGGCGCAATCCCAACAGCCGTTTTCATTTGTCCCTGCGCGTGTCGTATCCGAACGAGGCCGATCGCAAGCAGGCGCGTGCGCGCGGCGTCGATCCGGGCGGAGACATCATGATTCATGGCGGGACGCCGCCCGGGTACCGACGCGACTGGACCGATGGCTGCATCGCACTGAGCAATGAGCAGATCGAGGAAGTCTGGAGTCTGGTGCCGAACGGCACTCCGATCCGGATCGATCCTTAGCCCGCGCGACGACCTCCCTGAATGCGACGTCCGTCGCAGCGAGCCGGCGATGACGCCGGTTTTCCTCGGATGGGTGTATGGTCGCCCGGTCGGCCATTCCAGGCCGCAGCGGGAGGTGCAACCATGCGTGGTTCACGTAAATCCCAGGCGCTGGCGCTGCTGGCGCTGGCCGCGGTACCGCCGCCGGCGCACGGTTCGGATTTTTCGTTTGCGCTGTTCTGGCTCGGACGCGGGGCGATGCTGGTCGCCCTGTGCCTGTTTACGCTTTGGTTGATCGGCGAGGCCAAGCGCGCCGGTTGAAGGCGGTCGCGGATCGTTGCGTCCGCCCTTGCCATCGTCGAATCGACGGACGCGATCGCGCCTGCGTTGCCCAGGTTTAGCGTCGGCGAAAACAACATCGACGCAACGCAGGCGTCTTCGCGAAGGCCCTGTCGCGCCGCGATCCCATGATGCTGTAGGAAGCGGTTCCGTCGCCAAGCGTCGCACGCACCTCGCCACTCGACGGTCGGCGGAGTCTTCGTGGCGATCTTCGTTACGCGGCCGCCAGCGGCCGTGTGAACGCTTGCGCTGCGCGGCTCACAGCGCAATAAGCACGACAACATTCGGCTGCGCATAGTCGGCGGCGCCCGCGCCGAATTCGTTCAGCCTCGACGGCGCATGCGCGTTCTTGTGACGCGCCTCGGAATACCGGTGTGACGGCGTCTCACCGGCGGCTTGTGCGCGCGGCCGCCATCTCCTTATCTGTCCGCTCCTGTCGTCCCGATGCGCATCGAACGCCACGCGAGTGTGGTCCCGATGATGGGTCCGCCGTCCGTGCGATGGCGACACGAGGTCGTCACGACCTTATCCGAGCCATGTCAGATTCCATCCCTAAGGAGTTCTCCAACATGTCCGTATCGAAATCCGGCAAGCGCGCCGGCCTGGCGCGTGTGTCTATGTTCTCGATGATGACGGCGGTGGCCGCATTGTCCTGCGGCGCGGCGCTGGCGGCCGACGAAGTGAGTCCCGAACTGAAGTTCGCGATGCAGCGCGACCTCGGCGTGTTCCCGTCGCAGCTCGGCCAGTACCTGGCCACCGAACGCCTCGCGCAGACCCAGGCAGCGGCGGTCGAACGCGAGCTCGGCGGCAACTTCGCCGGCAGTTGGATCGAGCGCAACGAGGACGGCAGCTTCAAGTACGTCGCCGCGACTTCGGGCGCGCGCAAAGCCTTGCGCATTCCCGGCGTCGAAGTGCGCACCGTGCGCCATAGCCTGAAGCAGTTGCAGAACTCGATGGATCTGCTCGATGCCGGTTCGCAGGCGCGGGTGAAGGGCATCAGCAAGCCGCTGAGCGGCGTCCAGAGCTGGTATGTCGACCAGACGAGCAACAGCGTCGTGGTCAAGGTCGACCAGGGCGCGACCGAGCGCGGCGTCGATTTCGTCGCCCTCAGCGGCGCCGACAGCGGCATGGTGCGCATCGAGGAAATGCCGGGCAGCTTGCAGACCACGGCGACCATCCTCGGCGGCATCGAGTATTCGATCAACAACGCCTCGCTGTGTTCGGTCGGCTTCTCTGTCACTCGCGGCACCACCAAGGGCTATGTGACCGCCGGCCATTGCGGCACGGTCGGCGCCATCGCCCGTGTCGGCGGCGTGCAAGTCGGCTCCTTCGCCGCCCGCGTGTTCCCGGGCAACGACCGCGCCTGGGTCAGCGTCGGCAGCACCCACACCCTGCAGGGCGCGGTCAGCAACTACAGTGGCGGCACCGTGGCGGTGCGCGGCAGCACCGAAGCGGCGATCGGCGCGGCGGTGTGCCGTTCCGGCCGCACCACCGGCTATCGCTGCGGCACCATCACCGCCAAGAACGTCACCGCCAACTACGCCGAGGGCGCGGTGCGCGGCCTGACGCAGGGCAATGCCTGCATGGGACGCGGCGATTCGGGCGGTTCCTGGATCACCAGCGCCGGCCAGGCGCAGGGCGTGATGTCGGGCGGCAATGTGCAGGCCAACGGCAACAACTGCGGGATCCCGGCGTCGCAGCGCAGCAGCCTGTTCGAGCGGCTCGGCCCGATCCTCAGTCAGTACGGCCTGACCTTGGTCCGTAGTTGAGATAGGAACTGGTAAATAGGAACTAGGAACGAGAAGTGAGGAGAGCGAGCGTTGGCGGAATCCGCCTTCGCTCACTCCTCACTTCTCTGCACTCACGTCTCGCTCGACCGGTTCAATCGAGAAACTGCAGTTTCGCCAGCTCGGCGTATAAACCGCCCTGCGCGAGCAATTGCGCATGCGTGCCTTCGGCGACGATACGGCCGCGGTCCATGACCACGATGCGGTCGGCCTTTAGCACGGTCGCCAGGCGATGGGCGATGGCCAGGGTGGTGCGGCCTTCCATCAGCGTTTCCAAGGCTTGCTGCACGGCGCGTTCGCTCTGCGCATCGAGTGCGCTGGTGGCTTCGTCGAGCAGCAGGATCGGCGCGTCCTTGAGCAGGGCGCGGGCGATGGCGATGCGTTGCTGTTGGCCGCCCGACAGGCGCGCGCCGCGTTCGCCCAACTCGGTGCCCAGCCCGTCGGGCAGGGCCCCGATGAAATCGGCGGCATGAGCGGCGCGCACGGCCTGGGCGACATCGTCGTCGCTGGCTTCGAGGCGGCCGTAGCGGATGTTGTCGCGCGCGGTGGTGGCGAAGATGGTCGGCTGCTGCGGCACCAGGGCGACGGCTTCGCGCAAGGCGGCCGGGTCGAGCTCGCGCACGTCGACGCCGTCGACCTTGACCGCACCCTGCTGCGGGTCGTGGAAGCGCAGCAGGATCGAGAACACGGTGCTCTTGCCGGCGCCGGAGGGGCCGACCAGGGCCACGGTCTCGCCCGGACGCACGCGCAGGCTGAAATCCTCCAGCGCGGGCAGGTCGGGGCGCAGCGGGTAGTGGAAGCCGACGTGCTCGAAGACCAGTTCGCCGTGCAGCGGCTTCGCCAGCACTTTCGGGTGCGTAGGCGCGCGCACCGCGCTGGATTCGTTGAGCAGTTCGCTGATCCGGCCCATGCCGCCGGCGGCGCGCTGCAGGTCGTTCCAGACTTCGGCGAGGGCGCCGATCGAACCGCCGCCGATCAGGGCGTAGAGCACGAACTGGCCGAGCGTGCCGGCGCTCATGCGCCCGGCGACGACGTCGTGCGCGCCCGACCACAGCACCAGGGTGATCGCGCCGAACACCAGGGTGATGGCGATCGCGGTGACCCAGGCCTGGGCGCTGATGCGCTGGCGCGCGGCCTTCACCGCGATCTGCAGCGACTGGCTGAAACGGCCTTGCTCGTAGGGCTCGCGCGCATGCGCCTGGACCGTGCGCACGGCGCCGAGGGTTTCGCTGGCCAGGGTGTTAGCGTCGGCGACGCGGTCCTGGCTGGCGCGCGAGATCTTCTGCAGCTTGCGTCCGCCGATGACGATCGGCAGCACCGCCAGCGGAATCCCGATCAGGGCGAACACGGCCAGGCGCGGGCTGGTCCAGAACAGCATGCCGAGGCTGCCGATCACCGTGACCGTGCTGCGCAAAGCGACCGACATGCTCGAACCGACCACGCTGCGCAACAGTTCGGCGTCGGCGGTGAGGCGCGAGACCAGCTCGCCGCTGCGGTTGCGGTCGTGGAAACCGGCATCGAGCGCGATCAGATGGCTGTAGAGCTTCTCGCGCAAGTCGGCGACCACGCGCTCGCCCAGCACCGAGACGAAATAGAAGCGGATCGCGGTGGCGAAGGCCAGGGCGATGGCGACCAGGAACAGCAACAGGAAGGCGCGGTCGATCGCGCTGCTGCCGCCGCCGGCGGAGCTCTGAGCGAAGCCCTGGTCGATCATGGTCTTGAACGCGACCGGCAGACTCAGGGTGGCGGCGCTGGACGCGCCGAGGGCGAACAGCCAGGCCACGAACAGGCGGCTGTGCTTGCGCACGAACGGCCACAAGGTCCGCAGACTGCCGATCGGGGCCTTGCGGTCGTCGCGGCGTGAGTCGACCGGGCGGCCGGCGCTGGAATCTGTCATCGGGAGGCGTTCATGGGGAAGGGGCGCGGCCGGGTTGTTCGAGGCGCACGCGATTACGTGTGGCGTCGCGAAGCTGCGCTTTCAAGGCGTCGACCTGCGATTCGGGCAGGCGGACGAGCATGCGCACGCCCTCGGCGCTGTAGCGTTCCTGGTCTTTCTCGGCGCCATGGGCGCTCAGCGCGGCATGCACCGCGCCGGTGTCTTCGAACGGAAACGCGAGCTCCAGCTCGCTGTAGCGCACCAGTTCGCGTCGCTCGGCGCAGCGCAGGCACTCCGCCGCGCAACCGCCGTAGGCGCGGACCAGGCCGCCGGCGCCGAGCTTGATGCCGCCGTACCAGCGGGTCACCACGACCACGACCTGGTCGTAACCCTGGCCGTCGATCGCGGCCAGGATCGGCCGCCCGGCGGTGCCGGCCGGTTCGCCGTCGTCGTTGAAGCGGTATTGGGCGCCGATGCGGTAGGCCCAGCAGTTGTGGGTCGCGGCCGGGTCGCCGACCTCGGCGATGAAGGCCAGGGCCTCTTCCGGTGTGGTCACCGGAGCGGCGAGGGCGAGAAAGCGGCTGTGCTTGACCTCGATCGACAGGCTGGCGCGTGCGGCCAGGGTCGCGGCGGTCACCGGCGGCCGCCCGCGCCGGTGCCGGGCCGGCGGCGCGGGCTCATTTCAGCAGGGCGCGCAGGTCGTCCGGCACCCGCGTCTGCGGATGGGCGCGGTGGAAGCGGCGCAGGCTGTCGCGGGCGAGCTCGGTGTCGCCGCGGTCGCGGTAGCCGCGGATCAGCTCCAGCCATTGCGCCGGGGTCAGGCGGGCTTCCTGGGCGGCATCCGGCATGATCCGGCTGCCGGTGACCTGGACCCGGTCCAGGCTGGTCGAGTCGTTCGCGGCCGCCGGTTGCGCGGTTTCGGCTTGCGCCGGTTGAGCGGCGGCAGGTGCGACCGAGCGCGTGGCATTGCCCATTAACGGTGCCGGTTTGCTGCGCATGTCGCCCTCGGCCTTGGGCGCCGAGGTCGCGGCTGCCGGGGCAGCCTCCTGCAGTTCGTAGCGGCGTTCCCGTGCGAGCTGCGGTTTGGCGGCATCGCTGGCGGGCGCGGCGGCCGGGGCCGGGGCATAGACCGGAGCCGAGGCCGGCGCCGGCGGTGGCGCCGGCGCGTCGATCGGCGTCGCTGCCCCAAAGGCCTGGACGTCGCGGGTCTCGGCACGCTTGGCGGCTCGCTTGTGTTCCTGCTGCCGCTGTTCCGCGCGCAGGCTATCGGCAGCCGCGTCGTTGCGCTTGACGGCTTCCATCGGCGGCGGAGGCGGCGCGACCGTTCGCGCCGGAGGCGAGGGTGGAGCGACCATTCGCGCCTCGGGTAGGGGCTCGGGCGCGGCGACGCTGGTGGCGGCATCGGCCGCACCGGCACTGCTGTCGTAGGCGGAGTCGGTGGCGGCGTCAGCCGCGGCCGGGGCCGCGGCGGCGGATTCGGCCGAGTTCACTGAAGCGGCGGTGGCCTGGTCTTCGCCGACCGACTCCAGCGCCTTGTCCATCGGCCGCAACTGCCAGGCCACGCCGATCGCCAGGGTCAGCGAGGCCGCCACGCCGATCCAGGCCGGCCAGCGCGTCTTGCTGCGCGCACGCGGCGTCTGCGCCACGGCGGCATGGGCGGCGGCGAGGATCTTGGCGTCCAGGGCCGGCGAGGGGCCGTCGTGCGGTCCCAGGCGCAGCAGGCGCTCGGCCAGCTCGCGTTCCTCGGGCGACAGCGGATCGTGGGCGTCGTGACGGCGGTTCATTCGGTCAACCTCGCGCGCAACTTGTCCATCGCGTAGCGCAGTCTGGACTTCACCGTTTCCCTGCCGGCCCCCGTGATGGCGCCGATGTCCTCCAGGCTCAATTCCTGTTCCAGGCGCAGCAGCACCACTTCGCGCTGCTCCTCGGGCAATTCCTCGATCGCCCGCTGCAGGCGGCGGCGCTGTTCGAACTCGGACAGTTCGCGCTCGGGCGTGGTCGGGTCGGCGACCCGGGCGGCGCGCTCGTCGCCGTCGGCCGGTGCCGGCGGGCGGTGCTTGAGGCCGCGCCAGTAGTCGTTCAGGCGGTTGTGGGCGATCCGGAACAGCCAGGTGCTGAACGCCGCATCCGGCTTCCAGCCGTCGCGCGCGGCGATCACTCGCTGCCAGACGTCCTGGAAGAACTCGTCAGCGAGCGCCGAATCACGGATCTGACGCAGCAAGAAACGGTACAAAGGGCCGCGGTGACGCGAATACAGGACCTCGAACGCGGCGGCGTCGCCGCCCGTCCAGGCCAGCATCAGCACGTCATCGCTAGCGTCCGCACCGGAATTCATCCGCGGCAGGGTACGGCCTGGCGACGCAGACGGGAAGCGGTTGCGCACGGGAGAGACGTCGTATAGCGGCGATGGGAGGGCCAGTTGCATGTTCGGAACAACGGTCCGGGAGCCCTGGTGGGGTTGCCGTCTGCCGATCCTGTAAAGCTCGCGTTATCCTGCGCCTTGCGCAGAAGGCGGCGATGCGGTGCACAGTGACGTACTACCAGGGGCAACGGTGAGCGATAGATCGTCCGCGGGCGAGGCGCTCGCCTGCGCGCTGCAGGAGGCGTTGCCGGTCGGCTCCCTCGTGGTGGTCTGCTGGCGTTCGGCCTACGGCCGCCTGTCGGAATCGTTCACGCCGGGCGTCGAGGCGCCCTTGCGCGCCGATGCCGGCGCCTTGCTCGAACGCGACCCGCCCGCGGTCGGCGCGTCCGACGATTGCGGCGGCGACCGCATCGAGGCGGCCTGGTGGCTGGAGGACGGCAGTCGCGCGGCGATCGTCGCCTGCCTGCCGCAGGCCCTGCCGACGCCGTTGCGCGCCGCCTGGCTGGCGATGGCGCGGCGTATCGTCGCCGCCGATCTGTCGGCGGTGCGCGCCCACGCCCGCGCCGAAGCCCTGGAAAAGTCCGAACGCCTGCAGCAGGCCTTGTACGGCATCGCCGACCTGGCCGGCTCCGGGCTGGAGATGACCGACCTGCTCAGCCGCATCCACGGCGTGGTCTGCGGCCTGATGTACGCCGAGAATTTCTACATCGTGCTCTACGACGACGTCGCCGACACGATGCGCTTCCTGTATTTCGCCGACCGCAACGACCCCTACGTGGCCGATCCGCAGCGGGTGATCCGCGGCGACGAGATGCCGACCAGCCTGACCCTGGCCCTGTTGCGCCACGGCGAGCCGCTGCAGGGCAGTTCGGCGGCGCTGCGCGACCTGCTCGGCGTGCCGCCCGACGAGTACCACGGCCCCGACAGCGCCGACTGGCTCGGCGTGCCGATGCGCCGCGACGAACGCGTCTGCGGCGCGATCGTGGTGCAGAACTACGAGAGCGCCGGCAGCTACGGCGAGGAAGACCGGGCGCTGTTGTCGTTCGTGGCCCAGCACATCCTGACCGCGCTCGACCGTTTCGGCGCCCGCGAGGAGCTCGAACGCCACGTCGCCGAGCGAACCTACGCCTTGCAGCTCAGCAACCGCGACCTGCAGGCCGAGATCATCGAGCGCCAGCGCTCGGAACGCCTGCAACGCGCGCTGTTCCGCATCGCCGAGCTGACCATCACTTCCGACACCCTGGGCCGCTTCTATTCGCAAGTCCACGACGTGGTCAGCGAGCTGTTGTACGCGCGCAATTTCTACATCGCGCTGCTGTCCGAGGACGGCGACCGCCTGCAGTTCCCGTACTCGATCGACGAGCGCGACATGATCCGCGAGAGCCGCCAGCTTGCCGGCGGCCTGACCGAATACGTGATCCGCCAGGGCCGGCCGTTGCTGGCCGACCGCCACCGCATCGCCGAGCTCAACAGCCGCGGCGAAGTGCGCAGCCACGGCTCGGCCGCGCATTGCTGGCTGGGCGTGCCGCTGTACCGCGACGACTCGGTGGTCGGAGTGATTGCGATACAGAGCTACTCGCGTGCGATCAGCTTCAATGCCCGCGACCAGGAACTGCTGACCTTCGTCGCCCACCACATCAGCATCGGCCTGGCGCGCAAGCAGGCCCAGGACCGGCTGGTGACCGCGCACGGCGAGCTCGAACAGCGGGTCGCTTCGCGCACCCGCGAGCTGGCCCACACCAACGCCGAACTGCTCGCCCAGATCGGCGAACGCGTGCGCGCCGAACAGAAGCTGACCCACCAGGCCCTGCACGACGCCCTCACCGGCCTGCCGAACCGCGGCCAGTTGCTCGAACGCCTGGACGACGCGATCGCGCGCGCGCGCCGCGAGCAGCGTGCGTTCGCGGTTCTGTTCCTGGACCTGGACCGGTTCAAGCTGGTCAACGACAGCGTCGGCCATTCGGCCGGCGACGAGCTGTTGGTCGAAAGCAGCCGCCGCATCGTCTCGACCGTGCGCAGCAACGACACCGTGGCGCGCCTCGGCGGCGACGAATTCGCGATTCTGATCGAGAACATCGACGGACTCGGCGTGGCCGAGGAACTGGCCTCGCGCGTGCTGCGCACGCTGGGCGAGCCGTGCTGGGTGGCCGGGCGCGAAGTGTTTCCGTCGGCCAGCATCGGCATCGCCATGTGGCACCCGCGTTATCGCAACGGCATCGAGCTGCTGCGCGACGCCGACGCGGCGATGTACCGCGCCAAGGGCGCCGGACGCGGCCGTTGCGCGGTGTTCGACGAGGAGATGCGCGAGCAGGCGATGCGCATCCTCGACCTGGAAGCCGACCTGCGTCGCGCGATCAACGGCGATGCCTTCATCGCTTATTACCAGCCCATCGTGCGCCTCGACGACCACGGCCTGATCGGCCACGAAGCGCTGCTGCGCTGGCGCCACGAGAAACGCGGCCTGTTGCTGCCGCGCGAATTCATCGGCCTGGGCGAGGACAGCGGTCTGATCGAAGAGGCCGACTGGATCCTGTACGGCCGCGTGGTCACCGAACTGGCGCGCGGCGGCGACGGCTACATCTCGGTCAACGTCTCGCCGCGGCATTTCCGTTCAGGCGATTTCGCCGACCGGCTGTTGCGGATGATCGACGAGGCCGGCGCCGATCCGCGCCGCCTGCGTATCGAGATCACCGAGGTCGCCTTGCTCGACGACGTGCCGCGCGCCTTGCGGATGTTGCGCAACCTGCGTAATCACGGGGTGTTGGCGCAGTTGGACGATTTCGGTACCGGCTTCTCTGCGCTGTCGTACCTGCACCGTTTTCCGATCGAGTGTTTGAAGATCGATCAGAGTTTCGTCGCGGGCTTGGTCGGCGAATCGCGTCCGGAAAGCGTCGCGGTGGTGCGCGCGATCCAGGCGCTGGCCGGTACGCTCGGCATCCACACCATCGGCGAGGGCGTGGAAACCGAAGCCCAGCGCACGGCTTTGCGCGAGCTGGGCTGCACCTACGGCCAGGGCTATCTGTTCGGCCATCCCGGCGAACACATCCGCAGCGCGGCGAGCATCGCCGAAGGCTATCGCTCGGGCCTGCTCGAATCGGACGCGGTGGCTGCGTTCGCGGACGGATCGGGCTTGATCGAACTCGGCGCCGACGAGGCCTTCCCCGCGGAGGCCGACCCGATCGACTCCGATCGGGTCGAAGCGGCCGCCGCGAAGGCGGCCTCGACCCTCATTCGCTGACCGCCACGCCCGCGACCGGCCCGACCCGGCCGATCTCGCCGATCTGCACCTTGGCGCGTTCGACCAGGCCGATGAACTCGGCGCGCTGGCCCCAGCGGTCGTCGAGCTTGAGACCGCGCGCGGTGGCGATGATCTGGTCCCAGCCCCAGCCGTCGTACTGGCTGCCGCCGCGCAAGGTGTCGGCGAAGGCCGCGACCGAGGCCGCCATGCGCATCGGCTCGCTCGCGACCAGGCGCAGGCTCGAACGCCTGACCGGCGTTTCGATCAACTGGCTGCGGTCTTCTCCGGGACGCTTGTAGCGCAGCTTGAGGTTGGCGATTTCGCCGCCCTGGCCGAGCGCCGGCGCGCTGCCGGCATAGCGCAGCGCCGGCAGACGCATCGCGCTCGAGCCGACCGGGGTGAGTTCGTACAGCGCGGTGACCTCGTGGCCGGCGCCGATGTCGCCGGCGTCGACCTTGTCGTTGGCGAAGTCCTCGCGCTTGAGCAGGCGGTTTTCGTAGCCGATCAGGCGATATTCGGCGACCTGGGCCGGGTTGAACTCGATCTGGATCTTGACGTCGCGGGCGATGGTCATGAGGGTCGAGCCCATCTCTTCGACCAGCACTTTGCGCGCTTCCTGCAGGGTGTCGATGTAGGCATGGTTGCCGTCGCCGACGTCGGCGAGTTTCTCCGACAGTTCGTCGTTGTAGTTGCCTTGGCCGAAGCCCAGCGTGGTCAGGGCGATGCCGCTCTTGCGCTGATCGGCGACCAGGGTTTCCAGAGCGTTGTTGTCGACCGTGCCGACATTGAAATCGCCGTCGGTGGCGAGGATCACGCGGTTGACGCCGTTGTTGACGTAGGCCTGCTTGGCCATCGCATAGGCCAGGCGGATGCCGTCGCCGCCGTTGGTGCTGCCGCCGGCTTGCAGGCGATCGAGCGCGGCGAGAATCTCTTCCTGGCGGTCGCCCGGCGTGGGCGGCAACACCAGGCCGGCCGAGCCGGCGTAGACCACGATCGAGATGCGGTCCTGCGCGCGCAACTGCTTGGTCAGCAGCGAGAACGAGCTTTTCAGCAGCGGCAGTTTGTCGGGCGAGTCCATCGAGCCCGAGGTATCGATCAGGAACACCAGGTTGGCCGGCGGCAGGGTCTTCTTGGGCACGTCGAAGCCCTTGATGCCGATCATCAGCAACTGGCGCTGCGCATTCCACGGCGCCGGCGCGAGCTCGGTGCTGACCCGGAACGGCGTCGCCAGCGAGGCCGGTGCGGCATGGCCGTAGTCGAAGTAGTTGATGAATTCCTCCGCGCGCACCGCATCGGCGGGCGGCCGTTGGCCGTTGCTGAGCATGCGCCGGACATTGGCGTAGCTGCCGGTGTCGACATCGATCGAGAAGGTCGACAGCGGCTGTTCGCTGGTGCGGTGCACCGGGTTGTCTTCGCGCTCGGCGTATTTTTCCGTGTCGGCGCTGGCCTGGTACATCGGCGGCGGGGGCGGCGGCACGAGTGCGGCGGGAGCCGCCATTTGCGCGGACACACTGCGCTTGAGCATGCGCGGGGCCGGCCCGATGCGGCTGCCGCTGACCTGGACGCGGTCGAGGGTGGTGCTTTGCGCCGCTGCGTTACCGGCCGGCATGGCCTTGGCTTCTGCGAACACTTGCCCTCGCGACCGTTCGGCCGCGCCCTTGGCGCGCGCATCGGCACGGATCGGTTTGGCGGCTTCGGCGAGCGGCGCCGGTGGTGCCGGAGGAGCCGCCGCGGCGCTGGCGGCGGCGTCGGCCGCTGCGGCGGCGTCATCGTGAGGGGCGACTTCGACGACGAGGGCGTCGCCTTCGCTCTTGTCGCGCGACTGCGCCAGCTCGCCGGGCGCCTGGCAGCCGGCGATCGAGAACGCCAGTGCGGTCAGCAAGGCCGCAGTGAGGGGACGGATGGAGCGGAGGTTCGACGACGACTGCGGCGTGGCTCGGACGTTCATGGCGGCTTCCCTGGTGTGTGGACCTGGGAAGTGGAACGTGCCGGTGCTGGGGGTGGGGTTGAGCCTGGCAGAATCTTTTTGCGTGGAGGCCGGGCGGGGGAAGGGGCGGTCGGGGAAGTTGCTCGCTCACCCGGCCCCGTCCGGGGCCGGGTGAGTGGTTGGCTTGTTAGGCCGGCTCTGCAGCGGAAGCGGGGACGTGGCTTCGGAGAAGTCCGGGGTTACGCACCTTCGGTTGGATCGCGGATCACCAATAGCCGCTGTTCGCTCATGTCTTCGATCGCATAGCGCACGCCTTCGCGGCCGAGGCCGGAATCCTTGACGCCGCCGTAGGGCATGTTGTCGACGCGGAAGCTGGGCACGTCGCCAACGATCACACCGCCGACGTCGAGCCGGTCCCAGGCTTTCATCGCATGGTCGAGGCGGCCGGTGAATACGCCCGCCTGCAGGCCGAAATCGCTGTCGTTGACGGTCGTCAGGACCTTGTCGAAATCGTCGAAAGGTTCGATGAACGCCACCGGCCCGAATACTTCCTTGCGGTATAGGTCCGAGTCGCGCGGCACCTTCTCCAGCAAGGTCGCGGGGATCATGTTGCCGTCGCGCGGGCCGGCGACGATACGCTTGGCGCCGCCCTTGACCGCCGCGTCGATCCAGGACTCGATGCGCTTGGCGGCATCGACGTCGACGACCGGGCCGATGAAGGTCTGCTCGTCGCGCGGGTCGCCCATGCGTAAGGCGGCGATCGCGGACTTGAGCTTCTTGCGCAGCTTGTCGTAGATATCGGCGTGGGCGTAGATGCGCTGCACGCTGATGCAGCTCTGCCCGCTTTGGTAGTAGGCGCCGAACACCAACCGCTCGACCACGTGGTCCAGGCTCGCGCCCGGGTCGGCATCGACGATGCAGGCCGCGTTGCCGCCGAGTTCGAGGGTGACCTTCTTCTTGCCGGACCGTGCCTTGAGGTCCCAGCCGATCAGGCCGCCGGTGAAGCTCAGCAGCTTGATGCGCTCGTCCTCGACCAACAGCGAGGCATCTTCGTTCGAGCAGCACAGCACCGAGAACGCGCCTTCGGGCAGGTCGGTCTCGGCCAGCACCTCGGCGATGATCAGCGCGCCGACCGGGGTCTTGATCGCCGGCTTGAGCACGAAGGGACAGCCCGCGGCGATCGCCGGCGCGACCTTGTGCGCGACCAGGTTGAGCGGGAAGTTGAACGGGGTGATGAAGCTGCATGGCCCGATCGGCACCCGCTTGACCATGCCGCGATAGCCGCGGGTGCGTTCGGAGATCTGCAGTTCGATGAGCTCGCCGCCGCTGCGGGTAGCCTCGCCGGCGGCGATGCGGAAGGTATCGATCAGGCGGGTGACTTCGCCGCGGGCATCGCGGATCGGCTTGCCGGCTTCGATGCACAGCGCCAAGGCGAGCTCCTCGAAGCGCTCGCTGAAGCGGCGCACGCAGTGCTCGAGCACGTCGCGACGGCGGTCGGGCGTGAACGCCGCCATCGCTTCGCGCGCCTTGTGCGCGGCGACGATCGCCTTGCGCACCGCCGTGGCGTCGGCCATCGCGACCCGGGTCGCGCGCTTGCCGCTGAATTTGTCGAGCACGTCCAGGGCGGTATTGGCGGCGACCGGGCGGTTGGCCAGGTAATAGGGGTAGCTCGGCTTCAAGCCGCTGCCGGGCTTGGCGGGCTTGGCCGCTTTGCGGCGATCGGACTGCTTCGGCGATCGGGCCATGGAATGCTCCTGGTCGAAAAGGGGGCGGGAGCGCCGCGTCACTGCACGGCGGCGGCGAGGCGTGGAATGTCTTCGTTGAGAATGCGGTCGTCGTCGCGGTAATCGATCGGCACTTCGATCAGGTCGATGCCCGGCGTGTCGAGGGCCTGGCGCAGCAAGGGCGCGAAGGCGTCGCTGGACTCGGGGCGATGACCGCGCGCGCCGTAGCTGCTGGCATAGGCGACGAAGTCGGGATTGCCGAGGTCCATGCCGTAGCTCGGATAGCGTTCGTGGGCCTGCTTCCACTTGATCATGCCGTAGGCGTCGTCGCGCAACACCAGTACGGTGATGTCCAGGCCCAGCCGCACCGCGGTTTCGAGCTCCTGCGAATTCATCATGAAACCGCCGTCGCCGCAGACTGCGACCACCTTGCGGTCCGGGCAGACGATGCGCGCGGCGATCGCCGAGGGCAAGCCCGCGCCCATGGTCGCCAGGGCATTGTCGAGCAATAAAGTATTGGGCTCGGCGCAGCGGTAGTTGCGTGCGAACCACAGCTTGTACAGGCCGTTGTCCAGGCAGACCACGTCGCGCGGCGACAGTGCGGCGCGCAATTCGGCGACCAGACGCTGCGGCGCCAGCGGGAAACGGTCGTCTTCGCTGCGGTCGAGCAGTTGCTCCGACAAGGCGCTGCGCACGCGGTCGAAGAACGAGAAGTCCCAATGCGCCTGCGGCCGCAGCGCCTCCGACAGGCGCCAGACCGAGTGGGCGATGTCGCCGACCACTTCGATCTGCGGGAAATACACCGCATCGACTTCGGCGCTGGCGTAGTTGACGTGGATCACCGTGCGCCGGCCTTCGCGCATGAAGAACGGCGGCTTCTCGATGACGTCGTGGCCGATGTTGACGATGCAGTCGGCGGCGTCGATGGCGCGATGGACGAAGTCGTGGTCCGACAGCGCGGCGTTGCCGAGCCACAGCGGGCCGTTCTCGTCGAGCACGCCCTTGCCCATCTGGGTGGTGAAATAGGGGATGCCGAGTTGGGCGACGAACGCGTGCAGGGTCTTGGCGGTGGTCTTGCGGTTGGCGCCGGCGCCGATCATCAGGATCGGGTGGCGGGCCTGGGCGATGGCCTCGGCGGCGCGTTCGATCGCCTTGTCCTCGGCCACCGGGCGCCGCGAGAACGAGGCCGGTATCAGGCGCGCCTGGGTCGGGTCGCCGGCGATGTCCTGCGGAAGCTCCAGATGCACCGCGCCTGGGCGTTCCTCTTCGGCGCGCCGGAAGGCCTCGCGCACTCGCGCCGGGATGCTGTCGGCGGCGACGATCTGGCGCGTGTACTTGGTCAGCGGACGCATCGTGTCGACCACGTCGACGATCTGGAAATGCCCTTGCTTGCTGGTCTTGATCGGCTTCTGGCCGGTGATCATCAGCATCGGCATGGCGCCGAGTTGGGCGTAGGCGGCGGCCGTGACCAGATTGGTCGCGCCGGGCCCGAGGGTGGACAGGCAGACCCCGGCCTTGCCGGTAAGCCGGCCGTAGGTGGCGGCCATGAAACCGGCGGCCTGTTCGTGGCGAGTCAGAACCAGCTGGATGCTCGAAGTGCGCAGCGATTCGAGCAGATCGAGATTTTCCTCGCCGGGGATGCCGAATACGTATTCGACGCCTTCGGCCTCGAGCGCGGCGACGAACAGATCGGACGCCTTGGTCATGCGGGACTCCGTATCGGGCGGCGGAGCCCGAGCCCGCCGATGGTCGCGCAAATGGCGTTAGCGGTGGGCGATGACCGGGCGCGCGTGAGCGGAACAGTGCGTCGCGTTGCGGAATCGGGGGTGGCGGCGTTACCGGGTCGAGCCCCTGTAGGAGCGGCGTGAGCCGCGACCACGGGATGCGCAGAGCACGCGTTGCCGATGGGATCGATCGAGGCCACGATCCGTCTAAGGGTAGGAGCGGCGCAAGCCGCGACTGGTGCAGACCTTTTGTGGTCGGCGTCGATGTCAGGCTTCGCTTGTCGCTTGTCGCTTGTCGCTCTGCCGGTCGAGGGCAGACCCGGAGGGCGGCGCGCAGGGATGCGCGCCGTTTTTCATCGGGACAGGGATGTCCCGTATGAAAAATCCCTGCGTCGGCATCGCTCGTGCGGGCTTGTGATTCAAAGAAAAGCATTTTTCTTTGGTTACCTTTCTTTTGTTGCTTTAGACAAAAGAAAGTAACCCGCCGCTTTAGTGGCGGAAGCTCTTGGCGTTTGATCTAGCTTCTACAAAAAACATCAAGCAAGAGCAGAGCTTCCGTCCGCTGACGCGGCCGGGTTACTTTCTTTTGCTAAGCC
>NZ_CP013141.1:5142339-5178818 GCF_001442535.1 Lysobacter antibioticus | reverse complement strand
TGGATCGCGGTCGGCGACGAACGCCTCGGCGCCGGCGAATTGCGTGCCGCCCGCAGCGCGCTCGACGCCGCCCGTTCGCTCGACGCCCGCGCCGCCGGCATCGAAGAACTCAGCGCCCGCGTGCGCAGCGCCGAGGCGGCTTCGAACTGAGGCGGGCGCCCTCTCGTACGGGCCGCGTTTCGTCCGCGGTCCGATCCGACGGATGGACGCACGGCACCCCGGCCGCCGCTGAGCGATAATGCCGCCGATGCCCGCCAGTCCGCGATGCCTTCCTTGCCCCGATCCGACTTTCCTTGCCGCTCGCTGCTCGTCCATACCGCCCGTTCGTTCGGGCAGACAAGGTGCGGGGAATGACTGTGTCCGCGAGCGACCTGCGCATCGTGTCGTTGGCCGGCCGGCAAGCATCGCTTCGCAGCCGACCCGGATCGCGCTGACATGAACAGCGCCAGCCAGCCCGCGGCGAACCATCGCATCGACGTCAGCGCCGCCATCGTCACCTATCACCCGCAGATCGACTTGCTCGAGCGCGTCATCGCCGCGGTCAAGGGTCAGGTCGGGCGCGTGCAGATCTTCGACAACGCCAGTACCGGCGAGGCGTTGGAGGCGTATTTCGAGCGGCTGCGCGCGCAGGGCATCGAGGTGTTCCGCTCCGAGCGCAACGTCGGCCTGGGCAGCGCGATCAACCACGCCGCGCGCGCCGCGCGTGCGGCCGGGTTCGGGCAGGTGCTGTTGATGGACCAGGACAGCATCGTCGATCCGGACATGGTCGCCGTGCTGATGCGTCACCTGCAGCAGCTGCGCGGGCAGGGGCCGGTGGCCGCGGTCGGGCCGCAGTTCCGCGACGAACGTACCGGCGAGGTCGCACCGTTCGTGCAGATCGCCTTCCCGATGAACCGCAAGCTCTACGGTGGGCCCGGACAGGTGGTCGACTGCGACTTTCTGATCACCTCGGGCACCCTGTTGCCGCTGGACGTGCTCGACACGGTCGGCGGCATGGACGAGGGCTTGTTCATCGACAACGTCGACATCGAATGGAGCTCGCGCGCGCGTCATCGCGGCTATCGCCTGTACGGCATCTGCGATGCGCGCATGCAGCACCGCATCGGCGACCTGGTCCAGGTCTCCAGCCTGATTCCCTACCGCACCGTGGTGCACAGCCCGACCCGGCTGTACTACATGATGCGCAACCGCGTGCTGCTGTACCGCCGCGCCGAAGTGCCGCGCCGCTGGATGGCGCAGGATCTGCCGCGTCTGGTGCTGAAATTCGTCGGCACCGCCTTGTTGTTGAAGCCGCGCCCGGCCTATCTGCGCGCGATGCTGCGCGGCCTGCGCGACGGCCTGCGAGGCCGCGATGGGATGATGCCGCGTGACCTCGGCTGAAAACCAAAGCCGACACCCCGATCCAAGCGCGACATCGCTCCCGCTAAAACCACCCGCAGCCCGCGACCGGGCAGTCCGAGCCGTACCCCGGCCGCGGACCTCGTCGAACCTCGGTCGCCGAACACAAAGCTGACGCCTCCATCCAAGCGCGATATCGCCCCGCCAAAACGCCCCCTAACCTCGCCGAGCAGGCCCCAGCGTGCCCGGCAGCCGCCCGCATCGCCCAAGCCATGTCGACGGCCGCGCCTTGGCCATTGCCAGCCCGACCGCCGCCCAAGCCACCCCATCCAAACCGCATCGCGCCCACTCCCGACAGGCCCTCCAGCCCCCAGCCTCAGCCTGCATTCACCGGGTATGAACGCCGATGCCGCCGCCGCGGCCCCCCCGGCACGGGCTCCGGATGCCTGCGCTAGACTTGCCGCGACTCCCTGTGTTGCATATCCGTGGCCCGAATCGATTACGACGAAGACGAGCTCGACAACGACGGTAATGACGGCGACGGCCATGCGCCGACCTGGCGCCGCCGACTGGTGACCTGGGCCCTGGCCGCGATTGGCCTGGGGCTCGGTTTCCTGATTCCGTACACGCTCTATCTCAATCACGAGGTCGGCCAGCGCTTCGGTCAGTTGCGTTGGCAGATTCCGACCCGGGTCTATGCGCGTCCGCTCGAACTGGCGCCGGGCCTGGCCCTGGACCCGGGCACGCTGAAGACCGAACTCGACGCCGCCTCCTACCGCGAGGACAGCGGCGAGCGCCCCGGTACCTATGCCCGCCAGGGCGGCCGCTTCACTGTCGCCAGCCGCGGTTTCAACGATGTCGACGGCGCCGTGCCGGCGCGGCGCATCGAAGTCGTGGTGTCCGGCGGCCGAGTCGCCAGCCTGCGCGACCTGACCTCGCGCAAGTCGCTGAAGACCGCGCGCCTGGACCCGGCGCGCATCGCCACGCTGTACGGGCAAAAGCAGGAAGAACGCCGCCTGGTGCGGATCGAGGAAGTGCCCGAGTTGCTGGTCACCGGCCTGCAGGCCGTCGAGGACCGCGACTTCGCCCATCACATGGGCATCGACCTCAGCGGCATGGCGCGTGCGGCGTTCAAGAACGTCGCCGCCGGCCGCGCCAAACAGGGCGCCAGCACCCTGACCCAGCAGCTCGCGCGCAGCGGCCTGCTCGGCATCGGCCAGGAACAGACCCTGACCCGCAAGGGCAAGGAAATCATCTACGCCCTGTTGATGGAGGCGCGTTACGACAAGCGCACCATCCTCGAGGCGTATTTCAACCAGGTCTATCTCGGCCAGCGCGGCTCGCAGGCCATCCACGGCGTCGCCGCGGCCTCCGAGTTCTGGTTCGGCCGCGACCTGCGCGACCTCAACACCGAACAGATCGCGTTGCTGATCGGCATCGTGCGCGGCCCGTCCTACTACGACCCGCGGCGCAATCCCGAGCGCGCGCTGGAGCGCCGCAATTTCGTCCTCGGCGAGATGCACGAGACCCAGCTGATCGACGACAAGGAATTCCAGCGCGCACTGAAGACGCCGCTCGGCATCACCTCCAACCCCGGCAGCGTCGCCGCCAATCGTTTCCCGGCGTATGTCGACCTGGTCCGCCGCCAACTCGCGCGCGACTACCCGGCCGATGCGCTCGCCGGCGCCGGCCTGAGCGTGATGAGCGGCATGTCGCCGTCGGCGCAGGCGCAGGCCGAAGGCGCGGTCGCGCGCACCCTCAAGAGCCTGGACAGCAAGCGCCGCCCGCCGTTGCAGGCCGGCTTGGTCGTCACCGATGTGCACAACGGCGAAGTCGTGGCCGTGGTCGGCAGCCGCGAGTTCTCCGAGCACGGTTTCAATCGCGCGGTCGAAGCGCAGCGCCCGGTCGGCTCGCTGTTGAAACCGTTCGTGTACCTGCTGGCGTTGGCGCAGCCGAACGAGTTCAACCTGGCCTCATGGGTCGACGACTCGCCGGTCACGGTCAAGCTCGGCCGCGGCCGCAACTGGAACCCCGGTAATTCCGACGGCCGCAGCCATGGCCTGGTGCGCATGATCGATGCGCTGGCCATGTCCTATAACCAGGCCACGGTGCGCATCGGCATGAAGGTCGCGCCGGAACGCGTCGCCGACCTGATCAAGACCCTGGCCGGCATCGAAGCGCCGAACAACCCCTCGTTGATCCTCGGTGCGGTCGACCAGAGCCCGTACGCGATGGCGCAGCTGTACCAGTTCCTCGCCTCGGGCGGCGAAATCCAGCCCCTGCATGCGGTACGCGGCGTGCTCGGCAGCGACGGCAAGACGGTCAAGCGTTACGACAAGGAACCGGCCCCGGCGCAGGAAGGCGACGCGATCGCCGCGCGCCTGATCACCATCGCCCTGCAACAGGCGGTCAGCAACGGCACCGGCCGGCAGTTGATCGGCGACGGCCTCGGCCGCCTCTCGCCCGCGGGCAAGACAGGCACCAGCAACGACGGCCGCGACAGCTGGTTCGCCGGCTGGACCGGCGATCACCTGGCGGTGATCTGGGTCGGCAACGACCAGAACCAGACCACCGGCCTGTACGGGGCGACCGGTGCGATGCGGGTGTGGTCGGCGATCTTCTCGCGCCTGCCGACCGCGCCGCTCAAGGTCACCGACAAGGGCCTGGATTGGCAGGCGGTGATCGGCACCCACACCACCGACGCGAGTTGCGTCGGCGCGCGCCGCTTCCCGTTCGTGGCCGGCTTCGCGCCGGAATACGCGCCGTGCCCGGCGCCGCAGGCTGAAGGCGAAGCCTCCGGCGGCGGTTGGCGCGAGTGGTTCGGCATCGGCAAGGACAAGGAAGAACCTGCGCGCGAACCGGCGCCGTCTCCCGATTCCCCGCCCCCGGAGCAGTAAGTCATGAAGTGCAGTGATTTCACCGGCGCCTTCCCCCGAGGTGCCCGGCGCAAAGGCGTCGTCCTGGTCGTCCTGACCTGCCTGGCGAGTGCCTGCGCGGTCGCGCCGCCGCAGCCCACCGTGTTGGCCGAAGCGAATTTCAACGGCGAAGCCGCGGTTGCAGCGGTGCGCGCCGCCGCCGGCGGCGCCGCGCGCGAACTCGACGTGCAGCCGATCCGCGATCCGCAGGTCGAGGACCTGCGTCAACAAGCCACGCAATTGGAACGCGCGCGCAAGTACGTCGAAGCTGCCGCTGCGCTCGATCAGGCGCTGCAGATCAACGCCGCCGACCCGGCCCTGCTGCAGGAACGCGCCGAAGCGGCGTTGTTGCAGCACCGTCTCGACGATGCCGAGCGTTATGCACAGAAGGCCTTCGATTCCGGCTCCCAGGTCGGCCCGCTGTGCCGCCGTCACTGGGCGACCATCGCCCAGGTGCGGCAGGCCAAGCTCGACGGTGTCGGCGCGGCGATGAAGCTGGCGCAGAAGCAGGAACACTACGACGCCCTGGTGCCGCAGCGCAGCCAGCTCACCGAGGCGAAGAAGCAGGCACAGGCTAAAATCGACGTCTGCACGGTCGCAGCGCCAGCGCGGTATTGAATCGGATATGGAACCCAGCCGCCTTGGCGTCGCCAGTCGTGCCGCGCTGAGCGAGGGCGGCGACCTCGCGCGCAACATCGCCGCGTTCGCGCCGCGCTCGGCGCAACAAGATCTGTCGGCGGCGATCGCCGATGCCTTCGAGTCGCGTACCGCCCTGCTCGCCGAGGCCGGCACCGGCACCGGCAAAACCTTTGCCTATCTGGTCCCGGCGTTGCTGTCCGGGCTCAAGACCATCGTCTCGACCGGCACGCGCGCGCTGCAGGACCAGCTCTATCACCGCGACCTGCCGCGGGTGCGCGACGCCCTCGGCGTCGGCCTGAAGACGGCATTGCTGAAAGGCCGCGCCAACTATCTGTGCAAATACCGCACCGAGCAGGCCAAGGGCGAGCCCCGTTTCACCAGCCGCGAATACGCCGCACAGTTCCAGCGCATCGTCAGCTGGGCCGGGCGCACGCGCATGGGCGATCTGGCCGAGCTGGACGCCTTGCCGGAAGACTCGCCGCTGTTGCCGATGGTCACCTCGACCGCGGAGAACTGCCTCGGCAGCGACTGCCCGATGTTCGGCGACTGCTTCGTGATCCAGGCGCGCCAGCGTGCCCAGGCCGCCGACCTAGTGGTGGTCAACCATCATCTGTTGCTCGCCGATCTGGCGCTGAAGCAGGAAGGCTTCGGCGAAATCCTGCCCGGCGCGCAGGCCTTCGTCGTCGATGAGGCGCATCAGCTGCCCGATCTCGCCTCGCAGTTCTTCGGCGAGGCGATCAGCGCGCGCCCGCTGGTCGAGCTGGCGCGCGACGCCCTGGCCGAATGCAAGCAGGTCACCGGCGCGCTCGCCAGCGTGCAGGGGCCGGCGCGCGAACTCGAACAGGCGGTGCGCACCGTGCGCGCGGCCATGGACGAGCTGCCGGTGCGCGCGACCCGCCGCCGCGCCGCCGAATTGCCCGAGGTGGAAGCGGCGTTCGATACGCTGGCCGCGGCTCTGCGCAACATGCGCAACACCTTGGAGCCGCTGCGCGCCGCCGCGCCGGGCTTCGAGAGCTGCCATGCACGGGCCAAGGACTTCGAGACCAAGCTGCGACGCTGGCGCGGCCCGACCGTCGCGCGCCCGCCCGAGCCCGTGGTCGAGGAAGACGACGATTTCGAGCCGCCGCGCCGGCCGCTGGCGGAGGTCGCGGTCGAGGCGGTCGATACCGATGCCGCCGACGACGAGGAAGAACAAACGCCCGCCGGCCCCGACAGCAGCGTGCTGTGGTACGAACTGACCGCGCGTGGTTTCCGCCTCAGCCGCACCCCGCTCGACGTCGCCGGCCCGCTGGCCGAGCATCGCGAACGTTCGCGTGCGTCGTGGGTGTTCACCTCGGCGACCCTGGCGATCGGCGGTCAGTTCCAGCACTACGCGACCAAGCTCGGCCTGGTCGAACCCAAGACTTTGCTCGCGCCGAGCCCGTTCGACTGGGCCGAGCAAGCGCTGTGTTATCTGCCGACCGGGCTGCCCGACCCGGTGGTGCGGCATTACAACGAGAGCATGGTCGACAAACTGCGGCCAGTGCTCGAAGCCTCGGGCGGCCGCGCCTTCGTCCTGTTCGCCTCGCACCGCGCCTTGCGCGAAGCCGCCGAACTGCTGCGCGACGGCCCCTGGCCCTTGTTCGTCCAGGGCGAAGCGCCGCGCCACGTGCTGCTGGAGCGCTTCCGCGCTTCCGGCAACGGCGTGCTGCTCGGCGCGGCGAGCTTCCGCGAAGGCGTCGACGTGGCCGGCGAGGCGCTCAGCGTGGTGGTGATCGACAAACTGCCGTTCGCCGCGCCCGACGACCCGGTGTTCGAAGCGCGCCTGGACGCGATCCGCCGCGGCGGCGGTAACCCGTTCCGCGACGAACAACTGCCGCAGGCGGTGATCGCGTTGAAGCAGGGCGCCGGCCGATTGATTCGCAGCGAGACCGATCGCGGCGTGCTGGTGCTGTGCGACCCGCGCCTGATTTCCAAGAGCTATGGCAAGACCTTCCTCGATTCGCTGCCGCCGCTGCCGCGCACGCGCCGGGTCGAGGACGTGGCCAGCTTCTTCGCCGGCGAGCCCTTGCGTCTAGAATCGTCCTTGTCGGTCGACGAGGACCACTACCGCTGATCCGCGAGGAGGGTAGGAGCATGACGGAGCGCAAACCGCGTGTGCACGGCCTGGGTGGCGTGTTCTTCAAGGCGGACGACCCGGCCGCGCTGGCGGCCTGGTACGCCAGGCACCTGGGCGTCGGCGTGGAGGACTGGGGCGGCGCCCTGTTCCCCTGGGGCCGGCTCGATGCCGGCGGCCAGCCGACCGGCGAGACCGGCTATACGGTGTGGTCGCCGTTCAAGGCCGACACCGAGTACTTCCAGCCCAGCAGCAAGCCCTACATGGTGAATTTCCGCGTCGACGACCTCGACGCGATGCTGGTCGCGCTGCGCGAGGAGGGTTGCCGGGTGCTCGATCGCTTTGAGGACAGCGAGCAGGGCAAGTTCGGCTACGTGCTCGACCCCGAAGGCGGCCTGATCGAGCTGTGGCAGCCGAACCCGAACGATCCGGCGGTCGCCGACGGCGAATGAGGGGGGCGCCGCCGAACCTCGGCGGCGCGACCCGGTGAGCAGCGCCGGGCAAAGTGCGGCGGGGGCTCCAGGAGCGCCCGCATGCGACAATCGCGGCGCGAAACGCCCGTCCGACCCCGCCGAGCCCCATGAAACTGCTAGCGTTCGAAACCGCCACCGAAGCCTGTTCCGTCGCCGTGTGGCTGGACGGCGAAGTGCGCGAGCGCTTCGAGTTGGCGCCGCGGCGCCACGCCGAACTGTCCTTGCCCTGGGCCGAACAGTTGTTGGCCGAAGCCGGCGTGCGCCGTAACGAACTCGATGCGATCGCGATCAGTCGTGGCCCCGGCGCCTTCACCGGCGTGCGCCTGGCGATCGCGATCGCGCAGGGCATCGCCCTGGCCCTGGACCGGCCGATCGTGCCGGTGTCGACCCTGGCCGTGCTGGCCCTGCGCGCGCATTCGCTCGCGGCGGCCGCCGACGACGCACTGCGCGTGTACGCCGCGATCGATGCGCGCATGGGCGAGGTCTACACCGGCGCCTTCGAATTGCATGGCGGCGATGCGCACGCGCTCGACGAGGAAGTCGTGGTCGCGCCCGATTCGGCCGCGGTGCCCGGCGATGCCGCCGGCTGGCTCGGCGTCGGCACCGGCTTCGCCGCGGCCCACGGCGCGCTGCAACAGCGGCTCGGTGCGCGCTTCGCCGGCATCGATGCCGAAGCCTTGCCGCACGCGGCCGGTCTCGCGCGCTTGGCTGCGCAGGCGTATGCGCGCGGTGAGGCGGTCGCGCCCGAACTCGTCGAGCCCGCCTATCTGCGCAACAACGTCGCCCTGACCATCGCCGAGCAGGTCGCCCTGCGCAGCGAGCGCAAGGCCGCGCCCTGATTCATATCGCGCAGCGTTCGCGCTGCCGCTCAAGGAAGACGAATGACTCTGCATCGATCCCTGCTGTGCGGCGCCGCCTTCGCGTTGCTGTCGTTTCCTGCGGCCGCCGCCGAACTCTGGCAGGGCACGATCGGCGCGCTGCCGGTCGTGGTCAGCCTGGACGGCGACACCGACATCGACGGTCAGTATTTCTATCGCAAGCATCTGCTCGACCAACGCCTGCAAGGGCGGCGCGACGACGACGCGCATCTGCATCTGCGGGTCGAAAGCCGCGATGGCGAAGTCAGCGAGCGCTGGGAGCTGTGGCCCAAGGGCAAGGAACTGCTCGGCCAATGGCAGGGCGGCAAGGGCAAGAAACTGCCGATCCAGTTGCACAAGGTCGACATCGCGGCCTTGCGCACCGGCGCCGATGGCGCGCGCTACCGGCGCGGCGTCGACGACGGCTACGAAGCCTTGCGCGTCGCCGCGCTCGAACTCAAGAGCGGTAAGAGCGAAACCTTCGCCGGCCATCGCCTGCAATGGTGGGTCGAGCCGCGCAGCGGCATCGAACTGTTCCAAGTGGAATCCGGCTACGACGCGGCCACCCTGGCGCGCATCAACGACATCCTGCGCAAGCGGCAGTGGAAGTCGGTCGCCTCCTACTTCCAGTGCAAGTCCTTCGAGACGGGCGAGTACGAACAGACGGTGACGCCGCGTTACATGGGCGAACGCGTGCTCAGCGTCAGCCTGTTCACCTCCTACGACTGCGGCGGCGCGCATCCGGACTTCGGCGATTCGCCGTTGAATCTCGACGTGCGCAGCGGCCGCGAGCTCGAATTCGAAGACGTGCTGTGGCTCGGCAAGGGCCGGCCGCCGCGGCCGAGCGACGACGACCGCGCCGAGTACCGGCGCTGGAGCGGCTACCGCGACGACACCCTGGCGCCGTGGCTGGTCGCGACCCTGGGCAAGCTGTATCCCGCCGAGATGGCGGCGCCCAAGGGCGATGAAGGCTGCGACTACCGCGAGCTTTCGGACTGGAACATTCCTTCCTGGCACCTGCGCCCGGAAGGCCTGTACGTCGGCCCGATCTTCGCCCGCGTCGCGCGCGCTTGCGAATACCCGCAGTGGCCGGTGATTCCGTGGAAGCTGGTCGAAGCGCATGCGGGTGCGGCGCTGAAGGACTGAACGCGGCCATGTTTCGATACATCTATGAAAGCGAACTTGGCACCTGTTTCGATCGTTACTTCGACTACATCGCCGGTTTGAAAGGAGCGATCGACGAGGCGCTGTACGCCTTCGTTGCGGATGTCGGGCGCTACGACCTCCGTTCAAAGGGTTCGTTGCATGACGCGTGGCTGCGCCGCCTGACGCTGACCATGTCCGAAATCGCCGAGCATCCGGTGCGCCAGAACCTGCACATGGAACTGCTCGGTCCGTATCACGACCGGGTCTTCCATGTGTATTACGGCGATGTCCTGAGCTATTCGTACTGTCAGCAAGCCAGACGGGGCTCGGGCCAGCAGGATCTGCTTGTGCACGAGTTCCGCCTGGGCGCACAGGGCGAGTTCGAGCACGTGTTCGAGTTCGACGACGGCCTGGAGATCTCGATCGTCTGCCGCTCGATGCGCTTCGAGGAAATCCTGCTTGAGGTCGAAGCCGAGACTGAAACCAGTCCCGACGCTTGAGCCGTTACTCGTCCACCAGCGACCCGCCCGGCAGGAAGTTCCAGGTGCGGGTGACGTGGAGGATGTCCGGGTTTTCCTCGGTGCGCGGCAGCGGCGGGTAGGGCTCGGCCAACTTGGCGATGCGCAGGGCGGAGGCGTCGAGCAGGGCGATGCCGCTGCTGCGGATGATGTCGGCGCGTTCGACGTTGCCGTTGCGGCGCACGGCCACGCTGATCACCACCTGCCCGGCGAGCCGGCGACGGCGCGCTTCGTCGGGGTAGTTGAGGTTGCCGACGCGTTCGACGCGGTCGACCCATTCGCGCAGATAGCCGGCCCAGGCGTACTCGGTGGTGCTGGCCGAGACGAATTTGCGGGTCGGGCGCTTGGCGTAGCGCTCCGAGCGCATGTGAATCTCGGCGGCCAGGCGCGCCATCTCGATGTCGTGTTCGATCTTGCGCGGGCCGGTCGGCAACGGGCGCTCGGTCGGGGTCTGGGTGCTGCGGTCGCGCGCGGTCACGGTTTCGCCGCGGGTGCTGCTGACCACGCGCGCGACCGGCTCGGGCTGGGCGGTCGGCGACTGCGCGCGCAGCGCCATCTGGGCGACGCCGGCCTCGGCCTGCGGGGCCGGGCCGGATTGGTTGTCGCGCGGGCGCGTGCTCTTGTCGTGCTCGCCGCCGCCCTGGTTGTTGGCCTGGGCGAGGAAGTCGGCCTGCTTGGGCGTCAGCGCGGTCTGGGTCTGGGTCAGGATCACGTCGAGGGTCGGCACCACCGGCGCGGCCTGCTCCAGGGTGTAGCCGACGCCGAGCACGACGATGCCGTGCACCAGCAGCGACAGCACCATGGTCGCGCTGAAGCGCTGCGGCCCGGCGATGCCGCCGGCCGGGGAGGCGGGGGCGACGGCGCTCATGCGGCCTGGGCGGCGACGCGGGCCTCGATCGCGTCGAACAGCAGCCCGGCGATGTTGAGGCCGAATTGTTCGTCGAGCTCGCGGATGCAGGTCGGGCTGGTGACGTTGAGCTCGGTCATGTAGTCGCCGATCACGTCCAGGCCGACGAACAGCATGCCGCGGCGCTTCATTTCCGGGCCGACTTCGGCGGCGATCCAGCGGTCGCGCTCGCTGAGCGGGCGGCCTTCGCCGCGGCCGCCGGCGGCGAGGTTGCCGCGGAACTCGTCGCCCTGCGGGATGCGGGCGAGGGCGTAGTCCACCGGCACGCCATCGACCAGCAGGATGCGTTTGTCGCCGTCGCTGATCTCCGGCAGGTACTTCTGCGCCATCACCAGGTGGCGGCCGCCGTCGGACAGGGTCTCCAGGATCACGTTGACGTTCGGCTCGCCGGCGCGGACCCGGAAGATCGAGCGCCCGCCCATCCCGTCCAACGGCTTGAGCACTGCTTCCTGGTGGAAGGCGAGGAATTCCTTGACCGCTGCGGGGTTGCGGCTGACCAGGGTGGCCGCGCAGCACTGCGGGAACAGCAGGGCGGCGAGCTTCTCGTTGTAGTCGCGCAGGCCCTGCGGATCGTTGACCACGAAGGCGCCGGCGCGCTGGGCCATGCTCAGAATCTGGGTGTCGTGCAGGTACTCGGCGTCGACCGGCGGGTCCTTACGCATCAGTACGACGTGACCGGTCGTCAATTTAATTTGTGACCAAGCTCCCAGTTTGTACCAGCCGCTCGGATCGTCGCGCACTTCCAGCGCCGTCACCTTCGCCACCGCATGGCCACCGTGTAGGCTCAGTCCGCCCGGCTGCACGTACCAGAGCCGATGTCCGCGGCGCTGCGCTTCCAGTAGCATGGCGAAGGTCGAGTCCTTGGCGATCTTGATCGACCCGATGGGGTCCATCACGACGACGATGTCCAACGGCATGGGAACGGAATCCTAAAAGATTGACGGCGATGGTAGCAGGCGGGTCGCCGGTATCTGTCATGATGACGGGGTCGGAAACGGTCGCGCTGCGTCCATTTGCGACACGCAGCGATCAAGGCTACTGCGCGATGCGACGGGGCGGCGATGCGCGGACCGAGTAATCGGCCTGCACAACGTTCGGTAGCGCACGGCGAGCCTGTTCCGGATGACGGAATCGCTGCGTATTCAGTTTCCAGGCACGGAATGCGCGCTTGACAGCCTGCGTGCGGCTTGGAATAAAGACGGCTTCGCGACGCCCGGGGAAATCGGCGTTTGCAATGGGGGATACAAAGAATGCTCGACGAGGTTCGTAGCGGCAGCCTCGATGGTCTAAGGGTCATGGTGATCGACGATTCCAAGACCATCCGTCGAACCGCCGAGACACTGTTGAAACGCGAAGGGTGCGAGGTGGTCACGGCCATCGACGGATTCGAAGCGCTGGCGAAGATCGCCGACCAGCAGCCACAGATCATTTTCGTGGATATCATGATGCCGCGTCTGGACGGCTATCAGACGTGCGCGCTCATCAAGAACAATCAGTTGTTCAAGGGCACGCCGGTGATCATGCTGTCTTCGAAGGACGGCCTGTTCGACAAGGCGCGGGGCCGCATCGTCGGGTCCGAGCAATACCTGACCAAGCCTTTTACGCGCGAGGAACTCCTCGACGCGATTCGCAAGCACGTACACGCCTGACCGGGGGGTAAGGCACACCATGGCACGCATCCTGCTTATCGAGGACTCGCCGACGGATACCGCGGTCCTGACCCAATTGCTGCAACGCAATGGGCACGAAGTGTTCGCTTCGGGCAGCGCCGAGGACGGCATCGAAGCCTGCAAGCGCGAGCTGCCGGACCTGGTGATGATGGACGTGGTGTTGCCGGGCATGAACGGGTTCCAGGCCACGCGCGCGCTCAGCCGCGACGCGCAGACCAGTGCGATCCCGGTCTTGATCGTGAGCACCAAGGGCATGGAAACCGATCGCGCCTGGGGCATGCGCCAGGGCGCGCGCGACTACATCGTCAAACCGCCGCGCGAGGACGAACTGATCGCGCGGATCAACGCATTGCTGGGTAACTGAAACGATGACGCTCAAGCCGCCGTTCGATGTGCTGACCGATTACGAGCGCCGCAGTCTGGCGCACGTGCCCGGCCTGCCCGAACAGCTCGACGCGCCCGGCCTGTGGCGCGGCGTCGGCTACCGCATCGGCGACCGGCGCCTGGCGTCGACCTTCGCCGAGGTGGTCGAAATCCTGTCGCTGCCGCAGGTCACCCACGTCCCCGGCTCGCAGCCGTGGATGCTCGGCCTGGCCAACGTGCGCGGCAACCTGCTGCCGATCGTCGACCTCAAGCAGTTCCTGGAAGGCGAGCGCACGGTGCTGCACGAGGGCCAGCGCATCCTGCTGGTGCGCCAGCCCGGCGGCGACGTCGCCGTGCTGATCGACGAGCTCTACGGCCAGCGCAGTTTCCACGACCAGCAGCAGATCGGCCTCGAGGAAGTCGCCGAGCAGGGCCTCACCGAGGGCCGCTATGCGTACTTCATCGACCGGGCCTACCGCCTGGACGACCGGTACTGGGGCATCTTCAGCCTCGACCGCTTGGCCCGTACTCCCGAATTCCGACAAGCAGCGGCCTGAGCCGCTCCCTTCATCAGCCCGACTAGTAAGCTCACCGAGGTTTGCGAACCATGAGCACTGTGATGGACAACGCCGGCAAGAGCCGCCTTCTGGGCGCCAACACCTGGCTGATCGTACTGGCCGTATCGGTGCTGGTGTTCGGTCTCAACACAGGCTACGCGACCTGGAAAGGCGCGAGGCTCGGCGGCGCCGGCTCGGCGGCGTCGAACCTGCAGGTGAATTCGCAGAAGCTCGCGATCCAGGGCCGCGAAGCGGTCGGCGGCGCGAAGGACGCCTTCGCCGAGTTCAAGAAGACCAAGGCCGCGATCGACGAAGACGTGCAGACGCTCAACGACAACTTCGGCGACACCGCCGGCGTGTCGGGCCCGATCGGCGTGGTCAGCAAGAGCTGGCAGCCGCTGGGGCAGAGCGCCGAACAGGTGATCGCGAGCGAGAAGGCGGTGCTGGCCCTGGCCGGCAACGCCGACAGCTTCTCCAGCCGCGTCCCGCAGCTGCAGGCCCGCCTCGACGAACTGGTCCGCGCGATGTCGGCCTCCGGCTCGCCGTCCTCGCAGGTCTATATCGCTCTGCGCCAGGTCGTGCTGTCGGCGACCATGGCCCGACGCATCACCGAAATCCGCGCAGGCGGCAGCGGCGCCGGCATGGCCGGCGAAGCGCTGGTCCGCGACGCCACCGTGTTCGGCAACGTCCTGACCGGCCTGCGCAAGGGCGACACCTCGTTCGGCGTGACCGCGCTGTCCAACTCCAGCGCGCTCGCCGCGCTCGGCCAGGCCGAAGCGCTGTGGCTGGAAATGAAGAAGGACCTCGACGCGATCTCGGCCAGCTCCAAGGACCTGTTCCAGGCCCAGGCCGCGGCCGAATCGATCACCGGCGGCTCGGAGCGGCTGTTGAGCGAAAGCGAAACGCTGTTCAGCGCGTTCACCGCGTTCGGTTCGCTGCGCGACAAGAGCGTATTCGGCAACCTGTGGCTGTCGATCATCTCCGGCCTGGCCGCGCTGGTCGCGATCGCCGGTTTGCTGTTCTCGCTGAACTACGCCCAGCAGCGCCGCTACCAGACCACCAAGGAACTCAACGACCGTAACCAGGAGGCCATCATGCGCCTGCTGGACGAAATGGGTTCGCTCGCAGAAGGCGACTTGACGGTCAAGGCGACGGTGACCGAGGACATGACCGGCGCCATCGCCGACTCGATCAACTTCGCCGTCGAGCAGCTGCGCAGCCTGGTGCAGACCATTACCGACACCTCGGTGCAGGTCGCCTCCAGCGCCCAGGAAACCCAGGCCACCGCGATGCACCTGGCCGAAGCGGCCGAGCACCAGGCCCAGGAAATCAACTCCGCCTCCGACCGCATCAGCGAAATCGCGGCCTCGATCGACCAGGTCTCGAAGAACTCGGCCGAGTCGGCCGACGTGGCGCAGCGCTCGGTGCAGATCGCGACCAAGGGCGCGGGCGTGGTGCGGCAGACGATTCAGGGCATGGACTCGATCCGCGACCAGATCCAGGAAACCTCGAAGCGAATCAAGCGCCTGGGCGAAAGCTCGCAGGAAATCGGCTCGATCGTCGAACTGATCAACGACATCTCGGAACAGACCAACATCCTGGCGTTGAACGCGGCCATCCAGGCGGCGTCCGCCGGCGAAGCGGGCCGCGGCTTCGCGGTCGTGGCCGACGAAGTGCAACGACTCGCAGAACGCGCCTCCAACGCAACCAAGCGAATCGAGACGCTGGTCCAGACAATTCAGTCCGACACCAACGAAGCTGTCAGCTCGATGGAACAGACGACCTCGGAAGTGGTCGCGGGTGCGCGACTGGCCGAGGACGCCGGTACCGCGCTAGGCGAGATCGAAAAGGTGTCGTCCGACTTGTCGAACCTCATTCAGGGCATTTCCAGTGCGGCCCAGCAGCAGTCCAGCGCCGCCTCGAACATCACCCAGACCATGAACACGATTCAGCAGATCACCTCGCAGACCTCGCAAGGCGCCAACCAGACCGCTGCGTCGATTGGAAACCTGGCGCAACTGGCGGCCGACCTGCGCCGTTCGGTCGCCGACTTCAAGCTGCCGGCCTGACCCGGCGGCAGCCGAGACACGACGCGGCGCTTTGAACGGCGGCTTTGGGACGGGATTAAAAGAAGGGTTGTATCGAGGATGAAGCTTCCGACACATCGCTGGCAGAGCCACGGTCCGCGTCTGCGACGCGGTCCCGCCGACGGGCGGGTCACGTCATGACCGCGTTGCGCGAAGCGATCGACACCACCACGCTGGGCTGGATCAAGCCCGAGCTGGACGAAACCCTGCGCCAGGCGCGCCAGGAGATCGAGGCATTCGCCGAAGATCCCGCCGACGCCTCGCGCATGCGGGTCTGCGCCAACCATCTGCACCAGGTGCACGGCACCCTGCGCATGGTCGAACTGTATGCGCCGGCCATGGTCGCCGAGGAGATGGAGCGTCTGGCCATCGCCCTGCAGCAGGGCCAGGTCGCCGACCGCGACGAGGCCTGCGCGGCGCTGATGCGCGGCGTGGTGCTGTTGCCCGACTACCTGGAACGACTGCAAGGCGGGCATCGCGACATTCCGATCGTGCTGCTGCCGTTGCTGAACGAGCTGCGCGCCACGCGCGGCGAGTCCGGGCTCAACGAAAGCGTCCTGTTCGCACCGAACCTCGACCGTCCGCTGCCGGCGCACCTGCCGCCGCCGCTGCCGGTCGGCAGCGCCGCCGGCCGCAACGCCAGCGCGCCGCACCTCGCCTCGCTGCGCGACGCCCTGGCCGGTTGGCCGGAAGACGGCGCGCCTTCGAACCCGGCCCAGCTCGCTTCCGCCATCGACGGCCTGCTCGCCGACGTCGTCCTGGAACCGGTGCGGCGCATGCTGTGGGTGGCCTCGTCGGTCGCCCACGCCCTGCGCGACGGCGCCCTGCCGGCCACCCGTGCGTTGCGCCAGGCCTTCGGCGGCGTCGACCGCGAAGCGCGGCAGATGCTGTCCGACGACGGCTTCAGCGCGCCGCGCGGTGAACCCGCGGCCGAGCCGACCCGCCAGCTGCTGTACCACGTCGCCCACAGCGACGGCCGCCATCCGGCGCTCGACGACCTGCGCCAGACCTTCGAACTCGCTGCGCACCTGCCCAGCGAGTCCGAACTCGAACACGCCCGCGGCAGCCTCAGCGGCCGCAACCGCGCCCTGCTCGACACCGTCGCGGCGGCGATCAAAGAAGACTTGTTGCGGGTCAAGGACGCCCTCGACCTGCACCTGCGCACCAACCAGACCGACCCCGGCGAACTGCGTCCGCAAGTCGACGCCCTGGCCCGGGTCAGCGACACGCTGGGCATGATGGGGCTGGGCATGGCCCGCACCGTCGTGCTGCAGCAGCGCGAAGCCATGCACGAAATCGTCGAAGGCCGCCGCGCCGCCGACGAAGGCACCTTGCTCGACGTGGCCGGCGCCTTGCTCTATGTCGACGCCTCGCTGGACGACCAGGTCTCGCGCCTGGGCCTGCCCGAAGACAAGGCCGAAGAGAACCTGCTCGCCGGCGAGGCGCGCAAGGTGCTCGACGTGGTCGCACGCGAAGCCATCGCCAATTTCGGCGACGCGCGCCAGTCCTTCGTCGCCTTCGTCGAGACCAAGTGGGACCACGACGAACTGACCGAAGTGCCGCGCGTGCTCGACGAAGTCGCCGGCGCCCTGCGCATGATCGAGCTGCCGCTGGCGGCCGACTACCTGACCGGCGTCAAGCGCTACACCGAAGTCGAACTGATCGGCCGCCGCCGCGTGCCCAGCGGCCAGCAGCTCGACACCCTGGCCGATGCCCTGGCGAGCCTGGAGTACTACCTCGAAGCGCTGCGCGAGCAGCGCCCGAACCGCGACGATATTCTCGACATCGCCCGCCAGAGCCTGGAAACCCTGCGTTACTGGCCGTTGCCGGACGTGATCCGGGTCGAGCCCGCGGCCGAAGCCATTCCGGTCGCAGCGACCCCGGCCGTCGAAGCCGCCCCGGTCGATACGACCGCGTCGCAGGCGCCGGCCGTCGACACCTCGACGCCGGAATCCGCTGTTGCCGACAGCCTCGACCTCCAGCGCAGCGAGCAGACCGTCGACGCGCAAACGGTCGGCGACGCCGTCGCGGCCGATACCGCCGAGCCCGTCGAACCGACGCTCGCCGCGGCATCGGACGCCGCAACCGAATCCACTGCGACCGAAACCGTGGCGTCCGTCGCCGCGGGCGGCGCCCTGATCGACGCCTCCTTGCTTAACGCCGTGCCCGACGCACCGCCGTCGATGCTCGGACAGTCGGTGGCGACCGGCGGTTTCGAACAAGTCGACGACATCGACGACGAAGTGCGGGAAATCTTCCTCGAGGAATTCGAGGAAGAAATCGCCAACCTCGACAACCTGCTGCCGGCCTGGCGCGAAGCGCCGGACGATCTGGCCCGCGTGCAGCCGGTGCGGCGCGTGTTCCACACCCTCAAGGGCAGCGGCCGCCTGGTCGGTGCGCGCACCCTGGGCGAGTTCAGCTGGAACATCGAAAACCTGCTTAACCGCGTGCGCGAACACGGCCGCGCGGCGAGCCCGGAAGTGATCGACCTGGTCGAGCACGCCCATCGCGCGCTGCCGGGTTTCTACGCCGCCCTGCGCAACCAGGGCCCGCTGACCGTCGACGTCGCCGGCATCGAGGCGCATGCCGATTTGCTCGCGACCGGCGAAGAAGCCTTCTACCAGCCGCCGCAAGCCACGGCCGAAGCCGAAGCCGAAACCGCGGCTCCGGTCGCGATCGACGGGCCTTACGTGCCGGCGTCGGTCGACCCGGTCCTGCTCGAAATCCTCGACGGCGAAGTGGCCGGCCACCTGGTCACCATCGAAGCCTGGCTGGCGGCCTCGCGCTCGCAGCCGCAGCTCGCCAGCGACGGTCTGCAGCGTTCGATCCACACCTTGAACGGCGCCTTCGCGATGACCGAAGTGCCGGTCATCACCGACGTCACCGCGCCGACCGAAGCCTACGTCAAGCGTCTGCTCGCCAGCGCCGCGCCGGCCAGCGCCGAAGGCGTGGCTGCGCTGACCGCGGTGGCCGATGCGATCCGCACCACGGTCGAAGCGCTGAAGTCGCCGACGCCGCACGTGCCGATGTTCGTCGGCCTGCCCGAACGCATCGCCGCGCTGCGCGACAGTCTGCCCGACGCGCGTTCGCCGATGATCACCGAGGAGATCTATCACGACGACGTCCTGCCGGAAGGCCAGGATCTGTCCGAGCTGACCGTCAACGATCTCAGCGCGTTCGGCGACTACGACCCCTCGCGCGAATTCGCCCAGGTCGCCGGCAACGACGATGCCTCGGCCAAGCCGGTCTCCAGGACCGATTTCGACGGCGACGAGCTGAGCCTCGGTCTCGACCTGCTGCCGGTCGGTTTCGCCGACAGCACCATCGAGGCCGCGCGTCTCGAAGTCGAGCGTGCCGAAGTGGCCCGTCTCGAAGCCGAGCGCCTCGAAGCCGAACGCATCGCCGCCGAGCAGGCCGAAGCCGCACGTCTCGAAGCCGAACGCCTTGCTGCCGAGCAAGCCGAAGCCGCACGTCTCGAAGCCGAACGCCTTGCTGCCGAACAGGCCGAAGCGGCCCGTCTCGAAGCCGAACGCCTTGCTGCGGAACAGGCCGAAGCCGCACGCCTCGAAGCCGAACGCCTTGCCGCCGAGCAGGCCGAAGCCGAACGTCTCGAAGCCGAGCGTCTGGCCGCCGAACAGGCCGAAGCCGAGCGCCTCGAAGCCGAGCGTCTTGCTGCCGAACAGGCCGAAGCCGAACGCCTCGAAGCCGAGCGTCTTGCTGCCGAACAGGCCGAAGCCGAGCGCCTCGAAGCCGAGCGTCTTGCTGCCGAACAGGCCGAAGCCGAGCGCCTCGAAGCCGAACGTCTTGCCGCCGAGCAGGCCGAAGCCGAACGTATCGCCGCGGAGAAAGCCGAAGCCGAACGTCTGGCCGAAGAAGAGCGTCTCGAATACGAGCGTCTCGAAGCCGAATACGCCGCCGAAGCTCAGCGCGCCGAGCAGGCGCGTCTGGAAGCCGAGCAAGCCGAAGCCGCACGTCTCGAAGCCGAGCGCATCGCTGCCGAGCAGACCGAAGCCGAACGCCTGGAGGCCGAGCGCATCGCCGCCGAACAGGCCGAAGCCGAGCGTCTCGAAGCCGAACGTATCGCTGCGGAACAAGCCGAAGCCGAGCGTCTTCAAGCCGAACGCATCGCTGCGGAACAGGCCGAAGCCGAACGCCTCGAAGCCGAACGCATCGCCGCCGAACAGGCCGAAGCCGAACGTCTCGAAGCCGAGCGCATCGCCGCGGAACGCGCCGAAGCCGAGCGTCTCGAATACGAACGCCTCGAAGCCGAGTACGCCGAAGCCGAGCGCCTCGCACGCGAGCAGGCCGAAGCCGAAGCCGAAGCTCAGGCCGATGCCGAACAGCCGGCGACCGATCTGGCCCAGGTCCGTCTCGACGACCGCGGCACCGACAGCGAAGCCGCGGCCAACGACAACGACGAGGCGCCGAGCGCCGAGGTCGAGCGTCCGGCCGCCGCGCTGGTCGCGGGTGCAAGCACGGCCGTGCAGACCGGCATCGCCGCCGGCGTGCCGGCTGCGCTGGCCGCGATCTTCGCGCATGCCTCCAACGCCAATCCCGATCCCGAAGAAGCGCTCGATGTGAGCGAGCTCGATCCCGAACTCGTCGACATCTTCGTCGAAGAGGGCGGCGACCTGCTCGACCACTCCGACGGTCTGCTCGCGCAGTTGCGCGAGACGCCGAGCGAGCGCGAGCCGTTGGTCGGGTTGCAGCGCGATCTGCACACGCTCAAGGGCGGTGCGCGCATGGCCGGCATCATGGCCGTCGGCGAACTCGGCCACGTCATGGAGTCGCTGCTCGAAGCGGTCGTCGACCATCGCACCGAACTCGGTCGCGACGGTCTGGTCCTGCTCGAACGCGGTTTCGACCGCCTGCACGCGATGGTCACCCGCGTCGGCACCGGTCGCGCGATCGCGATGCCGGAAGCGCTGATCTCGGTGTTCGAAGCGCGCTGGCGCGGCGAAGCCATGCCGAGCTTCGCCGGTCTGCAGCCGGCCGAGGTCGAAGCCGCGCAGCCGCAAGCGCAAGCGCAAGCGCAGCCGGTCGCGGCCGAGCATGACGGCCTCAAGCCGCTGTCCGCGCCGATCGCCGACGCGCCGCTGGGCGACGAAGACGAGATCGGCGTGCGGGCGCCGCAGGAACAGGTGCGTATCCGCGCCGATCTGCTCGACCGCCTGGTCAACTACGCCGGCGAAGTCGCGATCTATCGCGCACGCCTGGAGCAGCAGTTGGGTGCGTTCCGCGGCGCGATCGCGGAAATGGCGCAGACCAACCTGCGTATGCGCGACCAGCTGCGCCGTCTGGAAATCGAGACCGAAGCGCAGATCATCGCGCGCTACCAGCGCGAGGGCGATTCGGGCGACCAGTCGTTCGATCCGCTGGAACTCGACCGCTTCTCGACCCTGCAACAGCTGTCGCGCGCGCTGACCGAATCGGCGGCCGACCAGAACAGCCTGCAGAACACCCTAGACGACCTGACCCGTCAGTACGAAACGCTGCTGCTGCAGCAGTCGCGAGTCAGCTCGGAGTTGCAGGAAGGCCTCATGCGCACGCGCATGGTGCCGTTCGACACCTTGCTGCCGCGTCTGCGTCGCGTGGTCCGCCAGGCCTCGAGCGAACTGGGCAAGCAGGTCACGCTCAAGCTCGAAGGCACCCAGGGCGAACTCGACCGCAACGTGCTCGAGCGCATGACCGCTCCGCTGGAGCACATGCTGCGCAACGCCGTCGCGCACGGCCTGGAACGTCCCGAACAGCGTCGCGCCGCCGGTAAGCCGGACGAAGGCACGGTGCGCATCGCGGTGCGCCGCGAAGGTTCGGAAGTCGTGCTGGAAGTGGCCGACGACGGCGCCGGTCTCGACCGTGCGGCGATCCGTCGCCGCGGCGAAGAACGCGGCTTGGTGCGTGCCGACGCCGTCATCGCCGAAGCCGACCTGGACTCGCTGATCCTCGAACCGGGCTTCTCCACCGCCGACGAAGTCAGCCGCCTCGCCGGTCGCGGCGTCGGCATGGACGTGGTCGCCAGCGAAGTGCGCCAACTCGGCGGCACGCTGGACATCCACTCGCGTCCCGGTCAGGGCGTCCACTTCACCCTGCGCCTGCCGCAGACGCTCGCGGTCACCCAGGCGGTGTTCGTGCGCATCGGCGACATCACCTTCGCCGTGCCGATCGCTTCGGTGCGCGGCGTCGGCCGCCTGTCGCGCGAACTGCTCGACGCGGGCGAGGCCAGCTACCGTTACGGCGGCGAAGACTACGTCGTCCACGACCTCGGCACCCTGATCGGCCACGCGCCGGCCAAAGCCGAAGGCCAGCTGCAGATGCCGTTGCTGCTGATCCGCTCCGGCGATCTGCGCGCCGCCATCACCATCGACCAGGTCATCGGCAACCGCGAAATCGTGGTCAAGCCGGTCGGCCCGCAGGTGGCGTCGGTGCCAGGCATCTTCGGCGCGACCATCATGGGCGATGGCCGCGTGGTGGTGATCCTCGACGTCGCGCCGCTGGTGCGCCGCCGCACCGCGCAGTTGCTCGACTTCGCCCAAGTGGTGGCGCCGCCGCCGGCCCCGGCGGAAACCCGCCGCGTGCCGCTGGTGATGGTGGTCGACGACTCGGTGACGATGCGCAAGGTCACCGGCCGCGTGCTCGAACGCCACAACTTCGAGGTCATCACCGCGAAGGACGGCATCGATGCGCTCGAACGCATGGCCGAGCGCGTGCCCGACCTGATGCTGCTCGACATCGAAATGCCGCGCATGGACGGTTACGAGCTGGCCACGCAGATGAAGGCCGACGCGCGCATGCGCGAAGTGCCGATCGTGATGATCACCTCGCGTACCGGCGAGAAACATCGCCAGCGTGCGTTCGAGATCGGTGTCGAGCGTTATCTCGGCAAGCCTTATCAGGAGCTTGAATTGATCCGCAACGTGTTCGAACTGCTTGGAATCGCGCGTCATCATGGCTGAAGCAGAACGTCGCGTAGCGTTGTTGGCGCGGGCCGGCGTGGCCTGCGACCGTTTGCGTAGCGCGCTCGGCGATGCCGGCGCGAACCTGGTGTTGGTGGGCGATCCGACCGCGCTGGAACCGGCTGCGCTCGACGCGGCCGATCCGGACGTGGTCGTGGTCGTGCTCGACCCGGCCACCGAGGACGCGCTGGACCGTTTCGAGAACCTGCTGGTCGATCCCTCGATCGAGGTGATCTTCGAGGAAGCCGAACTGACGGTGTCGCGCGAGGGCTGGGACGAGGCGCGTTGGGCGCGCCACCTCAGCGCCAAGTTGCACCGCCACGACGACGTGTTGCCGCCGGGCCGCGAGCCCGAGCCGGAACCCGATCCGATGCTGATCTCGACCGGGTTCGAGCGTCCGTTCGCGGCGGGATCGCCGTTGGCGCAGGAGCCGGTCGGGTTCGATCCGGCCTCGGCCGAAGCCTCGCTGGACCCGCTGTCGTTCGTCGCCGCCGAACAGATCGGCGAACTGGCGCGGGTCGCGCCGTCGCCGCTGCCGGTCGAAGAAACCATCGAGTTCCTGACCGCCGAAGCGGTGGCCGAGGACGACGCCGAAGAGATCGTTGCCGAAGAAATCATCGCCACCGAAGCGGTCGTCGCCGACGATTTCGACATCGGCCACCTGACTTTGGAAGCGGTCGACAGCCAGGACGAGGTCCCGGGCAACGCCGCGCCGTATTCGCCGACGCTCGACGAGTGGGTGGAGCCGGCCACGGCCCATGCCGACGTGCCCGCGCTCGACGAAACCGGGCTGGGCGATCTGGAAGTGTGGCGCGCGCCGCCGCAGGACCAGGTTCGCGAGCTGATCGATTTCGACAGCGCCTTCTCGATCCAGGACGACTCGTCCGCATCCGCCTCGACGGTCGCGCCGCTCGATTTCGACGACGGCCGCAACGAACGCGCCGCCGCCGAAGCGCGCAGCTTCGACAGCGATCTCGAGTTCGCCTTGAACGATGACCTGCAGGCGGCGCCGAAAGCGCCGCTGCCGCCGACGCCGGCGGTGCCGGACTGGTCGTTCAGCGACGAAGCCAGCCTGGTCAGCGCAGCCACCGGGCAAAGCGGCGCGCACGGCAACGCCTCGGCCGGCAAGCACGATCTCGACGAAATCGAACGGCGTATTTCCGGCCTGGAACTGGTCGACGACAGCGTCCCGACCTCGACCCGCAATGGCGCCGTGCTCGTGCTCGCCGGCATCGGCGGACCCGATGCGGTGCGCCAGTTGCTCGGCGCGTTGCCGGAGAATTTCGGCCGCCCGGTGCTGGTGCAACAGCGTCTCGATGGCGGCCGCTACGACAAGTTGGTCGCGCAGATGCAGCGCGCCACCTCGGTGCTGGTCAAGCTCGCCGAACCCGGCACGCGCACCATCGATGGGGTGATCTACATCCTGCCGGCCGGACTCGGCATCGACGTCAGCGACAGCGGCATCCAGTTCGTCGAAGGCGCCGAGGTGCTCGACGCCTTGCCGGCCTCCGACAGCGCGGTGTTCTTGTTCAGCGGCGCCGACCCGGCCCAGGTCGATGCGGCGATGCAACTGTCCGCGCAGGGCGCGATGGTCGCCGGCCAGTCGCCCGACGGTTGCTACGACGCGGCCGCGGCCAGCGCGGCGATCGCGCGCGGCGCCGGCAGCGGACAGCCGGCCGATCTGGCCGCCAAACTGGCCTCGCGCTGGTCCGTGCAAAGCGCGATCTAGGCCGCAAGCTAAGAGCCCGAACGCCGTCGCCGCGTGGCGACGGCACCGAATCCAGGATTCCGGCATCAAGGAATCCACCGCAGCAGATCCACCCGTTGAAGGCCGCGCAATCCGCGGCGAGGACGCGAAGCGATGTCGAACGAGAACCAGATCAGCGACGCACCCCCCGAAGCCACCTCGCAGGCCGACATCCGCGGCGTGTTGATCCAGGTCGGCGGCGCACGACTGCTGCTGCCCAACGCGACCATCGCCGAGGTGCTGTCCTATGCGCCGCCGGCGCCGATCGAAGACGCACCGCGCTGGCTGCTCGGCCAGATCCGCTGGCGCGGCTGGCATCTGCCGCTGATCGCTTTCGGCGAACTGTCCGGGCTCGCCCGCGAGCAGGGCGGCCTGGGCAGCAAGGTCGTCGTGCTGAAGGCGCTCAGCGCCGCTTCGCGCCTGCCGTACTTCGCCTTGTTGACCCAGGGCTTCCCGCGCCTGGTCACGGTGTCGCGCGACAGCTTGTCGATCGCCGGACGCGAAGGCGACGTGTTGCCGCACGCCGTGCAGGCGCGCGTGCTGCTCAACGACGATCCGGCGCTGCTGCCCGATCTGGAAGCGCTGGAAGCGATGATCGGCGAAGCGCTCGCGCAAGCGGCGTGAGTCCGGCGCCGCAGGAACGCGGCGCGCCGCCGCAGTCGCGCCCTTTATCTGGCCCGCCGTCGGCCGCGGCGGCGCCGAAGCGCTACGCCTCGATCGACGCCCTGCGCGGGCTCACCGTCGCGGCGATGTTGTTGGTCAACAATCCCGGCGATTGGGGCCATGTCTACGCGCCCTTGATGCATTCGCAATGGCACGGTTTCACCCCGACCGACCTCGTATTTCCGATATTCCTGTTCATCGTCGGCGTGTCGATCGCGCTGGCGTTGATGCCGCGCCGCGAGCACGGCGTGGCCGCGGCGAGCTTGCTGCGGCCAGCGCTGTGGCGCGCGTTGCGTATCGTCGGTCTCGGCCTGCTGCTGCATGTCTGCGCGATGTGGGCGATCGGCCACGATCATTTGCGTGTGCCTGGCGTGTTGCAGCGCATCGGCCTGTGCTTCGCCGCGGCGGCGCTGATCGCGCTGTACTTGCCGGCGCGGGCGCAGTGGATCGTCTGGGGCGCGTTGTTGTTCGGTTATGCGGCTTTGCTCGCAGCCGGCGGTAGTTATGCGCCGTTCGAGAACATCGCCAGTCGTCTCGACAGTGCGCTGTTCGGCGTTCACGTCTTCCAGATCGACCCGGTCAGCGGCCGCGGTCACGACCCCGAAGGTCTGGTGTCGACGCTCGGTGCGTTGGCGACCACCTTGCTCGGCCTGCGCGCCGGCGACTGGCTGCGCCGCGGCAATCTGCGTGCGCTGTGGATCGCCGGTGCGGTGTGCCTGCTCGCAGGCTGGGCCGGGGCCTATTGGCAGCCGCTCAACAAGAACCTGTGGACCCCGGCCTACGTGCTGTGGAGCGGCGGTCTGTCGTGTTGGGTGCTGGCCGTGTTCCATGAACTGATCGACCGTCGCGGCTGGCCCGCGTTCGGACGCGCTTTCGGCGTAAACGCGATCGCCGCCTATGGCGGTTCGGCCTTGCTGCTGTATCTGCTGATGGGGCTGGGCTGGCTGCAGCCGATCTATCGGCGTGGCTTCGCCGACTGGATGACGCCGCAGTTCGGGCCTTATCTGCCTTCGCTGGCGTTCGCGCTGGTCTTTGTCGCGCTGTGGTGGGGCGTGGTGCGGTGGCTGGACGCGCGGCGGATCTATTTCAAGATCTGAGCCTTGTTACCGGGCTCGGATGAGGCAACAGCAACAGCAAATCCCCCGCACCTGCTGCGCAGGCGCCGCCGCCTCCCCAAAGCGGGCAATAGCCCCGGCCGCCTTGTGTAGTTCCCCGGTCGCCGCGGCAGTAGCCGCTCAGAGCAGTCTCTTTCTCACGGGTGGATAGCAGGTCGCCGCGCATCGCAGCTCCCCCCTTTGGAAAAGAGGGTAGGGGGATGCCCTTAGCCTTAGAAGGGGTACCCGAGCTTCAAAAGCGACGATGCATCCCGCTTCAGGCCAGGTCGCCGAACCTGGCCTGCAAGGCCGCGATGGCCGCCAGTCCCGCGGTTTCGGTGCGCAGGATGCGCGGGCCCAGGCGCAGGCCCTGGAAGCCGGCATCGCGCAGTTGCTGGCGATCCAACGGCGACCAGCCGCCTTCCGGGCCGATCGCGAGCAGCACCGCCGCCTCGGTCGCGACGGTCAACGTGGCGAAGGCGAGTTCGCCGTCCGGGTCGAGGATCAGGCGCAGGCCGCCCGGCGGCAGCGCCGCCAGCGTTGCCGCCAGCGAACGCGGCGCCGACACCTCGGGCACGCGCGCACGACCGCTCTGCTCGCAGGCCGAAGCCACCACGTTGCGCCAATGCGCATGACGTTTCTCCGCGCGCGCTTCGTCGAGCTTGACCTCGCTGCGCTGCGACCACAGCGGGTGCACGGCATGCACGCCGAGTTCGGTGGCTTTCTGCAGGATCAGGTCCATCTTTTCGCCGCGGGCGATGCCTTGCAACAGCACCAGCGGCAGCGGCGATTCGCGTTCGACGTCCTGCACCGATTCGATCGCTACCCGCACCTCGCGCTTGCCGAGCGCGGCGATGCGGCCGTGGTAGTCGCGGCCGTCGCCGTTGAACAGCACGCAGGCGTCGCCGACTTCGTGACGTAGCACGCGCGCCAGGTGCGTGGCGGGGCCTTCGGGCAGCACGACCTCGCGACCGGCGGCGAGATCGGCATCGACGTGGACTCGGGTCAGGCGCATGCGTCGGCCTCCCGCACGGCATGGTCGATCGCCGCGCGCGTGGTGTCGGCGAGCAGGCCCAGGGCGTCCTCGTCGATCGAATAGGGCGGCATCCAGTACAGCACGTCGCCGAGCGGCCGCAGCAGCACGCCGCGTTCGAGTGCGGCGCGATACGCGTGCAGGCCGAAGCGGGCGGCCGGGTCGAACGGCGTGCGCTTGTCGCCGTTACGGGTCAGTTCGAAGGCGACGATCATGCCGGCCTGGCGCACGTCGGCGACGTGCGGGTGGTCGGCGAAATCGGCGGCGAGCCGGGCCATGCGCGCGCTGGTGGCGCGGTTGCGGGCGACGATGTCGTCGTCGCGGAAAATATCCAGGCTGGCCAGCGCCGCCGCGCAGGCCAGCGGGTTGCCGGTGTAGCTGTGCGAGTGCAGGAAGGCGCGCTCGCGCGAGTCGTCGAGAAAGCCGTCGTAGATCGACTGGGTGGTCAGCACCGCCGCCAAAGGCAGGGCGCCGCCGGTCAGGCCTTTGGACAGGCACAGCAGGTCCGGCATCACTCCGGCCTGCTCGCTCGCGAACAAGGTGCCGGTGCGGCCGAAGCCGACCGCGATCTCGTCGGCGATCAGGAACACGCCGTGCTCGTCGCACAGTTCGCGCGCCAGCTTGAGATACACAGGGTCGTGCATGCGCATGCCGCCGGCGCACTGCACGCGCGGTTCCAGGATCAGCGCGCAGACTTCATCGGCATGGCGTTCGAGCAGATGACGCAAAGCCGTCGCGGCCTGTTCGGCGCGCTCGGCCGGGGTTTGGCCGGGTTCGCACAGGTAGGCGTCGGGCGAGGGCGCGAACAGCGACTCGGCCAGCAGCGGTGCGTAGATGCGCCGGTACAGCGGAATGTCGCCGACCGCGAGCGCGCCGAGGGTCTCGCCGTGGTAGCCGTTCTCCAGGGCGATGAACTTGGTCCGGCCTTCGATGCCGCGGTTGCGGAACCAGTGGAAGGCCATCTTCAGGGCGACCTCGACCCCGGCCGAACCGTTGTCGGCGTAGAACACCTTGCTCAGCGGCGCGCGCCCGTCCTGTCGCGGCGCCAGCGCCAGCAGGCGCTCGGCGAGTTCGACCGCCGGCGCGTGCGAGCAGCCGGCCAGAATCACGTGTTCCAGGGTGCGCGCCTGGGTCGCGATGGCCTCAGCGATGCGCGGTTCGGCGTGGCCGAACAGGTTGGTCCACCAACTCGAGATCGCATCCAGATAGCGACGCCCGTCGCGGCCGATCAGCCACGGGCCTTGCCCGCTCGCGATCGGCAGCAACGGCAGCGTATGGGGGTGTTCGCGCATCTGGGTGCAGGGATGCCAGAGCACCGCCAGGTCGCGTTCGCGCCAGGAGTCCGCCGCGTCGGCGCCCGGCTCTGTTAGCATCGTCGTGTCGTGAGTGATCTCTCGCATCCCCCTATTATCGTGCCTTTCCGCTCCCTGCTCACGCCCGGAGCCGCGCCATGACCCGGCGGCTGCCGACCATTCATCACGTCACCGAGCACGAGGCCGGTCCGTACCGGCTGGAACGGCTCGATCTCGAGTTTTCCAACGGCGAACGCCGCCAGTACGAGCGCCTGCACGGACGCGGCCACGGCGCGGTCGTGGTGGTGCCGATGATCGACGACGACACCGTGCTGCTGGTGCGCGAATACGCCGCCGGCGTGCATCGCTACGAGCTCGGCCTGGTCAAGGGCCGCATCGACGCCGGCGAAAGCCCGATCGAGGCCGCCGACCGCGAGCTCAAGGAAGAGGCCGGCTATGGCGCGCGTTCGTTGACCGTGCTGCGCTCGCTGACCCTCGCACCGACCTACATGAGCCATCAGGCGCATCTGGTGCTGGCGCGCGATCTCTATCCCGAGCGCCTGCCCGGCGACGAACCCGAAGAGCTCGAAGTGGTGCCGTGGAAACTCGACGACCTGCACGAGTTGATCCTGCGCGAGGATTTCTCCGAAGGCCGCAGCATCGCCGCGCTGTTCATCGCTCGCGAATGGCTGCGCAACGGCGAGCCGCACCCGGAGTCGCAAGCGTGAGCGCAGCCCCTGTGAGACAAGCCCTGCTCAGCCCGGAACAGATCGAAGGCGCGATCGCGATCGCCCGCGCCGCGGCGGCGGCGATCCTGACCGTCTACGACGGCGAGTTCGCGGTCGAACGCAAGGCCGACGCCTCGCCGGTCACCGCCGCCGACATGGCTGCGCACCACATCATCGTCGACGGGCTCGCCCGCCTGACTCCGGACATCCCGGTGCTGTCGGAGGAATCCGCGCACGAGGTCAGCTTCGAGCAGCGTCGCGAATGGTCGCGCCTGTGGCTGGTCGACCCGCTCGACGGCACCCGCGAATTCGTCAAGCGCAACGGCGAGTTCTCGGTCAACCTGGCCCTGATCGACCACGGCGAACCGGTGTTCGGCCTGATCCAGGCGCCGGTCGGCGGCGCGCTGTGGCATGCCCAGCGCGGCGGCCGCGCCTACCGGCGCGACGGCGACGACGAGCGCGAAGTGCGGGTGCGCGCACCGGCGGCGCAACCGCTGCGGGTCGCGGCCAGCCGCTCGTTCCACAGCGACCGCGCCGATCGTGCGATGGCGCGCCTGCAACGCGAAGCGCCCGGCGGCATCGCCATGCTCAGCCTGGGCTCGTCGTTGAAATTCTGCCGGATCGCCGAGGGCGGTCTGGATCTGTACCCGCGTTTCGGCCCGACCAGCGAATGGGACACCGCCGCCGGCCAGTGCGTGCTCGAAGCCGCGGGCGGCGCCGTGTTCGATCCGCAGGGTCGGCCGTTCCGATACAACCAACGCGCCGACATCCTCAACGGCGATTTCGTCGCCGTGGGCGATCCCGCGCTGCCGTGGAAGGAGTGGCTCGATGGCTGAAGTGCTGAACCTGCCGCCGGGCATCGCCGGGCTGTTGACGATCATGGCGCGCCTGCGCGATCGCGACAGCGGTTGCCCCTGGGACATCGAGCAGGACTTCGCCTCGATCGCGCCGTACACGATCGAGGAAGCCTACGAAGTCGCCGACGCCATCGACCGCAAGGACCTGGTCTCGCTGAAGGACGAACTCGGCGATCTGCTGCTGCAGGTCGTGTTTCACGCGCGCATGGCCGAGGAGCAGGGCGCGTTCGCTTTCGACGATGTGGTCGCGGCGATCAGCGACAAGATGGTGCGCCGTCATCCGCACGTGTTCGGCGACGCCAGCGTCGAAGACGTCGAGGCCCAGACCGTGGCCTGGGAAGAACAGAAGCGCCGTGAGCGCGAGGCGGCGGGCGAGGTCGACACCTCGGCGCTGGCCGGCATCGCCCGCGGCCTGCCCGAGTGGCAGCGGGCGGTGAAACTGCAAAAGCGCGCGGCCGCGGTCGGTTTCGACTGGCCCGACGTGAGCCCGGTGATCGCCAAGCTGCACGAGGAAATCGAGGAAGTCCGCGCCGAGTTCGCCGCGGTCGCGGCCGCGCCCGACGATGCGGCCGCGCACGACCGCCTCGAGGACGAGATCGGCGACGTGCTGTTCGTCTGCGCCAACCTGGCCCGTCACGGCAAGGTCGACGTCGGGGCCGCGCTGCGCCGCGCCAACCTCAAGTTCGAGCGCCGTTTCCGCGCGATGGAAACCCTGGCCGCGCAAGACGGCCTGGCCCTGGCGGAGTTGCCGCTGGAAGGCCAGGACGCGTACTGGGACAAGAGCAAGCGCGCCGAACGCGGCGAGTCCTGAGCGCGGCGTTCGCTTCGCGGCGCATCTGCGTCGCGCGATCGAGACTGTGGGCTGACTTGCGGCGCCGCGAGCGGCGCGGCAGGATGCGTGCAGGACCGATGAGCGAGGGACTGCCATGCATCGTCGTATACGCCAGTGGTCGCTGGCCTGCGTGTTCGCCGCCGGTTTCTCCATCGAAGCGGCGGCGCAGGAAAACCTGATCGTCTTCGTCGGCGAGAAGCTGTCGGTCGAGCAGTTCGAACCCGTACGCGAGAAGAACGTCATCCTCATGGACGCCGTTTTCAAGGCCAGGTATCGGGTCGAGCAGCTCGTCTATGGCGAGTACGACGGGGATACGATCGAGTTCGAGGCCTACGACCATTACGGTGTGCCGCCGTTCTCGCGCTTTCCCCATGCCTTGCTGTTCGTATCGCGCGACGGTAACCGGTTTTACCATCAGAAATATCAGTTCTATCCGGTGTTCCACACTGCGTCCGGCGCCTGGTTCGGCTGCGGACCGGTCGGCGAGCGCGACGTCCGGGACCGCCTGGGCATCGCCGAGGCCAAGCCGATGCCATGGAGCAGCGATGCCTACCATCCGCTGAAGCCTGAGTGGTCCAGCAAGGACCGGCGCAAGCTGTTCGCGCGCGAGCATTTCCGCATCGACGGCGACAAAGCGTATTGTCTGACCGGCAGCCCGGTTGGCGAGTTGTTCGAGGTCAAGAAGCGCACGGTGCTGAAGGCGCGGGGCATGTTCGGCGGCGATGCGACGAAGGCCGCCGATTGAGCGATGCGAGGCGATCAGGCGAGGGCAGGGACATGGCGAACCGTTTTGCGAGTTTCCGCGAGTTCTATCCGTTCTATCTGAGCGAACACAGCAACCGCACCAGCCGGCGCCTGCACTTCATCGGTAGCTGCGGCGTGCTGGTGCTGCTCGCGCTGGCCTTGACCCAAGGCCGACCCTGGCTGCTGCTGGCGGCGCTGTTGTGCGGCTACGGTTTCGCCTGGGTCGGGCATTTCTTCTTCGAGAAGAATCGTCCGGCCACCTTCAAGCACCCGCTGTATTCCTTCGTCGGCGATTGGGTGATGTTCAAGGACATCCTCACCGGCAAGATCAAGTTCTAGCGATCCGTTGCGACTGCTCCGCCGACGCGGCGCCGATAATCGGTGCCGCGCCCACTCACTCAAGGACGAAACCTCGTGAATTCCAAGATCGCTCTGTGCTGCCTGGCGCTGTCGTGGCCGGGCCTGGTGTCGGCAGCGAGCGCCGCGAAGCCCGATGTGCCGATGCGCGTGTCGCCATGGCTCAGTGAAAGCATGGACAGCAAGACCTGCCCCATCGTCCACGTGTACCTCGCCGGAGCCGGATCGGCCCAGGGCGGCTCCGCGCTGGCAACGGTGTGGCGCAGCCGCGACGATGAAAGCTCGGCGCTCGAAGCCTGGCCGGCGTTGCATTTGTCCATCGGCGGCCAGCCCCATGCCTTGCGCCGCGAGGGTCCGCATTCGGATATCGAAACGGCGACCCTGCAGCGGCAGCGCGGCGAGACCCTGCGCTGGTCCGAGGCCGGCGCGGAGCTTTCGGCCGAGCTGCGCCTCGGCGTGCCGAGCCTGTCGGTCGAGGAAGACGGGCGCTGGACCCGGCTGCCAGCGGCGCAGGCGCGCGCGGCGATGGACGACGCCAGCACCCTCACCCGCTGGAAGGGCCATCTGACGGTGACTGTCCGTGGTCAGCGCTGGCAGCGCGAGGTCGAGGTCGAGTCCCTGTGCGGGCCTTGATCGGGTCGGCTGCGCCGCGCTAGATCCGGGAAAATCGATGCAGGAAGGTCAATCCAGGAAGCTCAATCCCGGAAAATCAATCCAGGAAATCAATCCAGGAAATCAATCCAGGAAGATCAGCCAGGCCGCGACCACGATCAGGCCGAACCCGGCCCAGTGGTTCCACTTCAGCGGCTCACCGAGGTACCAGGCCGAGAAGCCTGCGAACACCAGCAGGGTGATGACCTCCTGCATGCCCTTGAGCTGCGGCGCCGAGTACACCGCGCTGCCGAGGCGGTTGGCCGGCACCTGCAGGCAGTATTCGAACAGGGCGATGCCCCAGCTGACCGCGATCGCGATCATCAACGGCGAAGACTTGTACTTGAGATGGCCGTACCAGGCGAACGTCATGAAGATGTTCGAGCCGAGCAAAAGCAGGATCGGGTAGAGGCGTTCGGCGAGCATCGGGACGTTTCGTGATGGAGTGGGCGGTCAGCGTAGCCAGGGTCTTCACGGGCCGTCCACCTTGGCGAGGGCAACCTTCACAAAACTGAAGGAATGGAGAGGCTGCATGCAGGGTACGAGAGACGGGGGGCTGGTCCTGATCGTCGAAGACAACCGCAATATCTCCGAAATGGTCGGCGAGTACCTCGAAAGCCGCGGCTTCGAGGTCGATTACGCGGCCGATGGTCTCGACGGTTACCGCCTTGCCACCGAGAACAGTTACGACGTGATCGTCCTGGACCTGATGCTGCCGCGCATGGACGGCATCGAGGTCTGCAAGAAGCTGCGCGAAGAGGCCCGCAAGTCCACGCCGGTGCTGATGCTGACCGCACGCGACACGCTCGACGAGAAGCTCACCGGTTTGAGCGCCGGCGCCGACGACTACCTGACCAAGCCTTTCGCGATCCAGGAACTGGAAGCGCGCTTGCGCGCCCTGATCCGGCGCGAGCGCCGCCAGGTCGGCGGCGAGGTGCTCAAGGTCGCCGACCTGGTGCTCGACCCGGCCAGCCTGCGGGTCACCCGCGGCGGCAGCGAGTTGCAGCTCTCGCCGATCGGCTTGCGCCTGTTGACCATCCTGATGCGCGAATCGCCGCGCGTGGTCAGCCGCCAGGAGATCGAGCGCGAGATCTGGGGCAACGGTTTGCCGGATTCCGATACCTTGCGCAGCCATCTGTACAACCTGCGCAAGACCATCGACAAGCCGTTCGACAAGCAGCTTTTGCATACCGTGCAGAGCGCCGGCTACCGGGTGGCAGACATTTCCCAGCCGCCGGACTGACCGGCCGCGACCATGCCGCAGGGGCTACCGCGCAAGATCAAGCTTGCGTTCATTCTGCAAGCCTTGATCGGCAGCATCGCGATCACGCTGGGCATCCTCCTGGCGGGACTCGCGGTGCGCCACGTGGTGCTGGAACAGCGCATGCAGCGCGAGGCCGACGACTACTGGGCCGGGCGCATCCGCGACCCCAACTATCCGTTGCCGCGCACCTCGACCACGCGCGGCCATTTCGTCCCCACCGGCGCCAGCGACTCGCTATTGCCGATGGTGATCCGCGGGGTCGACTCGGGCCTGCACAATCTGCCCGGCGGCGGCCGGGTGGTGCTGGTGGACCGGCGCGAGCCCGGCACCTTCTACATGATCTACGCCACCGAGCTGATCGACGAGGCGATCCTCTACACCGGCCTGTTCTCGCTGCTGCTGTCGTTGCTGACCACGTATCTGATTTCCTGGCATACCTACCGCACCTCGAAGCGACTGGTCTCGCCTGTGAGCTGGCTGGCCAACGTGGTCTCGCAGTGGGACCCGCGCGATCCCGACACCAGCCTGATCGAGCCGATCAAATTCCCCTACGACCCCGGCAGCGAAGTGCGCCGCTTGTCGAGCTCGCTCAGCGGCCTGGCCGAACGAGTCAGCGACTTCGTCGAGCGCGAGCGCGACTTCACCCGCGACGCCAGCCATGAACTGCGCACGCCGTTGACGGTGATCCGGGTCGCCACCGACCTGATGCTGGCCGATCCTGACACGCCTCTGCGCGCGCAACGCTCGCTGTTGCGCGTGCAACGCGCCGGGCGCGACATGGAGGCGGTGATCGACGCCTTCCTGATCCTGGCGCGCGAGTCCGACGTCGAGCCGCAGTCCGAAGATTTCCTGGTCCGCGACATCGTCGACAACGAGATGGAGCGGATCCTGCCCTTGCTCAACGGCAAACCGGTCGAGCTGCACCTCTACGACGAGGGCGGGCCGCGCCTGACCGCGCCGCCGCACGCGCTCGGGGTCATGGTCGGCAACCTGCTCAGCAATGCGGTGCGCTTCACCGACCAGGGCCGCATCGACGTGCGCCTGAGCCGCGACAGCATCGAGATCCGCGACACCGGCATCGGCATGTCGGTGGAAACCCTGACCAAGGCCTTCACCCCGTTCTACCGCGCCGACTTCTCGGTCGGCGACGGCAAGGGCATGGGCCTGTCGATCGTGCGCCGGCTCGGCGAACGCTTCGGCTGGCCGGTCACCCTGACCAGCGCGCCCGAGCAGGGCACCACCGCGGTGATCCGCTTCCGCCCCGGCAGCGCCACCCTGAGCACCCACATGCCGCCGCTACCGCGCCGACCCGGCGCTTGAGCCTGGCCGCCGGCTGCGACGCTTTCGCACCCTGGCGAATCCCTGTGCAGAATCGCCTGTCGCCGGACGTTCGCTGAGCTGGCATGCGGCGATAGCCGAAACTGAACCGTTCGTGCCCGATGCGGTCAATGCAGCGAGCGCTGTCAACCGCATTCAGCCACGCGCGTTCGCGCCTCCATAGCCCACGATCCGAGTCCCATGAGCGCAGCCAAGCCGACCTCACCCGCGACGAAAAACAACGGGCGCCGCAAATCGCCGTGGCCCAAGCGCATCGTCGTCGCGGCGGTGGCGCTGGCCGTGGCCGGCGGCGCCTGGACTTACTACCGTCAGCGCAATGCCGAGGACGCCGCGGGCGCCTACCGCACCGCCAAGGTCGAACGCGGCGACATCCGCGTCGCGATCTCGGCCACCGGCGCGCTCTCGGCGATCTCGACCGTCGACGTCGGCAGCCAGATCTCCGGCCAAGTCACCGACGTGCTGGCCGACTACAACGACCGGGTGACCAAGGGCCAAGTGATCGCGCGCATCGATCCCAGTACCTATGAGGCCCAGATCGCCCAGGGCTCGGCCCAGGTCAGCAACGCCCGCGCCGGCCTCGCCACCGCGCAGGCGACCTTGCGCAACGCCGAGCTCGATTATCAGCGCAAGTCGGAACTGGCCAAGAACCAACTCGTCGCGCGCAGCGACGCCGACCTGGCCCGCGCCGCGCGCGACCAGGCCCGCGCTCAACTGGCCGGCGCCGAAGCCCAGATCAATCAGCAGATCGCTTCGACCCAGACCTCGCGCCTCAACCTGCAGCGCACGGTGATTCGCGCGCCGGTCGACGGCGTGGTGCTGACGCGCAGCATCGAGCCCGGCCAGACCGTGGCCGCGAGCCTGCAGTCGCCGGTGCTGTTCCAGATCGCCGAAGACCTGTCGAAGATGGAGATCGTGCTGGCCATCGACGAAGCCGACATCGGCCAGGTCAAGCCGGGCCAGAGCGTCAACTTCACCGTCGATTCCTTTCCCGATCGCCAATTCCGCGGCGCCGTGCAGCAAGTGCGGCTGTCGGCGACCAACACCAGCAACGTCATCACCTATCCGGTCGTGGTTTCGGTCGACAACGTCGATGGCGTGCTGCTGCCGGGCATGACCGCCAACGCAGAGATCGAGGTCAGCCGCCGCGACGACGTGCTGCGGGTCAGCAACGCCGCGCTGCGCTACAAGCCGGCCGACGATGCGGCCGGCGCCGGTGCGGCGAACGGTCCGGGCGGCGGCGCGCGCGGCGGCCTCAGCGGCGACCTGCCGCGGGTGGCTCAAGCGCTCAAGCTCGATATGAATCAGCAGGCGGCGTTCGACGCCGCGCTGGAACAGATGAAACAGCGCATGGCCGCGCGTAC